>JBFYXW010000029.1:0-11744 GCA_041310335.1 Syntrophaceae bacterium | reverse complement strand
TTCGCGCCGGTCCCTCCGGACCACCCGCCGGCGCGCCCGGTCGCGCCGGTCCGCCGGTTCCTGGGCGATCCGCTCGGGGGGCAGGAAATAGTCGAAGTCCGACGGATCCATCCTACTGCCTGCCGAGATGGACCAGGAAAAGCCCTGTGACGACGGCCGCGAAGCCGAGGATCCGGAGCGTCCGGTCCGGGATTTCCGTGACTTTGGACAGGTACTGCTTGATCTGCGCCGGGAAGGCGAAATAGGGCAGGCCCTCGACGATGAAGACCAGCCCCAGGACGCAGAGAAAGAATTCCATGCCGCTTGCCTCTTCCATCAGCCTGTTTGCCTCGATCCACGGCGGACCGCCCGCGGGCCGGTCCGCTGCCGCATCCTCCGGGACCGATTCCGTGGCGATTCGGGTCTTGTCAGCGGAGAAAGCCGACCTTGCGCAGGACCCGCAGCGTGTTGGGCGAGACCGGCAGGGCGTCCAGTTCCTCCGGGGAAAGCCAGCGGGCGTCCGCGGCGTCGTCGGCGCCCCGGACCTGGCCGGAGACATACTCCCCGGGAACGTCCACGATGACGTAGTGGAAGCGGATTCTCCCCGCCCCATCGCGCTCGAAGAAGTCGAAGGTGTAGACCGGCTCTCCCGCCCGGATGACGACGCCCGTCTCTTCCAGGATCTCCCGCTCGGCCCCTTCCTGAATCGTTTCACCAAGTTCCAGGGAGCCCCCGGGGATGGCCCAGAGTCCGCGGCTGGGCTCGATGCCCCGCTGCACGAGGAGGACCCGGTCCTCCCGGATCACGATGGCCCCGACGCCGACCCGGGGCCGGTCAGGGTATTCCCGTCCGCTCATGGCGAGCCCTCCCGCGAGAATTCGAACCGGGCCGTCATCCAGGGTTCGGGGGAATCCTGGAAGGACCGCTCGATGAAGGTGACCCGGCCGCAGCGGTTCACCATGAGGACCGTCGAGGACCGGGTCCCGTACACGGGGCTCGTGATGAACAGGGGCGACAGGATCCGCTCCCAGTCCTGGCCGATCCCCGTTTCCGGAAGGTCCCCGTCGGGGGCTCGCTCCATGTCCGCCAGGCACTGGAAGAGGGCATCCGGGTCCGGCTCGGAATGCCGCTCCAGGAGACGCCGAAAGGCCTCGCGGCCCCGGCGGACCTTGGGCCAGGGCGTGTCCAGGAGGGCGTTGGAGAGGCCGTGGATGCCCGGGGGAACGGGACCGGAGGAGCCCCGGCTGGAGACGATGTGGAGGGATTCCGCATCGCCGGCGAAGAGGTTGAAGGGGTTGTACTCCCGCACCCGGGGGGCCAGTCGCTCCAGGTAGGCCGCCGGGGAATCCGAACCTTCCAGGAAGTTCCGCACCAGCCATCCCCGGGAGGGCGCCCCGGCCCGGACGGTCTGGGGGTCCCGGTAGTTCGTCAGGGCGGCCCAGCGGCCCCGGCGGGTGATGCCCAGCCAGGTGCCCCCGTCCCGGAGGTCCCGTCCGCCCAGGATGTCGGGCCGCTCCTCCCAGAAGTCCGCCGCCGCCGTGGGCCGGTCGTAAAACTCGTCCCGGTTGGCCGCGAGAATCAGCGGGTATTGAGGATGGGCCTGCCAGGCCAGGAGAATCAGGCACATGTCAGGACAGCCTGCTCCGGACGCGGGCCATGATCTTTTCCATGGCGTCCCCGGCGCCGGCCTGGAGGACCAGGTCCGCTTCCAGGTCGTAGGGGGTGGGCGTCATGTTGATGATGACGAGTCGGGCCCCGGCCTCCTTGGCGTAGGCGGGCATGTAGGCGGCGGGATAGACCACCAGCGACGAGCCGATGACGATGAAGAGGTCACAGCTCCGGGCGTGGTCCGTGGCGTCCCGGAGGGTCTCCGGGGGGAGCATCTCGCCGAAGAAGATCACGTCGGGCTTCAGGATGCCGCGGCACTTCTCGCAGGCGGGGACACCGGGCCCGCCGACGGACTGCCAGAGGATCGACTCCAGGGAGTAGCGCTCCCGGCACTCGAGGCACTTCACCCAGGCCATGTTGCCATGAAGTTCATAGACGCGTTCCGGGTTGTTCCCCGCCTTCTGGTGCAGGTTGTCCACGTTCTGGGTGATGACCGCCCGGAGCCGCCCCATCCGCTCCAGCTCCGCCACGGCCTGGTGGGCCCGGTTCGGCTCGGCGGCAGTGAAGAGCCCGCTCTCGAGGAGGAACCGCCACTGTTTCCGGCGGGTCTCGGGGCTGGAGAGGAACTTGTCGATGGTGAAGTCCTCGGGGTCGAACTTCGTCCAGATCCCCCCGGGGCTCCGGAAGTCGGGGATGCCGGACTCGGTGCTGGCGCCGGCACCGGTGAAAACGACGATGTCGGTCGAACGGGCGATCATCTCGGCCACGGCGTCGATCTGCTGGTCCAGGAGCGTCTCCGTCATGGTCTTCCTCCGCCTTTCTTGAAGTCGTTCCTCTGTATGGAGAAAGGGGGTCGATGTCAACGGGAAAGACGCCGGGGTGCCGCCGGGGCTTGCTTTCCACCGCGGTTTCCACATTCGTTTCCGCACTTTTTGTTTGTCTTTGGATCGCGATTTGGTTAAGGATAGTGGCTCCGCCCCGGACGGAAACCCGTCCGGACGAGGATACGATGTCGAAGCGAAGGACCAAGCGGTCGGCGAAGGCCGGCCTTCCCCCCGGGACGCTCGTGCACATCGGCGAGCGGCGTACGGAAGAGTCGAAGGTCACGCTCATCCGGTACGAGGGGGATCATTTCGAGGAGCGCGCCGTCACGGCCGACCGGATCACCCGGCCCCCGCAGGACCAGCCGGGGGTGACGTGGTATCACGTGGCGGGGATCCACGACGTGGCGATCCTGGAGCGCCTGGGAGGGGTCTTCGGCCTTCACCCCCTGATCCTGGAAGACATGCTCAACACGGAGCAGCGCCCCAAGGTCGACGATGCCGGTGATTCCCTGTTTCTCGTCCTGAAGGGCTTCTGCAGCGGCGAGGGGCCCGTGGGCGAGCTGCTCTCCGAGCAGGTGAGCCTCGTGCTCGGCCCCAATTGGGTCCTGTCCCTGCAGGAACGGGAGGGGAACCGCTTCGCCGCCGTCCGGGACCGGATCGCCTCCTGCCAGGGGCGGATCTGCCAGCACGGGGCGGACTACCTGGCCTATGCCCTCCTGGATCAATTGGTGGACGGGTATTTCACGATCCTGGAGCGGATGCGGGATCGGATCGGGGAGGTGGAGGAGGCGGTCCTCACGCACCCCGTCCCGGCGACGCTGCACGCGCTTCAGAAACTGAAGCGGGAGGCGTCGTTCCTGCGGAAAGCCGTCTGGCCCCTGCGGGAGGTGGTAAGCCGCCTGGAGCGGCTGGAATCGCCCCTGATCCGACCCTCCATGGGGGTCTACCTCCGGGACGTGTACGACCACGTGATCCAGGTCATCGACGCCATCGAGAACGACCGGGACACGCTCTCGGGCATGCTCGACATCTATCTGTCGAGTATCAACAACCGGATGAACGAGGTCATGAAGGTGCTGGCCGTCATCGCCACCATCTTCATGCCCATGACGTTCCTGGCCGGCGTGTACGGCATGAACTTCAAGCATTTCCCGGAGATCGAGTGGGCCTGGGGCTACCCGTACCTGTTCTGGGGCCTGATCCTCGGAATGGCTCTCTCCATGGCCGTGTATTTCAAGCGCAGGAGATGGTTATAATAGAGAAACGAAAATCGAATCGAGGAGGTACTTGCAATGGGAAGCCTGTTTGACGCCACCGACATCGTCCAGTTCGCTGTCCGGATCGAGGAGAACGGCGCGAACTTCTACCGGTTCGCCGTCCAGCTCACGAAGGACGACGACGTGAAGAAGATCTTCGAGAGACTTGCCGAGGAAGAAGTGAAGCACGGGAAGACCTTCTCCAAGATCTTCGCCGCCATGGAGAAGACCCCGCCGCCGCCGGAGCTCTTCGAGGGCGAGTACGGGGCCTACCTGCGGAGCTACGTGGACAACGCCATCATCTTCAAGAAGGAGGCCCTCGACCAGGAGCTGGCGCTGGTGAAGAACACCGTCGGCGCCCTGGATTTCGCCATCCGCCGGGAGCTCGACTCCATCACCTACTACCACGAGATCAAGGCGCTCCTGGGGTCCGGCAACGCCGACGCGGTGGACAGGATCATCGCCGAGGAGCGGAAGCATTACTGCATCCTGACGGATCTCAAGGAGAAGTTCTCGAAATAAATCCAGCAGATCCCCGGGGCGGACCGCTCCGCTCCGGGCGAAGGAAGGGGAGGCATTGCCATCATGGCCACGATGAGCCTGACGAAGGAAGGGTCCGTTTTCGTCCTTACCCTGACGAACGGAGCGGAACAGAACACCATGACCCTGGACTGGACGGAGGAATTCCAGGCGACCCTGGACGAGGTAGCGGGGGCGGAGGGCAACGCGGCCCTCCTGGTGACCAGCAACGACCCGAAATTCTGGAGCAACGGCATCAACCTGCCCTGGCTCCTCTCCCAGCCCAAGGACTGCTTCCCGAAGCTGGCCAAGAAACTGGACGATCTCTTCGTGCGGATCGCCCTCCTGGACATGCCCACGGTGGCGTGCCTGGTGGGGCACACCTTCGCCGGGGCGGCCGTCATGTCCACCAGTTTCGATTTCCGCCTCATGCGGGAGGACCGGGGCTTCTTCTGCTTCTCCGAGGTGGACGTCCGGGTGCCCTTCACGCCCCTGATGCACGAGATGATCGCCACCCTCACGGATTACCCGAACCTGCGGGAACTGATGCTGACGGGAAAGCGCATCGCCGGCCCCGAGGCCCTGGCCATGAAGGTGGTCTCGGCGGTCTACCCCGGCGACGTCCTGCCGGCGAAGGCCATGGAACTGGCTGATTTTCTTTCCAAGAAGGACCGGGCAACGTACACCTCCATCAAGCGGGGCCTCCGGAAGGGGCTCATTGCCATGCTGGAGGCGGAGAAGAAATAGAGCAGGCCGGAAAGCCTCTTCGGGGACGGATTTCAAATCCGTCCCCGGGGGGCTGTGGCCAAGGGCGGGTGAAGAGCATGACGGCCCGGACAAACGACGACCACGTCTTCTACCGGAGTCCCGCGAAGTTCTACCCCACGGTGGAGCGAGGCGAGGGCGTCTACCTCTGGGACACGGAGGGGAAGCGCTACCTCGACGGCTCCGGCGGGGCCGTGGTGGCCTCCATCGGCCACGGCGTCCGGGAGGTCGCCGCGGCCGCGGCGGCCCAGATGGCGAAGGTCACCTTCACCCACGGCAGCCAGTTCACGAGCAAGCCCGCCGTGGACCTGGCGGAGCGCCTGGTCCGGATGGCCCCCCCGGGGCTGGAGCGGGTCTACTACTGCTCCATCGGCTCCGAGGCGGTGGAGACGGCCGTCAAGATGGCCCGCCAGTACCAGGTGGACCGGGGAAAGCCCTCGAAGTACAAGGTCCTCTCCCGCTGGACGAGCTTCCACGGCAACTCCCTGGGCACCCTGGCCCTGGGGGGCCACACGGGGCGGCGGAAGTACTATCTCCCCCTGTTCCAGCACACGCCCCACATTCCCCCGGCCTACTGCTACCGCTGCCCCTGGGGACGCGGGCCCGCCTCCTGCGCCCTGGAGTGCGCCCAGGAACTGGAGAAGGCGATCCTCTACGAGGGTCCCGACGCCGTCATGGCCTTCATCGCCGAGCCGGTGGTCGGGGCCACCGCGGGCTGCCTCGTGCCGAAAGACGGGTATTTTCAGAAAATCCGCCAGATCTGCGACCGCTACGACGTCCTCCTCATCGCCGACGAGGTCATGACGGGGATCGGCCGGACGGGGCGGAACTTCTGCCTCGACCACTGGGGCGTCGTCCCGGACCTCTGCGTCTGCGCCAAGGGGCTCTCGGCGGGCTACCACCCCGTCAACGTGGTCATCGCGAAGGGGGAGATCCACCGGGTTATCCGGGAGGCCGCGGGGACCTTCGTCCACGGCCACACCTACAGCCAGAACCCCCTGGGCTGCGCTATTGCCCTGGCCGTCCTGGATTACATGGACGCCCACGGCCTCGTGGAGCGCTCCGCCGCCCTGGGGGCGTATCTCCTCGAAAAACTCCAGGTCCTCCGCAGGCACCCCGTGGTCGGGGATATCCGCGGGCTGGGGCTCTTCGCCGGGGTGGAGCTGGTGAAGGACCGGGAGACGAAGGAGACCTTCGACCCGGCGCGGAAGGTCAACGCCCTAGTGGGCAGCCGGGCCTTCGCCAAGGGCCTCATCACCTACCCCGGCGGGGGCGGCGCCGACGGCGTCCACGGCGACCACATCCTCCTCGCCCCGCCCTTCGTCATCACGGAGGCCCAGGTCGACGACCTGGTGACCGTGCTGGACGAGGCCATCGGGGAGGTTGAGGCGGAATTGAGATAGATCCCGCCGGACCTCCGGATTCAGGAGTCCTCGCCCGCCGGTCCGCCCGTTTCCTTCTCATAGGCGATTTGCTGCCCCCGGCGGGCGTACGCGTCTTCCAGGATTTCCTCCCGGCTTCGGAACAGGTCCGTTTCCGGAATCCCCAGTCCCGCCAGCATGCGACGCTCCGTCTCCGTGTGCGGCTCGACACGGCCGTCCGCCAGGATGTGCAGCACCTCGACCCCGCGCTCCCGGAGGCGGCGGGCCACGAGCACGCCCCGGTGGCAGTCCAGGGGATCCTTCTCCGCGCACAGCAGGGCGACGCGATACTTGGCGGCTCCCTCCAGGACGCGCTCGATGCCGCGCCCGAATGCCTCATCCCGTGCCAGCATCTCGAAACAGACCCGGCCGCCCCGGTAGTGGGACGGGTTTTCGCTTCGTCCCCCGAGCTCACGGCCGAGGAAGGCGTACGCGATGCCCGCTGCCTGCAGCTTCCGCTGAATCTCGCTTTTGTTGAACCGGGGAACGTGACGGCTGAAGGGCCGGGACCGGACATCCGCAACGGCGTCGATGCCGCGGTGTTGAAGCAACGGGAGGAATTCCGCCCAGGAGTGGTTCGAATGGCCGATGGTGTAAACCTGCCGGATCGCCTGGCTCATTCCTCTACTCTTCGGCCTGC
This sequence comes from Syntrophaceae bacterium, assembly GCA_041310335.1. GTDB lineage: Bacteria > Desulfobacterota > Syntrophia > Syntrophales > PHBD01 > PHBD01. The sequence continues at coordinate 4,732 of JBFYXW010000029.1, read as the reverse complement.
CGGGCGGACGGGAATCCGGGAGAGCTTTTCATAGGCGGACCTCCCTGGCTGTTCTTCATTTCGAGAGCAGCAACTCGTCCCACTGGCAGTAGAGAAAACGCGTGAAATCGTACTCGAAGGGGAAGCCGCTTTCGTAGTAGCGGAACGGCAGCCGGTGCCTCATGTCGACGGCCTCCAGCGCGGATGCGCCAGCCAGAATGATTTCACCGTGGTCGACGCCCTGGAGGGGGTCGATCACGCCGAGGAGTGCGTATCGGATGCCGGCGTCCACCGCGGACCCTCCGGCGCTGCGCAAGGTGTTGGGGCCGAGCACCGGCAGGACCAGGTAGGGTCCGGCGCCGACGTTCCATTGGCCCAGGGTCTGGCCGAAGTCCCCGTGCTGCTTTCTCAGGCCCATGGGCGTGGCCGGGTCGAGGAGGCCGCCGATGCCGAGGGTGCTGTTGGCGAGGAGGCGGCCGAAGGTGATCAGGAACTTCGTCCCTTTTGCCTGGAAGGCGCTGTTGTAAAGCGTGCGGACCTCCCCTATATTGCTGAAAAAGTTGGAGATTCCTTTCTGGGCGAGGGTGGGGACGACAAACTCGTAACCCCGCACGACGGGGAGAAAGACGTATTTGTCCAACCGGTAGTTGAAGTTGTACATGCTGCGATTGAAGCCCTCCCAGGGATCCGCAATGTCGGCAACCCGCTCGTCGTCGCTGAATTCGGCAAGCGTGTGCCTGGCCGGCTCCTCGGGAGGCAGCGCCGAGGTCCTCGTCGCGGCGCACCCGGAGAGGGACAGGACCAGGGACAGGGCGACGGCGATCAACGGGCCCGTGCGGGGGAGGAGAAACATCATGGGGTGCGCCTCATTCCTGTTTGAAGAAGCCGATGAAGTCGGCCATGTTGTCCCGGTATTCGAGGTTGCCCATGTGGCCCCCGCGGGGATAGATCCTGGCCCGTTCGCCGAACAGTCCGCGGAGGTAGTCGACTTCCTCCTTCGCCAGGATGAAGTCGTCCTCGTTGGTCATCGCTCCGAACTTGGGGGATGCTTTGAGGTACCCCTCGATGCTCTTGAGACCCAGGGAAGCGATGCATGACGCCCGGTCCAGCCCCGGCCGCTTCTTCCGCATATACGGATAGAAGTATTCATCGAAGTAGTCGAGGAAACGGAGATGGACGGAAACCCGGAAATAGTCGCCGATGGGATCGGTGGCGCCGAGAACGCGGTTTTTCGGCACGACGTAGCCGCCGTTGGTCATGACATCCGAGGAAAAGATCATCCCGGCCAGGGAGACCCGGAAAGAGAGGCCGATCAGGCCTCCGCTTTCATCGTGGGTGAAAAGATGGGCCTTGAAGACCGCGTAGAGGAAATTGTCGTCGATGTCGACGTAATCCCCCCGGCGGTAGAAATCGGTGACTTTGGCGAGCATCCGGTTGAAGTAGGCGCCGATCTTTTGCGGACCTCCGGGAATTCTGTCCAGCAGTCCCTCGATGCGGTTCACGGAGTTGAAGAGGTTCACCGCCGGATTGACCAGGAGGACCTTGCGAAAGTTGAAAACCTTTCTCTCTTCGTCCAGCCGGGCTACGAACGCGGCATGGGTCCCGCCCAGGCTGTATCCGCACAGGTGGAATCCGGACACCTCGACATCCGCCTTCACCCTGTCCCAGGCCAGTTCCATGGCCCGGTGGAGATCCTCCGCGTCTTCCGTGAGATCGCCGGGGACGTGGCTTCGAGAGGCGTTGATGATGAAGTTCGGGTGGGTCGGAGACGGCAGCGTAAGGACATGGTAGCCCGCCCTGTAGAGCGCCGCCATCATCACCAGCGCCTTTTGCGACTGGTCGTCGGCGCCGGTCCCGGCGATCAGGAAAACCAGGGGTGCCCTCTTGTCCTGGTAGGCCAGCGTGCAGCGGAGACCTTCATCGTAAAAGAAGACATCGGGCCTTTGGAGAGCGGGGCTGATGTCCAGGAAGATCTGGCGCACGGTCATTCGCTCCGGGCGCGGGGCCTTGAGGGGACCGGGAGTTCCCAGGATCGTAGCCTCGTAGGCGCCGGGGATCGGATAGCCGTAGTCATCCGCCGCCGTTACGGAAGCCGGCAGCAGCGCAAGCCAGAGAACAAGGAGGGCGATCCGTCGCTTCATCAACAGGGCCACGTTCTTGGAAGTCTTGTGTCGTCAGGATCGTCGGAGGAGCACGCGGTGCGTCGCGGCATCTCCCTGAAGGGGGAATGCCGAGGACGACCCTTTATACACGAACAGAGGCCGAATGCAGAGGAAAAAACAGCGTTCCGCCCGTGAAGGACTCAACCCGCTTTCTGTTTGCCGCATGGGCGCGGGTGCCACGGGAAGTGAAAGAACATCTTGCCCAACGGGCGGGAGGATTGTATTCTCTGCCCCGTCATTGCTTTTCCGTTTGCCGTATCCCTTGCATTCCTCGAAAAGGAGAAAATCATGTCCATGAATGAATTCATGATTCGCGGCGACTGGATGCGACGTTGCCTCGGGAGATTCCTCTCCCTTCTTCTTTTGCTGTTCCTGGTCGTGCCGGTCATTCCGGCCGGGGCTTCCGAGACGGTCCCGTCGAAAATTCGGGACGTCACGCTCTTCACGGACCAGGCCCTGGTGACCCGGGAGGCGTCGCTCCGCGTGAAGCCGGGGCTCCACGAACTGCTCTTGGACGTGGAGGCCTTCCAGGTGGACGGCGACTCCGTCACGGCCAGGGTGTTCGGGGACGGGGAGATCCTGGGCGTCCAGTTCCGGGAGGTGCCCCTCCGGGAGGCGCCCCAGGAGAACATCCGGGCCCTGGAGCAGAAGCTCCGGTCCTTGCGCCAGACGGAGCGGCGCCTGAATGACGAGAAAGACGTCCTGGCGAAGAAGGAGCAGTTCCTGAAGTCCGTCGTCGCCTTCTCCGAGGGGCAGGTGCCCAAGGACCTCAAGACGTCCTTCCCGAAGACGGAGGACCTGGACAAGGCGCTCCGCTTCCTGGGGACGAGCTTCGACGCCGTTGCCCGGGACCGCCGCGCCCTGGACGAGAAGATCGAGGACGTCCGGAAGGACATCCGGGTCGCCGAGAAGGAGCTCCAGGCCCTGCGGCGGCCCTCCGGCCAGGGAAAGAAAGTGATCGAGGTGACCTTCCGGGCCGCCCGGGAGCAGCGGATCCGCGTCGAGGCCACCTACCTGGTCCGCCGGGCGGCCTGGGGCCCCCTGTACCGGGCCTCGGTCCCCGCCGCCCTGGACGGCGTGGACCTGTCCCTCTTCTCCCAGATCCGGCAGAAGACGGGAGAGGACTGGGAGAACGTGGCCCTCTCCCTCTCCAACGTGATCCCCCTCAAGGGGGTCGACCTCCCCGAGGCCGCCCCCTGGGTCCTGGAAATGCCGAGGCCCGCGCCGAGGGCGGCCCTCAAGCGGGCCCAGCAGTACGAGATGGACCGGGCCGTCGGGATGGCCGCGGCCGCCCCGGTGCCGGAAGCACTGAACAAGGCCGAGGAGGAAGAGGCGCCCGCCCGGGAAGCCTCCTTCATTTCCGCCGGCCGGGAAGCCTCCGCCCTGTCCTTCGAGTACCGGATCCCCCAGGCCGTGAGCATCGAGTCCCGGGACAAGGAGACGGTCCTGCCCCTCCTGACGAAGCGGCTGAAGGGGGATTTTTTCCACTACACCGTGCCAAGGGTCAGCGGCCTCGCCTTCCTGGTGTGCCGCACCGCCTCCGACGCGGAGCTCCTGAGCGGCCCCCTGAACGTCTATTTCGCCGGCCGCTACGTGGGCAAGACGACACTCCGGGAAAAACGGCCGGGGAAGGACTTCGACCTGAACCTGGGGGCCGACCGGGGGGTGAAGGTCCAGCGGGTCAAGAGCCGGGACCGGGTGAAGGAGACCCTCTTCGGGATGGACCGGAGCACCGTCGTCCGCGAACTGGCCTACACCCTGACGGTGGAGAACCTGAAGGACAAGGTCGTCACCGTGAAGATCCTCGACTCGGTCCCGGTTTCCCGGACGGACCGGATCCAGGTGAGGGACCTGAAGCTGGATCCCCAGCCGAAGGAGAAGGACGTCCAGGGGCAGGAGGGTGTCCATCTCTGGGAAGCGGTCCTGAAACCGGGGGAGAAGCGGGACATCGGGATCTCCTTCGAGGTGGCCTACCCCAAGGACTCGCCGCCCGTCGGCCTGTAGCCGCCGCGGGGAGGGTACCCATGGGAGGCGGTCGCCGGCGGCTGGCCCGGGAAAGGGAAACCCTGGAGGCCATGATCCGCCTCCGGTGCCGGGATGTCCACGGGCCCGCGGCCGGCGGTCTCTGCGAAGCGTGCCGGGATCTCCTCCGGTACGCCGGGGAGCGCCTGGAGAAGTGCCCCTTCGGAGAGGACAAGCCGACTTGCGCCCGCTGCCCCGTCCACTGCTACCGGCCGGAGATGCGGGAGAGGATCCGGGAGGTCATGCGCCACGCGGGGCCCCGGATGCCCCTGGAACACCCGTGGCTGGCCTTGATGCACCTCCTGGACGGGCGGAGGAAAGTCCCCGCCCCGCCGCGGAAGGGGAGGGGAGGCGCGGGCGAATGAACCCGGCGGACCCCGGCGACGGCCCAGGAATGGCCGGGGACCCGGGACCGCCCCCATTCCCGCGGGGCGCCGCTTCTTGCGACGGGCCGGACGGGCGTTGCCCGACCGGTCTTCAGCAACGGAATCATCCATCCAACGGGAGAATCCGCTTCATGGACAAGGTCATCCTCACCGCCGCCATCACGGGCAGCCGCATGACCCGCG
>JBFYXW010000027.1:0-63142 GCA_041310335.1 Syntrophaceae bacterium | reverse complement strand
GGTTCGGTGAGCGATGGGATGTGGGGGCGGAAGGGCTCATCGTCGAGGCCTTCCAGGAAGCGATCGCCGATGCGGGCATCGAGAAGAAGGACATCCAGGCCGCCTGGTTCGGCGTGTGCTTCGAAGAGGTCAACGTGGGCAAGGGAGCGCCGACCCTCGGCGTTTCCCTCCGGCTGCCGAACATTCCCATCAGCCGCATGGAGAATTACTGCGCCACGGGGACGGAGGCCTTCCGGGCCGCCGCGTATGCCGTCGCCTCGGGGGCCTACGACATCTGCCTCGCCCAGGGCGTGGAAAAGCTGAAGGATACGGGCTACGGCGGCCTTCCCGCCTGGGGCGCCTCGGCGGGGACGCTGGCGTGGCAGTGGTTTCCCAATGCCACGGCCCCGGGGCTCTTCGCCCAGCTCGCTTCGGCTTACGCGGCCAAATACAAGATCAAGAATGACGACATCAAGCGGGCCATCGCCCACGTGTCCGTGAAGAGCCACGCCAACGGGGCCCTCAACCCCAAGGCACATCTGAGAAAGGCCGTCACCATGGACCAGGTCCTGGCGTCCCCGATCATTGCCTGGCCCCTGGGCCTGTTCGACTGCTGCGGCGTTTCCGACGGTTCGGCCTGCGCCATCGTGACGACCCCCGAAATCGCGAAGAAGCTCGGGAAGAAAGACATCATCACCGTCAAGGCCACGCAGCTGTCCGTCAGCAACGGCTACGAGGGGGGGTTCAACGAGTGGGACGGAGAGCACTTCGTCACGGCGAGCGTCTGCAGCACCGCCGCCTACAAGGAGGCGGGGGTCACCAATCCGAAGGAGGAGATCAGCATGATGGAGCTCCATGACTGCTTCTCCATCACGGAGCTCGTCACCTACGAGGACCTCCACATCTCCGAGCGGGGACAGGCCTGGAAGGACGCCCTGAACGGGATGTACGACCGGGACGGCAAGATCCCGGCCCAGATCGACGGCGGGCTCAAGTGCTTCGGCCACCCCATCGGGGCCTCGGGGCTCCGGATGCTCTACGAAATGTACCTGCAGTTGCAGGGGAAGGCGGGGAAGCGCCAGCTGGAGGATCCCCGACTGGGACTGACGCACAACCTGGGCGGGTTCCCCCACCAGAACGTGTGCGCCATCTCCATCATCGGCAAATACGGGAAGTAAGGTTTCCTGTGCAAACCGGCCCGGGGTGAAGGGGATCGACCCCTTCGCCCCGGCCGGCCCTCCTGCCGTGCAAGAGCCTGAGTCGGCGTCGCCCGCCCATGCGGGGTCATCGGCGCCCCATCGAGGAGACAATCCATGGAAATACTCCATTATTCCGAAGAACACCGAATCTTCCGCGACACGCTGCGGAAGTTCGTGGCCAATGAACTGATCCCCCACGTCGAGGAGTGGGAAGAGGCGGGCCTCGTGCCCAAGAGCGCCTGGCAGAAGATGGGCCAGCAGGGCTTCCTGGGGACGTCGGTTCCCGAAGAGTACGGCGGGCCCGGGGCGGACTTCCTGTACTCCGTCATCGTGAACGAGGAGATGGCCCGGGCGAACTTCTCGGGCCTCACCGCCTCCCTGCACAGCGACATCATCGTACCCTACATTCTCTCCTTCGGTTCCGAGGAGCAGAAGCAGAAATACCTGCCCGGATGCGTCACTGGCGACATCATCACCGCGGTGGCCATGACGGAGCCGGGCGCCGGGAGCGACCTGGCGGCCATGAAGACGACGGCCGCGGAAAACGGGGACGGCTTCGTCCTCAACGGCCAGAAGACCTTCATCTCCAACGGAATCGTCTGCGACCTCTGCGTCGTGGCCGCCAAGGACCCCCGGGAGACAGACCCCCATAAGGCCGTCGACCTGTTCCTCGTGGAGGCCGGCGCGCCCGGGTTCGAGAAGGGCCGGAACATCAAGAAGGCCGGCTGGCACAGCCAGGACACGGCGGAGCTGTACTTCACGGACTGCCGGATTCCGGCGGGCAGCCGGCTGGGGGAGAAAGGCACGGGCTTTTTAAAGCTGATGCTGAAGCTCCAGCAGGAGCGCCTGGTCCTGGCCATCGGCGCCGTCGCCGCCGCGGAGTACATGCTGGAGATCACCCTCCGGTACTGCCGGGAGCGGACGGTCTTCGGGAAGCCGGTCTCCAAGTTCCAGGTCAACCAGTTCTCCCTCGTCGAGATGGCGACGGAAATCAAACTGGGACGGACCTTCGTGGACAAGCTGGTGGCGGACCACATGGAGGGGCGGCAGATCATTATCGAGACCTCCATGGCCAAGTACTGGGTCACCGACATGGCCAACCGGGTCGCCGACCGCTGCCTCCAGCTTCACGGCGGATACGGTTACTGCGACGAGTACGAGATCTCCCGGGCCTGGCGGGACATCCGCATCACCCGGATCTTTGCCGGGACCAACGAGATCATGAAGACCATCATCGCCAGGTTCATGGGCCTGTAGCGGGCCCGAGGGGCGATTTTTTCACGAAAGGAAGAACGATGACGGAAAAAGCTGCCCCCTTCCGGATCGAAAAGGAAGGGCACGTGGCCCGGCTGATTCTCGCCCGGCCGGAGAAGCGCAACTGCATGACCTTCGATTTCTTCACCGGGTTGACGGAGCACTTCGGAAGCCTGGACGCCGATCCGGAGGTGCGGGCCGTCGTGGTCCAGGCCGAGGGGAAGACGTTCTGCGCGGGGCTGGACCTCGTGGAGGGGGCGGCGATCCTCGGCGACGGTTCGGCGAAACAGCGGGGGGAAACGCGGTGGAAGATCCGGTGGCTCCAGGACTGCATCAGCGCCGTGGAGCGCTGCCGCAAGCCCGTCATCGCCGCCGTTCACGGGCACTGTGTCGGCGGCGGCATCGACGTGACGAGCGCCTGCGACATCCGCCTGGCCTCCCGGGACGCCGTCTTCTCGATCCGCGAGACGAAGATCGGGATCGTCGCCGACGTGGGGACCCTCCAGCGGTTCCCCACCATCGTCGGCCAGGGGCTCTTCCGGGAGCTGGCCCTGACGGGCAGGGATTTCACCGCCGAGGAGGCGTACCGGATCGGCTACGTGAACCGCCTCTGCGAGGACCGCGAGGCCGTCCAGAAGGCCGCCTTCGCCCTGGCCGAAGAGATCGCTGCCAACCCCCCCATGACCGTGCAGGGAGTCAAGGAGGTCATCCTGTACAACCGGGACAACGGCATCTATCCCGGACTCGATTACGTGGCGCAGATGAATTCCGCCATCCTTCCCAGCAAGGACCTGATGGAGGCCGTAGCGGCCTTCTTTGAAAAGCGTGCACCCCGCTTTACCGGGGAATGAATAGGCTCGGCGAGCGGGGCCAAGGAGGACCAAACCGATGGCCTTTGACAGAATCTGGCACAAATCCTACGCGCCGGGGGTTCCCCCGGCGGTTGAAATACAGAAGATCACCGTCGCGGAGGCACTGATCCGGACGGCGAAGCGGTTCCCCGATCACGTCGGCTTCATCTTCATGGGTCGGCGGATCACCTTCCGCGAACTGGACGGGCTCGTGAACCGGTTCGCCAACGCCCTGAAGGACCTGGGCGTGAAGGCGGGAGACAAGGTGGCGATGCTGCTGCCCAACCTGCCGCAGCTCATCATCGCCAACCACGCCGTGCACCGCCTGGGCGCCGTCACGGCGATGAACAACCCCCTCTACACGGAGCAGGAGCTGGCGCACCAGCTGGCCGACTGCGACGCGAAGGTGCTCGTCACGCTGGACCTGCTCCTCCCGCGCGCCCTGGCCCTCAAAGGAAAGACGAAGGTCGAGACGATCGTCACCTGTCACATCAACGACTACCTGCCCTTCCCGAAGAAGCAGCTCTACCCCTTCGTGAAGAAGGCGATGTACCGGAAGGTGCCGCCCCAAAAGGGCGTCCACGAGTTCCTGGACCTGATGCGCCGGCGATCGTCGAACCCGGTTCCGGACCTCTCCCGCTGGGACGACCTGGGTGCCCTGATCTACACGGGCGGGACCACGGGCGTCTCGAAGGGGGCCATGCTGACCCACGCGAACCTCTCCGTCGTCGTGCAGATCTTCCGGGCCTGGCTGCCGGACCTCAAGGACGGCGAGGTGCACATCGTGGGAACCTACCCCATCTTCCACTCCGCGGGCTACACGGCCAGCCAGAACCTGACCATCTGGAGCGGCTGGACCTCGACGATCATCCCGCGGCCGGAGCCGGGCATCCTCCTGGAGACCGTGAAGAAATACAAACCCAACTTCCTGCCCGGCGTGGCCTCCATCTTCGTGGGGCTCCTGGCCGACCCGGAGTTCCGCAGCATGGACAAGTCGTTCCTCCAGGGTTTCTTCACCGGGGCGGCGCCCATCGCCGCCGACACCTGCCAGGACCTGAAGAACCTGACCGGCAAGGACGTGTACGAAATCTACGGGATGACGGAGAACACGGCCTTCGGCACGGCGACCCCCTGGGGAGGGAAGGTGAAGCGGGGGACGGTCGGCCTGCCGCTGCCGAACACGGAGGTGAAGATCGTTGACCTCGACACCGGCGACACGGACCTCCCGCTCGGAGAGACCGGCGAGATCTGCATCAAGGGACCCCATGTGATGACGGGCTACTACAACCGCCCCGATGAGACGGCCCTTGCCGTCCGGGAAGGCTGGCTCTACACGGGCGACATCGGCACGATGGACGAGGAGGGGTACCTGCGCATCGTGGACCGGAAGAAGGACCTGATCGTGGCGGGGGGGTACAACATCTACCCGAAAGACATCGACGAGGTCCTCTTCCGGCACGAGAAGATCGTGGAGGCCTGCGCCGTCGGCATTCCGGACAAGTACCGGGGGGAGACCGTCAAGGCCTTCGTCGCCCTGAAGGAAGGGGAGCAGATGACGGAGGATGAGGTGATTGCCCACTGCCGGGAGCACCTGGCGGCCTACAAGGTTCCGAAAACCGTTGAGTTCATGAAGGAGCTGCCCAAGAGCAGCGTCGGCAAGATCCTGCGCCGCGAGCTCCGGGACAGAGAGGCGCAGAAGCAGCAGGCGTGACGGAACCCGGGGAGGAAAACCCGCCGCCGCTGGTGACGGCGACTTCGGGTTCCCTCCCCCGTCCCGGTCAAGGAGGAAGCCATGAGAGAGTTCCAGACATTCCTGTTCCAGGAGGTCGAGCCGCGGGTGGGGCTCGTCACCCTGAACCGGCCGGAGCAGCTCAACGCGATCAGCGTCGCCATGCTGGACGACTTCAACGAGTTGTTCGCGCTCCTGGCGAAGGACGACGCCATCCGGGTTCTCATCCTGACCGGGGCCGGCCGGGGGTTCTGCTCCGGGGCCGACCTGAACGACGCGATCGCCCACAAGGACTCGGATGCCTTTGCCGACCCGGAGAACTTCCTCCGCCTCGTCCAGGAGCGCTACGCCGGCCTGATCCTGGGACTCCGGCGGATTCCCCAGCCCGTCATCGCCGCCGTCAACGGCGCCGCGGCGGGGGGAGGGTTCTCCATGGCCCTGGCCAGCGATGTCCGCGTGGCGACCCCGGAGGCTTCCTTCGTCGCCTCCTTTGCCAACATCGGGCTGTCCGGCGGCGAACTGGGCACCTCCTACCTGCTGCCCCGGCTGATCGGCGTCGCCCGTTCCTCGGAGATCCTCTTGACGGGCAGGAAGGTGAAAGCGGACGACGCGGAGCGGATCGGCCTGGTCAACCGGGTGGTGCCGAAGGAGGAACTCCTGGAGGCGGCCCTCTCCTATGCCCGGCCCATGGCCGCCAAGTCCTACGCGGCCCTGAAGCTGACCAAGCGGGTCCTGGACCAGAACATCGACGCGCCGTCTCTCGAGGCGGCCGTCACGCTGGAGAACCGCAACCAGACCATCATGGTCTTCTCCGGAGAGTTCTTCAAGCTCATCCAGCCGTTCTTCAAAGGAGGGAAGCAATGAGGGATCCCGGCCTGCCAGATCGCGGCGGCCCCTTCGCGGGCCCGGGGAGGGAACATGCCCGGACCGCTTGAGGGTTTGCAAATCCTGGACTTCACGACCCTGCTGCCGGGACCGTACGCCACCATGAGCCTGGCGGATATGGGCGCGGATGTCCTGTCCGTGGTCTCCGGAAGCCGGCCGGACCTGACGGCCTTCCTGCCGCCCTTCCTGCCCGGGACGGACCTGTCCGTCGCCTCGGCCTACCTGGGGAGGGGCAAGCGGTCCCTGACGCTGAACCTCAAGGATCCGCGGGCGATCGAGGTCGTCCACCGCCTGCTCGAAACGCGGGACATCCTCGTCGAGCAGTTTCGTCCCGGGGTCATGAGGAAGTTCGGCCTGGCCCATGATCAGCTGGCGGAGACGTTCCCGTCCCTGGTCTACTGCTCCCTGACGGGGTACGGCCAGACGGGCCCGCTGAGAGACCGGGCGGGTCACGACATCAACTACCTCGCCCTCTCCGGCCTCATGGGCTACGCGGGAAGGAGGGAGACGGGTCCCGTTCCGATGCCCCTGCAAATCGCCGACGTGGCGTCCGGCTCCCACAATGCCATCATCGCCATCCTGGCCGCGGTCATCCACCGGCAGAGGACGGGGAAGGGACAGCACCTCGACATCTCCATGACCGACGGCGCCGTCGCCTTCAACGCCATGGCCGCCGCCGCCTGCCTGGCGGTGGGCGAGGAGGTGGAGCGGGAGGGCTTCATCCTCAACGGCGGGTCCCTGTACGACTTCTACCGCACGTCCGACGGCGGGTATCTCGGCTTCGGCGGCATCGAGCCGCAGTTCTTCTCCGCCTTCTGCCGGGCCATTGGCCGTCCGGACCTGATCGCCGGGGGGGTGGCGCCGCCGGACTGCGCCGCCGTCAAGGAGGAAGTCCGGACCATCTTTGCGGGCAAGACGCGCAGGGAGTGGGAGGCGATCTTCGCCGGGACCGACGCCTGCATGGAACCGGTCCTGTCCCTGTCGGAGGCGCTGGACAGCGACCTGGTCCGGCAGCGGGGCATGGTGGCGGAGGTCGCCCTGCCCGACGGCCGCACCGTCCGGCAGCCCGCCTGCCCGATCCGGTTCTCGGAGACGCCGCCCGCGTACGGTCCGGCGGGGGTGAAGGCGGGAACGCACAACCGGGAGGTCCTCCTCGGTCTGGGATATGGAGAGAAGGAAATCGAAGCGTTCGAGAGAACGGGACTTTTTTCGTGACGACGGGGATGCGGGGCCCCGGTTCCGCGTCCCGGAAAAATGGACAAGAACCAGAAACTGGAAGGGAGGTTCACATGGCAGACAAATCAAAGCTGGGAATGGAGTTTCCCCCCTACACCCTCGAGGTGGAAAAGGGGAAGATCGCTGAATTCGCCATGGCCGTCTCGCAGAAGGAGAACAAGAGCCAGGTGAAGCCAATTTACGCGGATGCCGCGGCGGCGAAGGCCGCCGGCTACGGGGACATCGTCCCCCCGCCCACGTTCCAGACCTGCTTCGGCCTCTGGGGCGGCGCGGGCCTGATGCCCATGATCCAGGCCCTGGGTATCAACCTGGGACGGCTGCTGCACGGCGAGGAGGAGTACGAGTACCTGGCCCCCATTCACCCCGGCGACGTCGTGACGGGGAAGACCCGGGTGGTCGAGATGTACGACAAGGAGAAAAAGGACAAGCCGGGGAAATTCATGGAATTCACCGTGCTGCAGACGGAAATCACGAATCAGCGGGGCGAGCTGGTGCTTCGGCAGCGGTCGACGCTGGTGGAACGATAGGAGGAGGCCATGACGCAATCATTGAAATTCGACCGCATCCAGGTAGGCGACGCAATGCCGACCTTCACGTCGGAACCCCTCACCCGAACGCACCTGGTGCGCTACGCGGGGGCTTCGGGAGACTTCAACCCCCTCCACCACGACGAGACCTTCGTGAAACTCTTCGGCATGCCGCGGGTCATCTCCCATGGGATGCTCGTGATGGGCATTACGGGACAGGCCATCGTGGACTGGGTGGACGACAAGAACCTGCGGAAGTTCGGCGTCCGCTTCTCCGGGATGACGGAGCCCATGGACCTGGACGACCCGAACTCGGCGGCCCGGGCCACCGTCGTCGTGACCGGCACCGTCGTCGAGAAGTTCGAGCAGGCGGGGGAGAAGAGGATCCGCTGCGAGATCCAGGTGACCGACAAGCAGGGCGGCGTCAAGTTGACGGGATCGTTTGTGGCGGCCGTTTCCTAGGGACCCTCCTGTTCACCGCTCCCGTGAAGTTGGCGGGAGCGGGGACGCCGCCCGTGTCCCCCCCACGTTTCAACCGCGCGGGTTCCCGTCCCGGCGTGTCGCGGCGGATTGCGTCGACGCGCCGGCGGGCCCGCGCCTGTCTGAAGGCGGTCCGCCGGAGCGGGAATCCGTTCCGGCGGGTCCGCACGTTGTGATGATTCGGAGGAAATATGGCAAATTTGATTTTGGATCGTCGGGACCAGCAGTTTGTCCTGCGCGAATTGTTGAACACGGATGACCTCTGCGGAATGTCGGCCTGGTCGGACTTCTCCCCGGACACGTTCGACATGGTGCTGAAAGAGGCGGAGCGCCTGGCGGTGGACGTGATTTTCCCGGCCCTCGCAACGGGTGACCGGGAAGGCTGCCGGCTGGAAAACGGCCAGGTCCTGACGCCGCCGTCCTTCCGCCGCTGCTTCGACCTGTACCGCGACGGCGGCTGGATCAACATGGGGGTGTCCCAGGAAGCGGAAGGCCAGGGCTTTCCCTACGTCATCACCCTGGCGGCCAAGGAGTGGTTCATCCAGAATTTCTCGTTCTTCATTTATCCCGAGGCGTCGCAGGCGGCGGCCCACCTGATCGAGGTCTACGGAACCGACGTCCAGAAGAAGAAGTACATGGAGAAGATGTACGCCGGCGTCTGGGGCGGTACGATGGCGCTGACGGAGCCCTCCGCCGGATCCGACGTGGGCGCCCTGAAGTGCAAGGCCGTCCGCATGCCCGACGGCACGTTCCGCCTCCAGGGGACGAAGCAGTTCATCACCGGCGGCGACCACGACCTGACGGAGAACATCGTCCATCCCGTCCTGGCCCGGATCGAGGGGGACCCGCCGGGGACAGGGGGCATCTCCATCTTCCTGGTTCCGAAGTACCTGGTGAACGACGACGGGTCCCTCGGCCGCCGCAACGATTATTCCATCGGCGGGATCGAGCACAAGATGGGACTGAACGGCAGTTCCACCTGTGTCATGAACTTCGGCGACGGCGGCGACTGCTACGCGGAACTGCTGGGCAAGGAGCGCGAGGGCATCAAGGTCATGTTCCAGATGATGAACGAGGCCCGCATCGGGGTAGGCCTCCAGAGCCTGGCCGCCGCGTCCGTCTCCTACCTCCACGCCCTCCAGTACGCCAAGGAGCGCCTGCAGGGCTCGTCGCTGATGGACATGAGAAACCCGGAGGCCCCGCGGGTGCCGATCATCCAGCACGCCGACGTCCGGCGGATGCTCTTGTGGATGAAGGCCCACGTCGACGGGATGCGGGCGCTCCTGTACTACACGGCCTGGTGCGCGGACCTGGAACTGAACACGGCCTCGGAAGGGGACCGTGAAAAGTACAAGGGGATCCTGGAGGTCCTGACGCCGATCTGCAAGGCCTACTGCTCCGACATGGCCTTCCGGGTCACGGAAGTGGCCATTCAGACCTACGGCGGGTACGGGTACTGCTCCGAGTATCCCGTGGAGCAGATCATGCGGGATGTCAAGATCGCCTCGATCTACGAGGGGACCAACGGCATCCAGGCCCTGGACCTGGTGGGCCGCAAGCTGGGGCAGAAAAAGGGCCTCTACTTCATGACCCTCATCGGCGAGATGACGGCCACGGTCGAGAAGTGCCGGGGGAACGAAAGCCTGAAGCCGCTGGCCGAGGACGTCCAGGGGGCCGTCTCCGCCATGGCGGAGACGGCGGTGTATTTCGCCGGGACGATGAAGTCCGGCAAGTTCATGGTTCCCGTCGCCAACGCGTATCCCTTCCTGATGATGATGGGGAAGATCGTGACGGCCTGGCTCCTCTTGTGGGAGGCCGGGGTGGCCGCGGAAAAGCTGGAGTCCCTCTGCGCAGGCCGGGGCGTCGATGCCCGGGACGGGGCGAAGCGAAACGCCCTGGCCGGGGAGGATGCCGAGGCGGCTTTTTACATCGGCAAGATCGAGGCCGCCCGGTATTTCATCAAGCACGTCCTGCCGGAAGTGGACGCGACGGTGAAGTCGATCCGGAGCGAGGACCTCTCCATGCTCGCAATCCCGGAGGAAAGCTTCGGAGCCTGAGTTCCCGGCCCGCGGCGGGTCGGAACGGATTCCGTCTCCGGCTGTTCAAACCATGTCTTTTCACGACCGCGGCGGCGGTGTCCCCGCCGTCCGCGGTCTTCGTGCAACACGGCATCCCGAGCGAGGTGCGCGATGAACCGATCGAACGCCGGGCGCAGGATTCGAAAGCAGGGTCCCGTCGACAAGGTTCCCCTGAAGGTCACCCTCCTCAACCACATCCACGAACTCACGTCCCTCCTGGCCGAAGCGCCCGATCTCGACCGGGTCTTTCACGAGATCCTGGACCGGGCCATGGCGGCCCTCCGGTTCGACCGCATGGTGATCATGCTTCTCGGCGAGGACGGGACAAGGCTGAAATGCCAGTGCATGAAGGGGCTGACCGAGGAGGGCGAGAAGCATGCCTGGGACACCCCCTTCAACATGGAGCATCACGACTGCTACGAAACGCGGGTGGTGCGGACGGGAGTCCCCCTGTACATCCAGAACGCGGCGGAGGACCCCCACGCCACCATGCTGGACCGGGCCATCAACCAGATCCACCTCCGCCACGGGCAGGAGCGGAAGAGCCTGATCTATGTGCCCCTGAAGCACAAGGGGAGAATCCTGGGCTTCATCGGCGCCGACCGCTACCGCACGCGTGTCGAGATCACCCCGGAGGAGATCGAGGCCCTCGTCATCTTCGCCAACCAGGCATCCATCGTCATCGAGAACGCCCGCCTCTACAACGAGTTGCACAAAAAGAAGGTGCTCCTGGAGGGCGTGATCAAGTGCTCCGTCGACGGGATCGTCATCAGCGACATCATGGGCAACATCCTCCACTTCAACCCCCGGGCCGAGGAGATCCTGGGCCTGTCGGAACAGGAGGCGCGGCGTCTCCTTGCCCAGGACCTGTCGGAACTCGACGAGGGAGAGCGGGACCGGCTCTACAAGGTGTTCAAGCGGAACGAGAACATCAGCCACTACGAGCGGACCTACGTCCGCCGGGACGGGAAGCGGCTCGTCCTGAACCTGAGCTGCTTCGCCATCGTGGACGAGGACCAGAAAACGCTGGGCATCGTCACGGAGGTGTCCGACGTGACGGAGAAGAAGCGGATGGACGACTACCTGGTGCGGGTGGAGAAGTTCGCCGCCCTCGGTCACATCGCCTCCGTCATTGCCCATGAAATCCGGAATCCCCTGTCGGGAATCGCCACGACCGTCCAGAACCTCGAGATGGAGTGCGAAGAGGACAGCCCCCAGAAAAAGGATCTCAAGAGCATCCTCGAGGAGGTGGACCGCCTGGAGAAAATGCTGCGGGAAACCCTGGACCTGGCCAGGCCGCTCAGCCTGCAGATGGAAGAGGTGGACGTCGTCGAACTGCTGACCTCGACCATGGCCCTCCTGGGCAAGGAGGCGCTGAAACGGAAGATCACGGTGAAGCAGGACTTCGACCGGCGGGTCCTCCACATCAAGGCGGACCCGCAGCGGTTGCGCCAGGTGTTCCTCAACCTGGCGCTCAACGCCATCGACGCGATCGGCGAACAGGGAGAGATCGTCATCCGGGCGACCCTGCGGAGCGCTCCCGGCCGGAAAGAGAAAATCGTGATTGATTTCAGGGATAATGGAGTCGGCATTCCCGCGGGTCACCTGAACAAGATCTTCGACCCTTTCTTCACCACGAAGAAGGTCGGCACCGGCCTGGGGCTGGCCGTGTCCCACCGGATCATCCAGGATCACAACGGCATGATCGAGGTGGAGAGCCACGAGAAGCGGGGGACGAATTTCCGCGTCACGCTGCCCCTCCTGTGATGGGTTGAAATCATCCACCCCGTGGATCGAACTCATCCGACCCCCGATAACGCATGTCCGATCGGCTAGTTATTGATTTGTGGCCGGTGCCGGGTTCCGCCGAACCGGCACCGGTGGGTTAAAATCATACGCCGCCCCCTTTTCCCCCTCCGGAAATTCCCTCCCCGGAAGCACTCATCTACATGATTATATTGGTATAGACTCCCTGCCTCGCTTTGCCCGTCCGCGGCATGTCCCTTGCTGTTGATCCCTCCAGGGTGGGTTCCCGCAATGCTCCGGGACGCAGCCGCCGGAGTGTGCTCCAAACAATCCAAACATCGGAGGTGCCTTATGAAGAAGGAGGATTACATCTGGGATTTTCGCAATCCGTACGAGTGGATGACCCGGAACATGACGGGGAAGTTCCCGCCGATGATGATCACCTGTGCCATCACCGGGGGCGTGCAGGGCAAGGAGTACAACGAGAACCTGCCCGAGACGGCGGAAGAGCAGGCGGACCAGGTCTACGAGGCCTACAAGGCCGGTGCCGTTTCCGTGCACATCCACGCCCGGGTGCCGGAAAACCTGTCGCTGACGTCGTCGAACGCCGAGGACTATTCCCGGATCAACAAGCTGATCCGCGAGCGCTGTCCCGACATCATCATCAACAACACCACCGGCGGCGGCCCCTGGCTGACGACGGAGCAGCGGATGTGCTGCCTCTTTGCCGAGGTGCCCCCGGACATGGCGAGCCTGAACCTGGGGCCCTTCATGCTGAAGATGCCCCTGAAGGACCGCAAGGAGCCCATCGCCAATCCGCGGCCCGGCTTCGTGTTCGACGCCTGCATCCCCGCGTCCTACAGCGACGTCAACCTCTACGCCAAGACGATGAAGGAGAGGGGGATCAAGCCGGAGGTGGAAATCTATCACCAGGGCCAGTACTGGGTGCTCCAGGATTTGATCCGGGAGGGCAGCATCGATCCCCCGTACATGATCCAGTTCGTCATGGGCTTCCAGACATCTTCGTTCCCGACCCCCGCCAACGTGCTGTCCTTCATCAACGAGATGCCCCCCAACTCCATGTTCGCCGTCATCGGCGTGGGGACGTTCCAGATCCCCATGAACGCCATGGGGATCATCATGGGCGGCCACGTCCGCGTCGGCATGGAGGACAACCTGTATTTCAAGAAGGGTCAGAAGGTGAAGAGCAACGCCGAGTACGTGAAGCGGGTCAAGCAGATGGCCGAGATCATGAACCGCGAGGTGGCGACGGTCGCCCAGGCACGGGAAATGCTCGGCCTTCCCCAGAAGAAGTAAGGGCCCGAAGCCTCCGGGCTTCCCGGGAAATCCGGTCAATCGGGTCGATCAGCCCCAACAAACTTTGTGGTTCAGGCGGCCGGGCGGGTTCACAAGGGCCCCTCCCGGCCGCACAAGGGAGGTTTGCGCATGACCAACTGGAAAGACAACGTGAAAAACATGATCTATTCCGGGCGCATCAAGGTTCCCTACCTTTGGAACGCCGGAATGACCGGAAGCCGCTTTCTCACGGGAATCCGGGACCGGAAGGAAATCTGGGGCAACCGATGCCCCGGGTGCGGCCGGGTTTACGTCCCCCCCGTCAAGAGCTGCGGGGAGTGCTTCGTCCCCACGGACGAGTGGGTCCGGGTGAGCGACACGGGGGTCCTGGAGTCCTTCACCATCGTCCACTACAGCCACGACATGCAGCCCCGGAAGGCCCCGCTGGCGTACGGACTCATCCGGCTGGACGGTGCGGACGGCGCCCTTCTTCACCTGATCGGCGATACGGACTTCAAGAAACTGAAAGTGGGCATGAAGGTCCAGGCGGTCTTCGCCAAGGAGCGCACCGGTACGATCGCCGACATCAAACACTTTGCGCCGGTATAGGGAGCGATGGAGGAAATATGAGCAAAATCGCGATTGTTGGTGTTGGACAGACAACCTGCACCTCGAGCAGGGAAGACACCTTCGAGGAGATGGTTTTCGAGGCGGCGACGAAAGCGCTGGCCGATGCCGGCGCCGAGGTCGGCGACATCGACAACGTGGTCACCGTCTCGAACGACTTCTGGGACGGCCGGACCATTTCGTCCATGGCCGTCCAGGAAGCCGCCGGCTCCTGGGGAAAGGACGTGTCCACGGTGGAGGGTGACGGGACCTTTGGCGCCTTCTACGGCATGATGCGCATCCTCTCGGGATCCTTCGACACGACGCTGGTCGTTTCCCACATGAAGGGGTCCGAGAGCATCATGAACCTCATCACGAACGCCATGTTCGACCCCATCTACCAGCGGGGACTCGGCATCGACGCAACATCCGCGGCGGCCCTGCAGGCGCGGTCCTACATGGCCATGAGCGGGGCAACGGAAGAGGATTTTGCCCGGGTTTCCGTCAAGAATCACGGCAACGCCCGGAACAACCCGTATGCCCAGTTGCCGCTGAAGGTCTCCGTCCGGGATGTCCTGGCCTCCCGGAAGATTGCCGAACCGCTGAAACTCCTGGACTGCTCCCCCATCGGCGACGGGGCGGCGGCGATCGTCCTCTCCAACAGGAAAGGGCTGAAGCGGTTCAAGAAGGATCCCGTCTGGATCAAGGGCGTGGCACACTGCGCGGACGCCTTCAACCTGGGCTACCGCGACCTCGCGAAGTCCAGGGCCCTGAAGGCGGCGGCGAAGAAGGCCTACAAGGCCGCGGGCATCCAGAAGCCCCTCTCGGACCTGGACGTGGCGGAGCTCTACGATGCGTACTCTTACATGGAGCTGATGTGGTACGAGGGTCTGGGGTTCGCTCCCGAGGGGAAGGGATATGAACTGATCCGGAGCGGCGCCACGGGCATGAAGGGCGAACTGCCGGTCAATCCGTCCGGGGGGGTCCTTTCCAGCCACCCGGTCCTCGTGGCCGGGATGGTGCGGCTCGTCGAGGCGACCCTGCAGGTCCGGGGTGAAGCGGGAAAGAGGCAGGTGAAGGGCGCAAAGACGGCCCTCGCCCACGGGATCAACGGTCCCTGTGGACAGGCTCACTGCGTGTTTATCGTGGGAGCGTAAGGAGGACATCATATGGGCAAACGGGTAGCCATTGTCGGTTTTGGCCAGACCTATCAGCGCAGCTCCCGGAAGGACGTCAACGGGGTGGAGCTGATCAACGAGGCCGTGAACACCGCGCTTGCGGATGCGGAACTGACCATCCGGGACATCGACGCCGTCGTGATCGGCAACATGGATCACTTCGAGGGGATCAACTACGTGGACATGTGGTCCGCCGAGGGGGCCGGCGCGGTGATGAAGCCGGTCATCAAGGTGTGCACCGGGGGAACGACGGGGACGACGGTCGCCATGTGCGCCTACTATCACGTCGCCTCGGGCATGTTCAAAAGGGTCCTGGCCATCGGCTGGGAAAAGAATTCCGAATCGGACACGACGGGGGCCATCATCACCGCCTTCCACCCCGTCTGGGAGCGGCCGACCCTGGGCGGCGCCGTGGCGGGGCTCGCCATCGAGGCCAGCAAGTACATGGCCAACTACGGGGCGACGGAGCGCGACGGGGCCCGGGTGGCCGTCCGGGAGCGCCTCCACGCCCTGAACAACCCCTTCGCCCATCTCCACCAGGAGTGGATGAAGGGGATTCCCGTGGACCAGCTGGTGGACCTCCTCGTCGGATCGGAGCAGAACGCCATGCTCGCCTACCCGCTCCGGATGAGCGACATGTGTCCCCGCACCGACGGGGCCGCCGCGGTCATCTTCGCGGCGGAGGGCACGGCGGAGAAGATCGCCCCCGTCCCGGCGTGGGTGCACGCGACGGCCAACAGCCACAATTTCGTCTATGCCGGCGACGTGAACATGGACCGCAACACCACCATCGCCGAGGCCTCGAAGAAGGTGTTCAAGAAGGCCGGGATCAAGGAGCCCCTGAAGGAGATCGACGTCTGCGAGCTCTATCTTCCTTACTCCTACGCGGGGCTGAAGTGGATCGAAGACATCGGCTTCTGCGCCTACGGGGAAGGCCCCCGGCTCCTGTGGGACGGGGTCACCGACATGGACGGCGAACTGCCGGTCAACCCGTCCGGCGGCGTCATGTCCTCCAACGCCATCGGGGCGACGGCCCTGATCCGGGTAGGGGAGGCGGCGCTGCAGGTCATGGGCCGGGCGGGGACCCGCCAAGTGAAGGGCGGGGACGTCAATCTGGCCTTAGCCACGGGATTCGGCGGCTGCTACTGGGGTGACGTCATGCTGCTGGGTAAGAAGAAGCCATCGTAATCAAAAGCGATTATCCTCATGTCGGGAGGCAGTCATGAATGAGAAAAAAAGGGAAGACGTGGAGCTCCTTTCCATTTCTTCGGGTGAGACCAGCCAGCCCTTCCAATGGAGCGTGGGAAAACACGGCTCCTATTTTCTTCAGCAACTGAGGGACAACAAGAAGATCGTCGGGATCCGCTGTCCCAAGTGCAAACGGGTCTACGTACCCCCCCGGCCCGTCTGCGGGCAGTGCTACGTGGCGATGGACGAGATGGTCCCCCTCTCGGACGAGGGGACGATCTACGTCTGCACGATCGTC
Source organism: Syntrophaceae bacterium (assembly GCA_041310335.1). Lineage (GTDB taxonomy): Bacteria > Desulfobacterota > Syntrophia > Syntrophales > PHBD01 > PHBD01. The sequence continues at coordinate 46,612 of JBFYXW010000027.1, read as the reverse complement.
CAGTTCGGCTTCGTGGACCCCAGCACGGGCGTCCAGCGCCCGGTTCCGTACACGTGGGCGTTCGTGAAACTGGACGGGGCGGACACCTGCCTGACCCACTTCCTCGACAGCGTCGATCCCGAGAAGGTCAAGGTGGGCGCCCGCGTCAAGGCCGTCTTCGAGGAGCGGCGCACGGGAAACCTGATGGACATCAAGCACTTCGCCGTGCTCTGACGGGGCCGGAAAGGACCGGACCCGTGTTCCCGCTGTGTGGGAGGCGATCCCGGATCGCCGGCCCGCAGCGGGACTGTGGATCGGGGTGAATTCCCGCCCCCCTTTTCTTCAAGGGGAGGCATCATGTCTTTTGAAAGAAGCTGGCACCGGAGCTATCCCTCCGCGGTGCCCCCGATACTGGACGTCAAGCGGATCACCATGCCCCAGGTGCTGGCGGACCGAGCCGAACGGAACCCGGACGCAGCGGCCCTCGACTACATGGGAAGAATCCTTTCCTTCCGCGAGTTCGACGGCCTGGTCAACCGGTTCGGCAGCGCCATGTTCTCCCTGGGTATCCGCAAGGGCGACAAGGTGGCGATCCTGCTGCCCAACATGCCGCAGACGGCCGTCGCCAACCTGGCGGCGATGCGGATCGGCGCCGTTCCCGTGATGCTGAACCCGCTCTACACGGACCGGGAACTCGCCTACCAGATCAGCGACTCCGAATCGAAGATGGCCGTGACGCTGGATCTTCTGCTGCCGAAGATTTCAGGCCTGAAGGATAAAACGGGTATCGAGAAGATCGTCTACTGTCACCTCAACGATTACCTACCCTTTCCGAAGAAACAGCTCTTTCCCATCGTCAAGAAGGGCATGTACCGGAAGATCCCGGCCCAGGCGCAGGTCTATGAGTTCCTGGAACTCCTCCGCCGGTTCCCGGCGCACCCCCTCGAAAACACGGCGGGCTGGGAGGACACCGCCGTCCTGATCTACACGGGCGGAACGACGGGGGTCAGCAAGGGCGTCGTGCTCAGCCACGCCAACCTGTCCTCCAACGTCCAGCAGCTGTCGGCGCACATTCACGACGTGCCTTTCGGCGAGCGCCTGCTGTTCATCTTTCCCTTCTTCCACTCGGCGGGACACCTCTGCATGCACCTGGCCATCTGGATGGGCCTGAGGGACGTCCTCATCCCGAAACCGGAGCCGGCTCTCCTGGTCGATACCATCGCCAGCGGCAAGCCGAACTACATCGGCGCCGTGCCCACCACCTACGTGGGACTCCTGGCTCTCGAGAAATTCCGGAAGATGGACCTGTCGTTCATCAAGGGATTCTTTTCCGGGGCGGCGCCGCTGCCGGAGGAGGTCATCCGGCAGCTTCAGGCCGCCACGGGATCGGTGATGCTCGAGATCTACGGGATGACGGAGACGAGTCCCGTCGTGACGGCGACGCCGTGGCGGGGGCGCATCAAGCCAGGCACGGTAGGCATACCGGTGCCCAGCACGGACATGAAGATCGTGGACGCCGAGACGGGGGAAACCGAGGTGCCTCCCGGGGAAGCCGGGGAGATCTGCTTCCGGGGTCCCCAGGTCATGACGGGGTACTACCGGAAGCCCGAGGAGACGGCGGAGATCATCCGGGACGGGTGGATCTACACGGGCGACATCGGCGTGATGGACGAGGACGGGTACTTGCAGATCGTGGATCGCAAGAAGGACGTCATCATCGCCGGGGGCTTCAACATCTATCCCAAGGAGATCGACGAGGTCCTCTTCTCGCACCCCAAGATCCTGGAAGCCTGCACCATCGGCGTCCCCGACTCCTACCGGGGCGAGACCGTCAAGGCCTTCGTCGTTGTCCGGTCCGGCGAATCCCTGACGGCGGCGGAGATTTTCGATTTCTGCCGGGAGAAGCTGAGCGCATACAAGGTTCCCAAGAGAATCGAATTCATGGATGACCTTCCGAAGAGCGCCGTGGGCAAGATCCTCCGGCGGGAGCTCCGGGATATGGAGAAGAGGCGGCAGAGCGAATCGTCCTCGTCCGCCTGAGACCCTCGCCCCACCCTTGCGAGAGGGGGTATTGCAGTGATGGAAGAGCGTCTGTGGCACAGGGAATACATGCCCGGCGTCCCCCGGGAGGTGGCCTTCGAAGATGTGACGATGCCGGAATACCTCGCCCGGACGGCCCGGCGCTTTCCCCGGAGGGACGCCCTCGTGTTCATGGGGAAGAGGATCTCCTTCGCCGAGCTCGACGGGCTGGCGTCGACCTTCGCCCGGGCCCTGAAGAGCATCGGCGTGAAGCGGGGGGACCGGGTGCTGCTGCTCCTGCCCAACGTCCCCCAGATCGTCATCGCCTACTACGGCCTCTGGCGGGCCGGGGCCGTCCCGGTTCCCTGCAACCCCCTCTACACGGACGAGGAGATCCGCCACCAGGCCGACCTCTCCGGGGCGACGGCCGTCATCACCCTGGATCTCCTGGCGCCGCGCGTCCTCACGCTGAAGGCGAAAACGTCCGTCACCAGGATCATCACCGCCCACATCAACGACTACCTGCCGTTCCCGGCGAAGCAGTTGTTTCCCTTCGTCAAGAAAGCCATGTACCGTCCCGATGAAAAAGCGGACGGGACCCACGCCTTCCTGGACCTGATGAGGAGCGCGCCTCCGGGGGAGGCCCTGGAGACGCCGCGCCTGGACGACCTGGCGCTGATCCCCTACACCGGCGGGACGACGGGAGTTTCCAAGGGGGCCATCATCACCCACCGGAACATCTCCTGCATCAACCAGATCCTGGGGGCCTGGTTCTTCGACCTCCCGGACGGGGCGGACAGCGAGCTGGCCATCTTTCCCTTCTTCCACATGGCGGGTTTCAACCTGGTCATGAACCTCTCCATCTACAAGGGATGGACGGCCATCCTGGTGCCGCGGCCGGAGCCGCAGGCGGTGATGGAGATGACGCTGAAATACCGGCCGTCCATCTTCCTGGCGGTCCCGACGATCTACGTGGGCGTCATGGCTATGCCAGAGTTCAAGAAGGCGGACCTGTCCTTCATCAAGGGGTTCTTCTCGGGGGCGGCCCCGCTGTCCGTGGAAACCATCGAGGCCTTGCAGGAGGCCACGGGGGCCTCCATCGTGGAGGGGTACGGGATGACCGAATCCACCTCCATCACCCACATGACCCCCTGGCGAGGCAAACTGAAGCCGGGGAGCGTCGGGGTGCCCCTCCCCAACACGGACATCCGCATCGTCGACCTGGAAACGGGGACCGTCGACATGCCCGTGGGCGAGCCGGGGGAAATCCTCTTCCGGGGGCCCCAGCAGTGCCTCGGGTACTACGGCATGCCCGAGGAGACGGCCCAGGCGGTCCGGGACGGCTGGTTCTGCACCGGGGACATCGGGCGGATGGACGAGGACGGGTTCCTCTACATCGTCGACCGCAAGAAGGACATGATCATCGCGGGGGGATACAACATCTACCCGCGGGACATCGACGAGGTCCTGTACCGGCACCCCAAGGTGCTGGAGGCCTGCACGATCGGGCTCCCCCACGAGTACAGGGGAGAGACGGTGAAGGCCTGCGTCGTGCCCCGCCCGGGCGAGGTGATCACGTCCGCGGAGCTCGATGCATTCTGCCGGAAGCACCTGGCGGCCTACAAGGTCCCCAAAATCTACGAAATCGTGGAGAGCCTGCCCAAGTCCGCCGTGGGAAAGATCCTCCGGCGGGAATTGCGGGAGATGGCCATCAAGGCCGCAAGGAGTTCGTAATGTTCCAGACGCGCCTGACCGAGATGCTGGGCATTCCCCACCCGATCATGATGGGGGGGATGCAACTGCTGTCCACGGCGGAGTTCACCGCCGCCGCCGCTAACGCCGGCGTCATGGCGTTTCTCGCGGCGGAGACCTTCCCCTCGCCGGAGGCCCTGCGGGAGGAGATCAAGAAGACCCGGGACCTGACGGACCGTCCCTTCGGCGTGAACATCAGCATGCTCCCCGACGTGGGGAAGGGGGAGCGCTCCCTCTCCTTCGCCCGGATCGCCGCGGCGGAGCGGGTCGCGGCGGCGGAGACGGCGGGGAGCGACCCGGCGTTTCTCTTGCCCGTCCTCCGGGAAGGGGGGGTCCGGGTCTTCCACAAGGTCCCCTCGATCCGGTTCGCAAAGAAGGCCGCGGCGGGCGGCGTCGACGGCATCATCATCGTCGGGTTCGAGTGCGGCGGCCATCCCGGGATGGACGACGTCCCCCTGTCGATCCTCCTCCCCAGGGCGGTGGACGAGCTGGACATCCCCGTCGTTGCGGCGGGGGGCATCGTCGACGCCCGGGGCTTCGCATCCGCCCTTTGCATGGGCGCCGACGGTGTGCTAATGGGAACCCGCTTCGTGGTCACCCGCGAGAGCACCATGAGCGAGACCATCAAGCGGCGCTACCTGGAAATCGGGGAGACGGACACGGCCCTCATCATGCGCTCCCTCAAGAACCCGTTCCGGTGCTACAAGAACCGGGCGACGGAGCGGGTCCTGGAAATGGAGGCGCGGGGGGCGTCGCTGATGGAGCTGCTCACCGTGGTGGGCGGCCAGGTGGGCCGCGAAACCTACGCCAAGGGGGATCCCGACGGCGTGCCCGTCGCCTGCAGCATGGGGGCGTGTCTCATTCGCGAGATCAAGCCCATCGCGGAGGTGGTGGAGGAGATCGTCGAGGGGGCCCACGCCATCCTGGCCCGGGTCCGAGACCTGGAAAGGTCCTCGTGCGGCAGCCGGGAGGTGGCGCCGCGGGGATAACGGCCCGGAAACGAGGGAAGGACCCGCCGGGAGGAGGCGCATCGTGGACGAACACGTGATCGGCGAGAAGAGAGGGGCCATCTTCCATATCACCCTGAACCGCCCGGCCCAGCGGAACGCCATCACCTTCGAGATGATCGAGGCGATCTCGGGGATGGTGGAGGGCCTGGTCACGGACCCGGAGGTCCGGGTCATTATCCTCAAGGGGGAGGGAAAGGTCTTTTCGGCGGGGGTGGATTTCGCGTCTCTCGCCGGCCTCGTGGGCCGCTTCATGACCGACTCGGCGGCCGGCGGGGCGTCCATCCGGGCGGACATCTCCCGGTTCCAGCAGTACCTGAACCGCCTGGAGGCCATCGAGATCCCCATCCTCTGCGCGATGCACAACCGCGTGCTGGGGCTGGGGCTGGAATTGACCCTGGCCTGCGACATCCGCCTCATGAGCGAGGACTGCCTCTGGAGCATGCCGGAGCTCCGGTTCGGCGTCGTCCCCGACCTGGGGGGCACGGCCCGCCTGAGCCGGATCGTTGGCCCCGCCAAAACCATGGAGATCCTCATGACGGGCAGGACCTACACCGCCGCCCAGGCCCTGCAGTACGGACTGATCAACGACGTGTTCCCGGCGGAGACCCTGCTGGAAGAGGCGGAGCGGCTGGCCCGCGACATCATCGCCATGGGGCCCCTGGCCGTCGGGGCCGTCAAGCGGATCGTGAAGCGCGGCGAGGGGGTCGACCTCATGACGCACCTGGACATGGAAGTGGGCCTGCAGAGTGCCCTCCTTAGGAGCGACGATTTCCAGGAGGGGGTGAAAGCCCTGATGGAAGGCCGCAAACCCGATTGGAAGAGGAGATGACGATGATCGAGGAAAAATACAAGCACGTGGCCGACTTCTCGCAGAACGGCGTGGAGGCCATTCGGCGGACCGGCGTCCAGGTGCTCGAAATGCGCGAGCGATACGTCAAGATGATGATGCCCATAGATAGAAACACGAATCACATCGGTATGATGTACGCGGGATCCCTCTTCGCGCTGGGAGAGGTCATCGGCGGCGCCCTCTTCGGAGCGACCCTGGATTACATGAAATACTTCCCCATCGCCAAGGAGATCCGCATCCGCTACCGGCGCCCCGCCCTGACGGACGTGACGCTGGTCGCCGAGGTGTCGGCGGAGACTGTCGACGGCATCGCGAAGGAAATGGAGGAAAAGGGCAAGGCGGACATCGTCCTGGACCTGGAACTCAAGGACGCCGGGGGGGAAGTGGTCGCCCTGGTTCACGGGGTCTGGCAGGGGAGAAAGATTCCCGAGGGCTTCGCCGTGCCGTGGGCGAAGGCGTAGCCGGGCGCAGGGGGAATGTTGACCATGGAGTACGTACGCCTGTTCGAGCCCGTCACGATCAACCGGTTGCGGATCGCCAACCGCACGGTGATGCCCGCGATGGGGCTTCACTTTACGGACGACTATGCGTTCAACGAGAAATATTCCGCCTTTTACCGGCAGCGGGCCCACGGGGGGGTGGGATTGATGATCGTGGGCCCCCTGGCCATCGACCTCAAGGGCGGGGCGCCGGTCATGCCGGGCCTCTTTGACGACACGAACCTTCCCGTCCTCGGGCAGTTGACGGCGGAGCTCCACCGGGACACGGAGGCGAAGCTGGGCGTCCAGCTCTTCCACATGGGGAGAAACGCCCCGGCGCGGCTCTTCACGGGGGAGCCGGCCCTGGCGCCTTCCGCCGTCCGCAGCCGGCTGACGGGGGACGTCCCGAAGGCCATGACGGAAGAGGACATCGACCGCGTCCAGGAGGCCTTCGCCGGGGCGGCGGTCCGGGCCGTTGCCGCGGGGTTCGACTTCATCGAGATCATCGCCTGCACGGGATACCTGATCAGCCAGTTCCTGTCCCCCCTGACGAACCACCGCACCGACGCCTACGGCGGATCCTGGGACAACCGCATGCGCTTCGGCCTGGAGGTGATCCGCCGGGTCCGGGCCGCCGTCGGACCCGACGCGGCCCTGGGCATCCGGGTGGCGGGAAACGACTTCATGGAGGGGAGCAACACGAACGACGAGTCGGCCCTCTTCTGTGCCGAGGCCGAGAAGGCCGGCGTGGACGCCGTCAACGTGACGGGAGGGTGGCACGAGACGGCGGTTCCCCAGCTGACCGCCTCCGTCCCCCCCGGCGCCTACGCCTACCTGGCCCGGGGCATCAAGGAAAAGGTGTCCGTCCCCGTTTTCGCCTCGAACCGCCTCGGCGACCCCGCCGTGGCGGAGCGGGTCCTGCGAGCCGGCGCCGCCGACCTGATCTGCTGGGGACGGCCCCTGATCGCCGACCCCGACCTGCCCCGAAAGGTGAAGGAGGGCCGTCACGACGAAATCGTCCGCTGCGTCTCCTGCAACCAGGGCTGCTTCGACAGCATCTTCCTGGGGAGGGGCATTTTCTGCGCCGTGAACCCCCGGGTGGGGCGGGAGGAGCAGGCAGAGCCCGCGAAGGCATCCCGACCCCGGAAAATCTGGGTGGCCGGGGGCGGCCCCGCGGGGATGCAGTTCGCCTTGACGGCGTCGCGTCTCGGCCACGCGGTGACGCTCTTCGAGAAGGAGGATCGCCTGGGCGGGCAGATCGACATCGCCTCCCGGCCGCCCGGGAAGGGCGAACTGGTCCACATCCGCGACGGCATGGAGAAGCGGCTGCGGCACGAGGGTCTGGAGGTCCGGTGCGGCTGTTCCCTGACGGTGGAGGACGTGCGCGAGGCGGCCCCCGACGCCGTGGTGGTGGCCACGGGGGCGCGGCCCCTGCGCATTTCCGTTCCCGGGGTGGACGCGGGGCACGTGGTGGACGCCTGGGACGTCCTGATGGGAAAGGTCCCCCGCATCGGCAGGCGGGTCGTGGTCGTCGGCGGCAATGCCGTGGGCCTGGAGACGGCGGAGTGGGTCGCCGCGGAGGGGCTCCTGGACGCGGAGACCTTCGCGTTCCTCGCCCGCCACGACGCCGAGGACGCCGAGACGCTGAAGAGGCGGAGCTCGGACAGCGGGCGCCGGATCACCGTCATCGACATGGTGGACCGCATCGGGGCCAATGTGGGCCCCTCGACGCGCTGGGTCCTGATGCAGAGCCTGCGCCGCCACGGCGTGGAGCTGCGCCCCCGGACGCGGCTCCTGGAAATCACGGGCGAGGCGGTGATCGTGGAGACGGACGGGGGGACCGAGTCCATCGGGGCCGACACGGTCATCCTGGCCGTGGGCTCCCGGCCCGTCCGCGGCCTGGAGGAGGAGTGCCGCTCCCTGGGCGTCGAGGTGATCGTAATCGGGGATGCGAAGGCGCCGCGGAAATTCAGCGACGCCATCGCCGAGGGCCATCTGGAGGCTTTGAACCTGTAATGGCAAAGTCCGACGGGAGCGGATTGCAACGATACGATGTACCCGGCATTTGGTCGGTTCTCCTGTTCCCCGGTTCGGGAAAGGCGGCCTGGGAGGGGATCGGGGATGCCGTCCTGATCGACGGGCAAAGGGGCATCTTCGCCGTTGCCGACGGGCCGGAACGAAATCCGCAGGCGGCATCGACCTTCCTGAAGCGTTTTTGGGTCGGCATGTCCCGCTTGATCGACCCGCTGGAGACGAACCGGCTTGTGGACGATCTTTTCGACAGCCTGGTGTCGGCCACGAATCGCCTGATCCGGGAAACGGCCTACCATGACGGGACGACCTTCTCCGCGGCGGTTTTCGGGCACGACCGGCGCTTTGCCATCCTCCACGCCGGGGACAGCCTCATCTTCCGCCTCCGGCCGGGGGAGGGGACGGCCCTCCAACTGAGCCGGACCAACCATTGCCTGGTGGGCCGGGCGCCGGGCCTGTTCCAGGCGGAAACGGCGCCGTTCCGGGAGGACGACCTCCTCCTCGTCGCTTCCGACGGGCTGGCGTCCCTGGCGCGTTCCTGCGGCCGGGGGACCGTTGCTTTCCTGGAAGGCCTGATAAAAACGTGTCCGAATTACCCGGAGATGATCGAGGAGATCGGCGAGACCGCCCACAGGGTCCGGGGGGGGCTGGATGACATCGGCATCGTGATCGTGCAACCGGAAAGCCTTTGCCGTTCGGATGACGATTCCCAGGTCCCCTTGCTTCTTCCCCGGGAAACGGGAGTTCGGATGGCGGAACGGATGCTGACCGCCCGGGGTGCGCCATGAAATCGACCATTCTCATCGTGGATGACACGAGGCTGATCGTGGAGTCCCTGAAAAAGGCCCTCTCCCGCGAGGGATATGAGATCCTGACGGCTGGCACCGGCCGGGAGGCCCTCCTTTCCTACGAGGAAAACAGCCCCGACCTGATCCTCCTGGACGTCAAGCTGCCCGACACGGACGGCATCCAGGTGCTGCAGCAGATCAAGCAGGTGGACGCCGACACCCCGATCATCGTCATGACGGCCTATAGCGGCATCAAGGGGGCCGTGGAAGCCATGAAGTCGGGCGCGTATGATTACGTCGCCAAACCCTTCGACATCGACGAGCTGAAAATCATCGTCGCCCGCTGCCTGGCTTCCCGCAAGGTCGAGGCCGAAGTCGACCAGATGCGGTCGAGGGGGAAGGAGCTCTACAGCTTCAACAAGATCCTCACCTGCAGTCCCGTCATGAGGCCCATCCTCGACATGAGCCGACGGGTGGCCGGCGGCAGCCGGTCGACCGTCCTCGTCCAGGGGGAAAGCGGGACGGGCAAGGAGCTCTTTGCCAACGCCATTCACTACGGAAGCCCCCGGGCGAACCATCCCTTCGTGGCGGTCAACTGCGCCATGCTGTCGGAAGGGGTCCTGGAAAGCGAGCTCTTCGGGCATGAAAAGGGCGCCTTCACCGGCGCCGTGAAGCAGAAGAAGGGCTTCTTCGAGCTGGCGGACCAGGGGACCCTCTTCCTGGACGAGATCGGGGAGATCAGCCCCGCGACCCAGATCAAGCTGCTCCGGTTCCTGGAGGAGCGGGAACTGCAGCGGGTGGGCGGAACGAAGAAAATCAACGTGGACGTGCGCATCATCGCCGCCACCAACCGAAATCTCCTCAGACGGGTCGAGGAGGGGCGGTTCCGGGAAGACCTGTTTTACCGGCTGAACGTGGTGGCGCTGAACATCCCCCCCCTCCGGGAGAGGCGCGAGGATATCCCCCTCCTGACCGAGCACTTCCTGGGCCTGTACGGCAAGCTCCTGGGAAAGAACGGGCGCCAGCTCGACGCGGAGGCCATGGAGGCCCTGACTCGCTACCCGTGGCCCGGGAATGTCCGGGAATTGAGAAACGTGATCGAGCGGGTCGTCCTGTTGAGCGATGACGCCGTCATCGGCCTGCGGGACGTGCCCCTGGAGATCGCCGGAGGGCAGGCCGACCCGGGGGGATCGAACGTCAAGTACCTCAAGGAGATGCCCCTGGACCTCCTCATCAAGAGTTATACGGAGGACGTGCTCTCTCGGCATCAGCACAACCGGACGAAGGCCGCGGACGCCCTGGGCATCACCCGCCAGAGGCTGCGCCGCATCCTGCGATCCCTCCCCCCGGATTAAACCCGACCAAGGGCTGATTCGTTTTCATCCGCCCGCACCAGGCCGATTCCATTGATGTTGCGGGGTAGGGGCAAAATTCCCGGATGGGCACTGGATGGACTTCATCCATCCCGCCGCGGACACCCCGCGGTTTCCGGCGGCGCCTCCCGGCGCCCGCTTTTTGCATCCAATGGAAATCATTCGTGAATGATCCCTTGTGCGCCAGGGGCCGATCCGGCGGGCCCGCCCCGTCCGCCGGGCATGTCTCTTGCTGCCTGCACTGGATCGAAATCTGCATTTCCCTGATGGGGGTGACCATGGAACGAAAAGACCCTTTCCGAGTGGAGCGTGAAGGACCCATCGCGTGGCTGATCCTGGACCGTCCGGAGAAGCGCAACTCCATGGGACTGAACTTCTTCGATGAACTCGGCCGGCACTTCCGGGCCTTCGACGAGGACCCGGACGTCCGCGTGGTGGTCATCCGGGCGGAGGGGAAATGTTTCACCTCCGGCACGGACCTGGGCGAGCTGGCAACGTTTTACGGTGAAAAGAACGCGGGTCAGCGGGAGGAGCTGCGCCTCCTGATCCGGAAGGGACAGGAGGGCATGGACTGGGTCGAGCGCTGCCGGAAACCCGTCATCGCCGCTGCCCACAGCCACTGCCTCGGCGGCGGCGTGGACCTCCTGGCGGCCTGCGACATCCGCCTCGCCGCCCGGGACGCCGTCTTCAGCGTCCGGGAGGTGCGGGTGGCCTTCATTGCCGACGTGGGCACCCTGCAGCGGCTGCCCCACATCATCGGCCACGGCTGGTTCCGCCACCTGGCCCTGACGGGTCGGGACTTCGGCGCCGGGGAGGCCCTGAAGATGGGGTTCATCACCGGGATCTACGAAGACCGGGAGGCCCTGGTGGAGGGCGCCCGCGAAATCGCGGCGGAGATCGCGTCCCTTTCGCCCCTGGCCGTCCAGGGCACGAAGGAGGTGCTCCTCTACAGCAGGGACCGGGGAATCCAAGCGGGCATGGAATACGTCGCCCAGAAAAACGCCGCCATGATTCCCTCCGAGGACATGGTGGAGGCGGCCATGGCCTTCATGGAAAAGCGACCGCCCGTTTACCGGGGGAAATAGGACGCTTCCCTTTCGCCGATCCGGAGTTGCGAGGTGCACGTGCAGAAGCGATATGACGCCGTCGTCGTCGGGGCTGGTCTGGGCGGGATGTCCGCCGCGACCTTCCTGGCCCGGAGCGGGAAGCAGGTCCTCCTCCTGGAGCGCCATCACGTCCCGGGGGGATACGCCAGTTCCTTCCGGAGGGGGCGCTTCGAGTTCGACGCCTCCCTCCACGTCCTCTCGGGGATCGGACTCCCGGGCCAGAGAGGCCGCCTCTACGAGTACCTCGACTTCCTGGGCGTGGCGGGCAAACTTCAGTTCCTTCCCCTGAAGGAGCTCTACCGCGTCGTGGACGAGCGGATCGACGTTACCCTCCCGCCCGACTGGGAGGGGACGATCGACACGCTGTGCGATCGCTTTCCCGGAGAAGCCGCAAAGATCCGGGAGTTTTTCGCCCTCATGAAGCGGCTCGCCCGGGACCTGTCGGGCGTCTTCGCGGCCGCCGGCCGCCGCGCCACGGACCTGACGCCGGAGAGCTTCCCCGATTTCGCGCGGTGGGGAATGAAGACCTACGGCGAGGTTCTCACCGGTTTTTTCCAGGACGAGGACCTCAAGAGCGCCGTCTCCCCCTTCTGGTCCTACCTGGGCCTGCCGCCGTCGAAGGTCCCCTTCCACATGATGGCCTCCTGCTGGGACGCCCTTCTCAAGCAGCACCCGGTGCACATCCGGGGCCGGAACCAGGCCCTGTCGAACGCCTTCGTGGAGGCCTTCACGGAGTGCGGAGGCGAGGTCCGCTTCGGCTGCGGCGTCCGGCGGATCCTCCTGAAGGACGGGGCCGTCCGGGCCGTTGTCACCGACGAGGGGGAGGAGGTGGAGACGAGGGTCGTCGTCTCCAACGCCAGCATCCCCTCGACCCTGGGCGACCTGGTGGGGGCCGACCAGGTCCCGGAGGGTTACCGCCGCCAGGTCAACAGCCGCCAGGTCGGCTTTTCCACGGTGAACGTTTACGCGGGCCTCGACTGCCCGCCCGCTGCGGTGGGGGCGTTGGTGCACGAGAACTTCATCGACTTCGGCCGCGGGATCGAGGAGGCCTGGGCGACGGCCTTCACCCTGGGGGCGCCCCGGGGGATGCTGTTCACGAGCTACACCAGTTCCGACCCGGAGTTCTCGCCGCCGGGGACGTCCGTCATGGTCCTGACCGCGGCGAGCTACGCCCAACCCTGGTACCTCATTCCCCCGGAGCGGTACGTGGACGAGAAGAACGCCTTTGCCGCCGTCCTGTTCGAGCGGGCGGAGCGGTATTTCCCGGGGCTTCGGGACCACCTGGAGGTGGTCGAGGTGGCCACGCCGCTGACGAACATGCGCTACACCGGCAACCCGGGAGGCGCCATCTACGGATTCGACCAGTACCTTTCGGACTCGGGGCTCCTGCGGCTGGGCAACCGGCCCCCCGTCGGCGGCCTGTACTTCGCTTCGGCCTGGACGCTGCCCGGAGGGGGGTACCAGACCTGCATGACCTCCGGGTTCATCGCCGGCGGCATGGCCCTCAAGAAACTCCAGTAAAGGCAGGGATCGCATGGACATCCAGGAATATCTCGCCCACGTCGACGGGTTCGCGGAAGCCTTCCAGGAGCGGCAGGTCCTGGAGAAGGCCCGCGGCGATGTGGCGCTGCCCGGGCATTTCGCGGCGGAGGTCATCGGCCGCCTGCATCCCCGGGAGATCGGCGTCGTCGTGACGGAGGTCCGGGAGGAAACCCCCACGGCCAAAACGTTCCGGCTGGCGGCCCGGGACGGGTACCTTCCCCCCTTCCGGGCGGGCCAGTACGTAAACTGGTCCGTGGAGGTCGGCGCCGTGAGGACGGGGCGGGCCTTCTCCATCGCCTCGCCGCCCCACGAGCGGGGCTTCTACGAGCTCACCGTCCGCCGGCAGGCGGGGGGCTTCGTCTCCCCCTTCCTCCTGGACGAGGTCAAGGCCGGCGACGCCTTCACGATCTCGGGCCCCGCGGGCACGTTCTATCACGAGCCCCTCATCGACACGGACGACCTGGTCTTCCTGGCCGGCGGCTCCGGGATTACCCCCTTCCGCAGCCTGATCCGCGAAACCGTCGAGCGGGGGCTTCCCCGGAGGATCGGGCTTCTCTACGGGAGCCGCACCCCCGGCGACGTCATCTACCGCCGCGAACTCGCCGCCCTCGCCCGCGCCCATGACCGCATCCGGGTCCGCTTCCTGATCTCGGAGCCCCCGCCGGGCTACCGGGGTCCCCGGGGCTTCCTCACGGCCGAGGCGATCCGGCGCTTCGCGGGATCCCCGGAGGGAAAGACCTTTTTTCTCTGCGGGCCGGAAGAGATGTACCGCTTCGTCAAACCGGAACTGGAGAAGCTGGGCGTTCCCCGCCGGAGGATCCGGTGCGAGGCCTCCGGGCCCCTGGCGGACGTCACGAAAGAGGCGGGCTGGCCGGCGGATGCAGAGCCCCATCGCGTCTTCCAGGTGGCGGTGCGTGGACTGCGGACGATTCCCGCCCGGGCCGGGGAGCCCCTGCTCAACACCCTCGAGCAGCACGGGATTTCCGCACCCTCCCTCTGCCGGAGCGGCGAGTGCGGGTACTGCCGGATGAAGGTCTTAAGCGGCCGGGTCTTCATGCCGGACCGGGCAGCGATCCGGGAAGCGGACCGCTGGTCCGGCCACGTCCACGCCTGCCTGGCCTACCCCCTGTCGGACCTGGAGATCCGCCTGTAGCGGACCCTGGAGGAAGCCCCTGCCGGGGCGGCATTCCCTTTGCCCTCGCGCGGCAAGTGTTCGCGGGGGCCGGTTTTCGGAAGGAGGTTGACCCATGAACATCGGCAATATCCCCACGCGCAACGCGATCCAGTACCCCGACAAGGTTGCCCTGATCTTCGAAGGCGAGCGGTGGACCTGGCGGCAGTTCGACGGCCGCGTCAACCGCCTTGCCCAGGCGCTGATCGGCCTGGGCCTGAAGAAGGGCGACAAGGTGGCCATCCTCACCGAAAATGTTCCGGCCATCGTCGAGGCGAACTACGCCTGCGCCAAGGCGGGGCTCGTCTACTTTCCCGTCATGTCCAGGCTCGTTCCGAAGGACATCGAGTACCTCGTCGACCTGTCGGACGCCCGGGTCCTGATCTTTCATCCCGATTTCAAACCGGCCGTGGAGGCCATGCGGCCGGCCCTGCCAAAGGTTTCGACCTGGCTCCAGATCGGGGGCGATGTCCCCCCCTGGGCCGGGGCCTACGAGGCGCTTCTCCAGTCGGGCCGCGATGAGGCGCCGGACGTGGAGGTCCTGCCGGAGGACGTCTACTGCTTCATCTGCACCGGCGGCACCACGGGCGTCTCGAAGCTGGGCATGCTCAGCCACCTCAACGCCCTGACGGCGATCCACACCTCCATCGGGGCCATGAACATCACCCCCGAGGACGTGGGACTCCAGGTGCTGCCCCTGTTTCACGTCATCCAGAACAACTGCCTCCACCCCATGCTGGCGGCGGGAGGCTCCATCGTCCTGCAGCACCGGTTCGACGCCGTGCAGTTCATGAAGGCCATCCACGAGGAGAAGGTCTCCGTCGTCATCGTGGTTCCGCCCTTCCTGTGGAGCTGGATCATGGCGGTCCCCGAGGCCATCGCCCACGACATCACCCACGTCCGCCTCTTCGCCACCGCGGCGGCCACCTTCCCCGACGAGCTGAAGCGGGACGTGCTCCAGTACATGCCCCGGGCAAAGCTGGTCTATTCGTACGGCCTGACGGAGTCCAGCGGCGGCAACGCCACGGTCCTGTCCCACGAGAACACCTTCCGGAAATCCGGTGCCATCGGTGTCGTCAACCCGCTGCTGGGATACCGCATCGTCGACGACCGGGGCGGGAGCGTGCCCGTCGGCCAGGCGGGGGAGCTGCTCCTGAAGGGGCCGGCGGTCATCAAGGGCTACTACAAGCGGGACGAGGAGACGGCGGCCACCTTCGTCGACGGCTGGCTCCACACGGGGGACATCGTGCGGGAGGACGGGGAGGGGTTCCTCTACTTCGTCGACCGCCTCAAGGACATGATCAAGACGGGGGGGGAGAACGTCTTCGCCAAGGAGGTGGAGGACGCCCTCCTGCATCACCCCAAGGTTTCGGAGGTGGGGGTCTTCGGGCTTCCCGACCCCCAGTGGGGGGAGAAGATCCACGCCGCCGTCGTCCTCAAGCCGGGGACGGAGGCGACGGAGGAGGAGATCCTGGCCTTCGGCAAGGAGAAACTGGCCGGCTTCAAGCGCCCCAAGGCCGTGCATTTCATCCCCATGCTGCCCCGGAATCCCTCCGGGAAAGTCCTGAAGCACGTCCTGAAGAAGGGTCTCGCGGACAAGGGGTGACGTCGGCTCGTTGCGCGAGGCGGCGACGTTCCGCGGTCCCCGGGTATGTCGGGGGAAGGGCCGGTTTGGTCCGGCGCGAAGCCTTGAGCGTCCCGTCCGGGACAAGGGAGGTAGACCATGGAAAAGGTATGGCTGGAGGATTACACGGTGGGGGAGCGCCTGGTCAGCCCGGGCCGGACGATCACGGAAACGGACATCGTCCTGTTCTCCGCCTTCACGGGGGACTGGCACCCCCTCCACACCGACGTGGAGTACGCGAAGAAGTCCTTCTTCAAGGAGCGGATCGCCCACGGGATGCTGGGGCTGGTCGTCGGCTCGGCGCTGATGTTCCGCCTGGGCCCCCACGTCCTTTTGCCCAAGAGCTTCATCGCTTTCCACGGGATGGACCGGGTTCGCTTCACCGGGCCCGTCAAGATCGGCGACACCATCCGCTGCGAGGCCGTGGTGGCGGAACTGCAGGAGCGGGACGAGCGGATGGGGCTTCTCCGCTACGAGGCGACCATCAAGAACCAGCGCGACGAGAGCTGCCTGGTCTTTCACACCTCCTTCTATGTGGGAAGGAAGAGGGCGTGAGGAAAGGATGACGAGATGGATTTTCAACTGAGCGAAGACCAGCGGATCTTCAAGGAGACGATGCGGCGGTTCGTCGACGGGGTCGTCATCCCCCGGGCCCCGGAGATCGACCAGGACGGAATTTTCCCCACGGAGAATTTCCGGGCCATGGCGGACCTCGGCCTCTTCGGCATCTCCATCCCCCAGGAGTACGGCGGCAGCGACGAGGGGATCATGTCCTGCGTCCTGGCCATGGAGGAACTCGGCCGGGGCTGCGCCTCCACGGCCAACACCTTCGGGGCCCACGCGATCCTCTGCACGGAGAACCTCTTCCGCAACGGCAGCGAGGAGGAGAGAAAAAAGTACCTGCCGGACCTGATGGCGGGGCGGAAGATCGGCGCCATCGCCATCACGGAGCCCGAGGCGGGCTCCGATGCCCTCGCCATGAAGACCCGGGCCGTCCGGAAGGGGGACCGCTACATCGTCAACGGGACGAAGATGTTCATCACCAACGGACCCGTGGCCGACGTGGTCCTCCTCTATGCCAAGACGGACCCCGAGGCGGGGCCCAAGGGCATCACGGCCTTCGTCGTCGAGCGGGGCTTCACCGGCTTCTCCAGCGGCAAGACCCTCAAGAAGATGGGCGTGAAGGGCTCCCCCACGGGGGAACTCGTCTTCGAAGACTGCGAGATCCCCGCGGAGAACGTCGTCGGGGTGGAGAACGCGGGCATCCGGGTCCTCATGAACGGCCTCGACCGGGAGCGGATCGTCTACTCCATCTGTCCCATCGGGGTCGCCCAGGGGGCCTTCGACGTGGCCTTCCGGTACGCCCAGGAGCGGGTCCAGTTCGGGCTCCCCATCGTCCACTTCCAGATGATCCAGGAGATGCTGGCGGAGATGGCGACGGAGATCCAGGCGGCGAGGCTGATGGCCTACTGGGCGGCCACGCTGGCCGACCAGGGCGGGCGGGTCCGCCTGGAGGCCTCTTACGCCAAGCTGTTCTGCTCCCAGGTGGGCATGCGGGCCGTGGACAAGGCGGTCCAGATCCTGGGGGGCTACGGATTCATCAGCGAGTTTCCCGTGGAGCGGATGTACCGAGACATGAAGGGGATCGAGTTTGGCGCCGGGACCACCCAGATCCAGAAACTGATCATCGTCCAGGAAATGTTGAAAAAGGGCGGAATCTGAACGGGGCCGGCGCGATGGTGCCCGGGAAGGGCGGGGCCGACTCCCCGCCGGCCTGTGCATCCGCGAGGCCCGAAATCGATACCGGGAGGAAAGACGTGAACCGAAAGTACGTGCGCTTTGAAGTGGAGGGCCGCCTGGCCGTCGTGACCATCGACAACCCGAAGATGAACGCCCTGAGCACGGCCGTGATGGAGGACCTGGTGGCGGTGTTCGAGGAGCTGGAAGGCCGCGGGGACATCGGCGTGGTCCTCCTCACCGGCGCCGGGGAGCGGGCCTTCGTCGCCGGCGCGGACATCAAGGGATTTCGGGATATGTTCGGCAAGCGGGACGAGGTTGTCCGGGGCTCCCGGGCGATGCAGGCCTGCTTCTCGAAGATCGAGAACTCGCGCCTCGTCGTCATCGCCGTCATCAACGGCCTGGCCCTGGGCGGCGGCTGCGAACTGGCGGCGGCCTGCGACATCCGCATCGCCGCGGAGGAGGCCGTCATCGGCGTGCCGGAGGTCAAGCTGGGGCTGATCCCCGGGGCCGGCGGCACGCAGCGCCTGGCGCGGCTCCTGGGGAAGGGGCGGGCCAAGTGGATGGTCCTGTCGGGGGACTTCTTCACGGCCCGGGACGCCTTCCAGCTGGGGCTCCTGGAAAAGGTCGTCCCGGCGGCGGAGGTGATGGCGGAGGCCAGGAAACTGGCCGCCTCGATCCTCGCCAACGCCCCCCTCGCCGTCGAGGCGGGCAAAAGGGCCATCAACGAGGGGGTGGAAATGTCGCTGGAGGATGGCCTGGTTCTCGAGGCCGGCCTCGTGGGCGACCTCTTCCTGACGGAGGACCTCCAGGAGGGCGCGGGGGCCTTCGTGGAAAAGCGGTTCCCCGTCTTCCGGGGGAAGTGAGCGGCGGTTCCTGTGAATCCCCGGAAAGACGCGGCCCCGCCGCGGCAACCATGCAACGATTCGAGAGAAGGGAAGCCATGAAGACGAAAATCACCGAGATGTTCGGAATCGAGTACCCCATTCTCTGCGGCGCCATGATGTGGCTCTGCAAGCCTGCGTTCTGCGCCGCCATCTCCAATGCCGGGGGCATGGGGAACGTGACGGCGGGCAATTACGAGACCGACGCCGCCTTCCGCGACGCCATCCGGGAGACCCGGAAACTCACGAAGAAGCCTTTCATGGTGAACATCACCATGCTGCCCTCCGTCCGGATCACCGCGGAGCACCACAAGATGTACATCCGCGTCTGCGCCGAGGAGAAGGTGGACGGCATCGAGTTCTCCGGCATGCCCGCGGACCGGGCCGCCGGGATGGAGTACATCGAGATGCTGAAGAAGGCGGGCGTGAAGCTCTTTCACAAGGTGGGGTCCGTCCGCCACGCCGTCCACGCCGAGAAAGTCGGCTACGACGGGATCTACGCCGCCGGGATCGAGGAGGGCGGTCACCCCCTGAACGACGACGTGACGAGCATGGTCCTGACCCCGCGGATCGCCGAGACCGTGAAGATCCCCGTGGTCACCGTGGGCGGCATCGCCGACGGCCGGACCCTGGCGGCGGCCCTGGCCCTGGGGGCGGAGGGGGTCATGATGGCCAGCCGCTTCGTGGCCACGCGGGAGTGCCCCGTTCACGAGAACATCAAGCAGGAGCTGGTGAAGCGCCAGGAGTTCGAGACGGTCATCTACGGCAAGTCCATCGGCCTCCAGGGACGCGGCCTCAAGACGAAGGTCCTCCAGGAGGTCCTGGCCATCGAGGAGCGCGGCGGCGCTTTCGAAGAACTGCTGCCGCTCCTCTCGGGCCTGCGGGTCAAGCAGGCCTGGGAGACGGGGGACGTGGACTACGCGCCCCTCATGGTGGGCCAGTCCATCGGCCTCATCGGGGACATCCCGACCTGCCGGGAGCTCCTGGAGCGGATGGCCCGGGAGGCCCGCGAGCAGGCGGAAAAGACGCAGCGGGCCTGTGCGGCGTAGCAATCCGAAACGGCCATTCGAGCGGGAAGGGAAAGAAGCATCCATGAAAACGCAGATCACGGAGCTGTTCGGAATCCGGTATCCCCTCGTTCTCTCCGGCATGAGCTGGATCAGCGTCCCGAAGATGGTCGCCGCCGTGTCCAACGCCGGAGGCCTGGGCATCCTCGCGACGGGTCCCCTGAATCCCGACGAGGTCCGGGAAGCGGTCCGGGAGATCCGGAGCCTCACGGACCGGCCCTTCGGGGCCAACACCTCGCTGGTGCTGCCGGGGGCCCGGGACAACGCCCGCGCCCTCCTGGAGGAGCGGGTTCCCGTCATCAACTTCGCGCTGGGAAAGGGCGACTGGCTGATCCGGGAGGCCCACGCCTACGGCGGAAAGGTGATCTCCACGGTGGTCAATCTTCACCAGGCGAGTCGGGCCCAGGACCAGGGGGCCGACGCGGTCATCGCCACGGGCTACGAGGCCGCGGGGCATGGCAGCCCGGTGACGTCTCTCGTCCTGATCCCGCACCTCGTGGACCGGCTCCGGATCCCCGTCATCGCCGCCGGCGGCTTCTCCGACGGCCGCGGACTCGCCGCCGCCCTGTCCCTGGGCGCCTCCGCCGTCGCCATGGGGACCCGCTTCATGACGACCCGGGAGAGCGCCCTCCACGGGAACTACAAGAAAGCGTCCCTGGAAAAGGACGTTTATGATACCCTTTACTCACCCCGCTTCGACGGCATTCCCTGCCGGGTCGTGGACAACCGGGCGGCCCGGAGGGCCCTGAAGAGCGGCCTGAACCTGCCGGCCGCCTTCTTCAACTCCCGCATCATCGCGGCGCAGTTGCGCCTGCCTTACTGGAAGCTGTTTTTCGGTGTCCTGGCCTCGGGCTGGAAGAACGCCCGGCAGCTGGCCTATTTCGCCAACGCCTACAAGCGCATCCTGGTGGCCACGGAACAGGGGGACACGGAGGAGGGGCTCCTGCCCATGGGGCAGGTGACGGGACTGGTTCACGACGAGCCCGCGGTGGCGGAGCTCGTGGAACGGATCGTCCGGGAAGCGCGGGAGGTCCTGGAGGACCGCCGCGCCATGGTGTCGTAGCGGGTTCCCTTCCGCGGAGGGACCATCCGGAAAACAGGTGATTTGCAGCAGCACATCTCGTTGGAGGCAGAAGGTGGACATTCTCAACTATACGGAAGAACACAAGATCTATCGTGAAACCATGCGCCGGTTCGTGGCAAACGAGCTGGCCCCTCAAAGCGAGGCGTGGGAAGAAGCGGGCATCGTGCCCAGGGACGTCTGGAGGAGGATGGGGCGGCAGGGGTTCCTGGGGATGTCGGTTCCCGAAGAATATGGCGGCCCCGGGGCGGATTTCCTGTACTCCGTCATCGTCATCGAGGAGCTGGCCCGGGCGAACCTCTCCAGTTTTTCCACGTGGCTCCACAGCGACATCGTCGTCCCCTACGTCGTTTCCTTCGCCGCGGAGGAGCAAAAGCAGAAGTACCTCCCCGGCTGCGTCAGCGGCGACATCGTCACGGCGGTGGCCATGACGGAGCCCAATGCCGGCAGCGACCTGGCGGCCATGAAAACGACGGCCCTGGAGAACGGCGACACCATCGTCCTGAACGGCCAGAAGACCTTCATCTCCAGCGGCATCAACTGCGACCTCTGCGTCCTGGCCGCCCGGGACCCGTCCGTGCAGAAGGCCCACGAGGCCGTGGATCTCTACCTCGTGGAGGCGGGCACGCCGGGCTTCGAAAAGGGCCGGCGGATCCAGAAGGCGGGCTGTCACAGCCAGGACACGGCGGAGCTGTACTTCACGGACTGCCGGATCCCCAAGGCCAACCGGCTGGGCGAAAAGGGCACGGGATTTTTGAAGCTGATGCAGAAACTCCAGCAGGAGCGCCTCGTCTGCGCCGTCGTCGCCGTCGCGGGGGCCGAGTACATGCTCGACATCACTCTCCGGTACTGCCGGGAGCGGACCGTTTTCGGGAAGCCGGTCTCGAAATTCCAGGTGAACCAGTTCACCCTGGTGGAGATGGCCACGGAGATCAAGATCGGCCGGACCTTCGTGGACAAGCTCGTGGCGGACCACATGGAGGGCCGGAACGTGGTCATCGAGACCTCCATGGCCAAGTACTGGACGACGGATATGGCCTTCCAGGTGGCCGACCGGTGCCTCCAGCTTCACGGAGGGTACGGCTACTGCGACGAGTATCCGATCTCGAGGGCCTGGCGGGACAGCCGGGCGGCCCGGATCTTCGCCGGCACCAACGAGATCATGAAGGTGATCATCGCCCGCTTCATGGGAATCTAGGCGGGCAACCAGAAAGGAGGAGGGAACATGGCGGGAAAAGCGACGGGGTGCTTCACCATCGGCAATTACACGAAAGTCGCCGCCGCGCGGTACGGCAACCGGGAGGCGATCAGCTGCATGACCACGGGCCGGCGCCTCACCTTCCGGCAGGTCAACCGGCGGGTCAACGGGCTGGCGAACGGGCTATTGGACCTGGGCGTCCGCAAGGGCGACAACACGGCCTTTCTTTCCTATAACCGCCACGAGATCGTGGAGACCTACTTCGCCCTGGGCAAGATCGGCAGCGTCGGCCTGCCCCTCAACTACCGCCTGTCGCCCCAGGAGATGATCGAACTGATGGGTTTCTGCGACACGGAGAACCTGATCTTCGACGCCTCCTTCACGAAACAGGTCCAGGACCTGCGCCCGCAGCTCCCGAAGGTCAAGCGGTTCGTCTGCTACGGGGAGGAGATCCCCGAATTCGCCGTTTCCTACGAAGACCTGATCCTCCGGTCCTCGCCGGAGGAGCCCGACGTGGATATCCAAGAGGAGGATCCCCAGTACCTGAACCTGACCTCGGGGACCACGGGGCTGCCGAAGGCCTACATGCTGTCCCAGTACAACAACGCCGGCGCGGGACCCATCCTGACGTACATGCATGACGTCACGGCGCAGGATGTCGTCATGACGGTGTTTCCCATCTTCGGCCGCGTCGGCTTCGCCTGGTCTGCCTGCTCGATTTTCGCCGGGGCCCGGAACGTCATCCACCAGTTCGACCTCATGAAGATCCTGGGAGTCATCCAGCAGGAGAAGGTCACCATCTCCAACTGGGTGCCCACCATGGCGAGCTTCGTCCTGGCCCTCCCGGACATCGAGAAGTACGACCTCACGTCGCTCAGGGCCCTGGTCTTCGCCGCCTCGCCCTTTCCCGTGGCGCTCCAGGAAGAGGTCAAGAAGCGGCTCTGTCCCAACCTCTACGAGTTTTACGGCCTCCAGGAGAGCGGCATCCTCGTCAACATGGGGCCGAAGGACAAGGAGCGGAAGCCCGAGTCCGTGGGCACGCTCTATTTCGGGGCCGACGTGCGAGTCGTTGATATGCACGGCAAGGATGTGCCCACCGGGGAGGTGGGGGAGGTCATCGGCCGGGGCGTGGCGGTGACCTCGGGTTACTTCCGGAACGAGGAGAAGACCCGGGAGATGTTCCGGGACGGCTGGTTCCACACCGGCGACCTGGGGCGGTTCGACGAAGAGGGGTTCCTCTACCTGGCCGGGCGGATCAAGGACATGATCATCACGGGGGGCCAGAACGTCTTCGCCGTCGAGGTGGAGGAGATGCTCATGGGCCATCCGGCGGTCCTGCAGTGCGCCGTCATCGGCCTGCCCGACAAGACCTGGGGCGAGATGGTCTGCGCCGCCGTCGTCCGGCGGCCGGGCCAGGAGGCGACGGAGGAGGAGATCGTGGCCTTCAGCCGCGACCGGATCGCCCACTTCAAGGCCCCGAAAAGGGTGTTCTTCGTGGAGGGCCTCCCCATGACCCCCACGGGGAAGGTCCAGAAGTTCCTCCTCGTGGAAAAATTTGCCAAGGCACAGGAAAACCTGTAATCGTGCACCACGGAGGTTCTTTGGAAGCGGACCCCGTCCGCACGACCGTTTCGTAAGCGGTTCCGTCGCACCGGCGTGATCAAGGCGTCTACGATTCCTGCAAACCCGTCATGGTTCCTGGAACGAGAAGGAGGGTGATATGGATGACGCATACGCGGCGAAGCCCTGGCTCAAACACTACGACAGGACGGTTCCCGAGAAACTCGAATACCCCTCGATTTCCTATGCCGAGCTGCTGAAGAAGGCGTTTCGGGAAGTCCCCTCCCGCGTGGCCGTCCAGTACATGGGAAGGGACATCCCCTACGCCGAGTTGGACGAACTCTCGAACCGGTTCGCCCGCTTCCTCATCGGGAAGGGCTGCCGGCCCGGGGACGTGGTCGGCTGCCACCTGCCCAACATCCCGGCCGCCTACATCGCCTCCGCCGGCATCCAGAAGGCGGGCTGCGTCTTCACGGGGGTGAGCCCGCTCCTGACCGCCGACGAGCTGGTCTACCAGCTCAACGATTCGGGCGCGCAGGTCCTCGTCACCGTGGACCTGCTCTACCCCACCGTCGCCAAGGTCCTGAACCGGACGGGCGTCAAGGTCGCGGTCGTGGCCTCCATCTTCGACTACCTTCCCCAGGACGTTCCCCAGGGACCGGTCGCCCCCGTCGAGGGGATCGAAACGCCGGGCTTCCGGGAAGCCATCGGCGCCGTGCCGGCCGATCCGGTGGACGTGCCGGTCGACCCGGCGGCCCCCTGCCTGATGATGTACACGGGCGGGACGACGGGACCCCCGAAGGGGGCGCTCCTGACGAACAACAACATCGTCCACCACATCGTGCAGCTGAACGCCTGGGTGGGGCTCCGGATGGGGGAGCACATCGCCCTGTCGGCCTTTCCCATGTTCCACCAGGCGGGGAACTTCATCGTCCTGTGGAACCTGGCCATGGGCACGACGCTGGTGGCCATCCCCAACCCGCGGGACCTCGGGTACATCGTGAAGGCCATCGAAACGTACCGGCCGACGGTGATCGTCAACGTGCCCACCATCTTTCTCGAGCTGATGAAGCTGGAGGAGTTCCGGCGCCTTGATTTCTCGGGAGTCCAGTTTTTCGTCAGCGGCGCCTCGGCCTTTCCCGCGGAGAACATCCGGGAGTTCGAGGAGATCGTCGGCCGGGGGAAACTGGTGGAGGTTTGCGGCATGACGGAGACCAGCCCGATCATCGTGGCCCTCCCCCTGGAGGGCACGAAGAAGATCGGGTCCGTCGGCATGCCCATCAGCGACACGGAGGTGAAGCTGGTGGACCCGGGCACCGGGCAGCTCACCGCCGTGGGCGAGCCGGGGGAGCTGGTCGCCCGGGGACCCCAGGTATTTTCCCTCGGGTATCACAACAAGCCCGGGGAAACCGCCCACACCCTCCGGGACGGCTGGATCTACACGGGGGACGTGGCGGTCATGGACTCCGACGGGTACTTCTACATCGTCGACCGGCTGAAGGACATGGTGAGCGTCTCCGGCTTCAAGGTGTTCACCCGCGAGGTGGACGACAAGCTGATCGAGCATCCGGACATCGACACCGCCGCGACGATCGGCCTGCCGGACCCGAAGCGGCCGGGCTCGGAGATCGTCGCCTGCGCGGTGGTGCTCAAGCCGGGCAGGGAAAAGGACGAGGCGATGCGGGAGTCGATCGTCAACTACATGAAGGAGAAGGTGGCGCCCTACAAGGTGCCGAAGGTCGTCCGGTTCATGGACGCCCTGCCCATGAGCGCCGTGGGGAAGGTCCTCAAGCGGGAGCTGCGCAAGCTCATGCAGGGGCTGCCGTAGCGGAGTGCCGGGTGGGACGGGCGCGCGGGGACCCCGGGGACCCCGGGGACGGGGGAGGTGAAAGGGAGGACCTGACGCCGGCCGTGAGCCCCGGGGGCCCGGGTCCGGGAGATCACCGCCGGGAAGGTCCCGACGGCGGGCCTCCGTCGCCTTTGCGTTCCGGCCCCTCCGTCCTTTCCCGGCCGACGAAGGCGGGGATCAGGACGAACTTCAGGGTTTCCTTGACGAGGCGGGTGTAGGCATCCCGGTCGATGTCCAGCACCTTCAGGAAGAAGCTCTCCCCCGAGATGACGCCGTGGACGGCGTTCATGACGATCAGGACCTCCAGCATGGCCCGGGGGGACGCCGGCTTCCTGTCCTTCATGAGGCCCATGGAGCGGGCGATGTCGCTGGTGAACTCGGGCACCGCGACGTCCAGGCTGGAGTCGATCCGCGTCTTCGAGAAGTAGTTCAGGAGGATCAGGTTCGACACTTCCGGGTGCTCGAACAGGTAATCCGTCATCATGTCGAAGGCGATCTCCATGCGCTCGTCCAGCGGGCGCCCGTGAATCCGCATCTCCACGTTCTGGAGCGCCTTTCCCAGGTCATTGTTGATGTCGAGGACGACCGCCTCGTAGAGGTCCTTCTTCTCGCCCCAGTGGTAATGGATGGTGGAGAGGTCGATCCCCACCTCCTCGGCGATCATCCGCGTCGTTCCGCCGTGATAGCCGTATTCGCCGAAGACCTTCCGGGCCACCTTCAGGATCCGGGCTTTCGTGGATTCCGGGTCCCGCTTCGCCTTGTCCAGGGGGGTTCTCATGGCTCACTGGATGGCACAGCACGGACCCAGGTGCGGGTCGCGCTGTGAGAGGTGGTTCACCACGTAATCCTTTACAGCCTCTTCCAGCGGGGTGGACGGGACGGGGCAGCCCGTCGCGGCGAGTTTCTCAGTCATCGCTTCCGTATAATACTGGTACTGGTCGTCCAGCTCCGGCGGCATGTCGATGTAGTCGATGGCCGCCGGCCGGTCCAGGGCCCGGAAAACCGCCGCCATCAGGTCGTTCCAGGTACGGGCCTTCCCGCTCCCGAGGTTGAAGATCCCGTTGGCGTCCGGGTGGTTCAGGAGCCACCACATCGCCTCCACGCAGTCCTTCACGTAGACGAAGTCCCGCATCTGGCCGCCGTCGGCGTACTCGGACCGGCAGGATTTGAAGAGCCGGACCTTCCCGGTTTCCCGGATCTGGTGGAAGGCCTTGAAGACGACGCTCGTCATGTCCCCCTTGTGGTACTCGTTGGGGCCGAAGACGTTGAAGAACTTCAGCCCCGCCATGTGACGGTCGGCGCCGCGCTTGAGGGCCCAGAGGTCGAAGACCTGCTTCGAATAGCCGTACATGTTGACGGGCCGGAGGAGGGCCGTGGTGGCGTCGTCGTCGGAGAAGCCCAGGGAGCCGTCGCCGTAGGTGGCGGCGGAGCTGGCGTAGACGAAGCGGACGCCGTTGGTGATGGCCCAGTCGGCCAGGCGGCAGGAGTAGAGGTAGTTGTTCGTCCAGAGGTAGTCGGCGTCGCGCTCCGTCGTGGAGGAGCAGGCCCCCATGTGGACCACGGCCCGGACGGTGAAGGGGACCTGGTTGGCATAGACCATCTTGAGGAAGTCGTCCTTGTGGATGTACTCGACGAACCGCCGGTTCACGAGGTTCTTCCACTTCTCCGACGTCCCCAGGCGGTCCACGACGACGATGTCCTCGATCCCCTCGGCGTTGAGCTTCCACACGAAGGCGCTGCCGATGAATCCGGCGCCGCCGGTGACGACGATCATGCCCGCTCCTCCCTTCCGCGCCCCCTCACAGGAGGCCTCGCTTCACTTCGCATCCGCCTGCCTGTGTCACAGGGCCTCCGCCGCCTTCCGCACCGCCGCCCGGATCTGCTCCAGCCTCCCCTCGGGCATCCGGATCGGGAGCCCCAGGAACAGGGTCCGTCCCAGGAGCTCGTGGGCCTGGGGGTACTGGCGGATGCTGTAGTCCACCTTCCCCCGGTAGATGGGGTTCGTGAAGGGGAAACTCTTCGGGTTGGCCGTGGACCAGGCGATGAGGTGCTCCCAGTTGGCCAGGTAGTGCCACTTGTTCTTCTGGAAGCAGACCGTGTCCACGCCACCCTGGCCCAGGGCCGCCTGGAAGGCCTCCGCCTGCGCCGCCGTGGGAAGGTTGAAGGCCAGGTGGGTGGCCGTGTCCCCCGCCGGGTCCGGGATCGCCCGGAAGCCGATGCCCGGAACGCCCGCCAGGATCTCCTTCACGGCGGACTTGTTTTTCCGCTGCTCCGCGACGATGAAGTCGAGCTTCCGGATCTGCGCGAGCCCCAGGGCCCCCTGCAGCTCGTTCATCCGGTAGTTGAAGCCCAGGATGGTGCGGCCCTCCATGGCCCGGCTGACCTTTGGGTTGTGGTCGTGCCCGTGGTCGTGGTACCAGTCGGCCCGGTCGTAGAGGTCCTTCCGGTCCGTCAGGATCATCCCGCCCTCGCCGGTGGTGAGCGTCTTGTAATAATCCAGGCTGAAAATGCCCATCTCTCCGAAGGTGCCCAGCTTCTTGCCCCGGAAGCTGCCGCCGCAGGACTGGGCGTTGTCCTCCAAGACCATCAGCTGGAGCACCCGGGCGGCCTCCAGGATCCGGCCGATGTCCGCCGGGGCGCCGCACATGTGGACGGGGATGACGGCCTTCGTGTAGGGGGTCATCTTCCGGGCGATGTCGTCGGGATCCAGGTTCAGGGACGCGTCGATGTCGGCGGCGACGGGGATGGCCCCCGCCTCCAGGACGGCCTCGTAGGTGGCGATGAACGTGAAAGCCGGGACGATGACCTCGTCACCGGGGCCCACGCCCATGGCCTCCAGGGCCACCTTCAGGGCCGCCGACCCGGAGGTGACCCCCAGGGCGTACGCGGCGCCGTGATGCCGGGCGAATTCCTCCTCGAACTGGTGTACCTTGAAGACGCCCTTCCGTTCCTGGTCGAAGCCGTAACGCATGAAGACGCCCGTTTCCAGGACGTCCAGGATTTCCTTCTTTTCCTCGCTGCCGATCAGTTCCATTCCGGACATGGGTATTTCTCCATCCTTGATGTGGATTGCTCCCGGTCGGGGCTCTCAGAGCGCCTCCCGGTAAATGCCGATGGCGTCCTCCCGGGTGACCTTCCGGGGGTTGTTGGCCAGCGGCCGCGCCACCGTGAGGGCCACGTCCGCCAATGCCGGCAGGTCCTTCTCGGCGATGCCGAACTCCTCCAGGGTCATCGTCAGGCCGCAGTCCTCGATGAGGCGTTCCACCGCGTCCAGGGCCAGGGTGGCGGCGTCGCGAGTCGAGATGCCCTCCACCTCCTCCCCCATGACCTCGGCGAGGACGGCGAACTTCTCCACGGCGCCGGGGAGGTTGTAGGCCATGACCGCGGGGAGCATCAGGGTGTTGGCCATCCCGTGGGGGATTCCCCAGGCGCCGCCCAGGGGGTACGAGAGGGAGTGGACCGCCGTGACGCCCGCGTTGGCCAGGCCCAGGCCCGCGTAGAGGCTCCCCAGGAGCATCTGTTCCCGGGCCTCGATGTCGCCGCCGTTGTGAACGCAGGTCCGCAGGTTCTCGGCGATGAGGCCCACGGCTTCCAGGGAGATCATCTCGCTCATGGGCGAGGCGTTGACGGAGGTGTAGGACTCGATGGCGTGGCAGAGGGCGTCGATCCCCGTGGAGGCCGTCGCTTTCGGGGGCAGGGTGAGGGTGAGCTGCGGGTCCAGGAGGGCCACGTCGGGGTACAGGTGGGGGCTGTTCATCCCCTCCTTTTTCTTCAGGTTCTTCCGGACGAAAACGGCCGTGAAGGTGACCTCGCTGCCCGTTCCGGCCGTGGTGGGGACCATGATGGTCCGAAGGCCCGGGCCGGGGACCTTGCCCAGCCCCAGGTAGTCCACGGCCTTTCCCTTGTTGCCCGCCACGGCGGCCACGGCCTTGGCGACGTCCATGGCGCTGCCTCCGCCGATTCCCACGACGAGGTCGCACTTGCCCGCCCGGGCGGCCTTGGCGCCCTCGTCGGCCCGCTCCAGGGCCGGCTCCGGCTCCACGGTGTCAAACAGGGTGTAGCGGAAGCCGCTTCCGTCCAGAAGGCCCGTCACGGTCTTCCGGAATCCCGCTTCCGCCAGCGCGTGGTCGAGGACGACCAGGGGCCGGGTGCCCCCCAGTTCCCGGATGTGGTCTGCCAGGGCACGAAAGGAGCCCGTGCCGAAGACGATCTTTTTCGCTCCCGTGTAGGTAAACGGACGGATCATCGGTTCTTTCCCTCCCGTTCTGCCGCCGGAGCGGCCAAGGTGTTGAAACAAGGCCTGCTTATACATGATGAGGGACCCGATGGAAAGGGGAAATATGTCCCCGGCGGCCCGGCAAGCCGTGGTTTGCTTTGCCTTTTCCGGGAGTTGTGATAGGAGGGAAACCATGAACCCCTGGAAGGAATCACGCCGCATCGTCCTCACCTGCGCCCGGGGCATGGTCCCCCTTCTCCTGGCCGAAGTGAACGGACTGGGTTTCCCCGTCCGCGGCGAGACGGAGACGGCCGTGGAAACGGAGGGATCCCTCGCCGACACCCTGCGCCTGAACCTCCGCCTCCGGACGGCCCACCGGGTCCTCTACCACCTGAAGACCCTCCCGGCCGACGGCCCCGGCAGCCTCTACGGAGGGATCACGGACCTGCCCTGGGAGGAGTACCTCCACGAGGACGGCTACCTCACGGTGACCTGCACGGTCAACCACCCCACCATCAACGACTCCCGGTTCGTGAACCTGAAGGCGAAGGACGCCATCGTGGACCGCATGGCCGCCCGCCTGGGCCGCCGCCCCGACTCGGGGCCCGAGCGCACCGGGGCCGTCGTGCACGTTCACTGGCAGGGCAGTCGGGCGGAGGTCTTCCTCCACACCTCCGGGGAGCCCCTCTCCCGGCGGGGCTACCGGAAAATCCCCATGGCGGCGCCCATGCAGGAGACCCTGGCAGCGGGGGTCCTGATGGCCGCCGGCTGGAAGGGGGAGGGGAACCTGGTCAACCCCATGTGCGGCAGCGGCACCCTGGCCGTCGAGGG
This sequence comes from Syntrophaceae bacterium, assembly GCA_041310335.1. Lineage (GTDB taxonomy): Bacteria > Desulfobacterota > Syntrophia > Syntrophales > PHBD01 > PHBD01. Next base: position 16,465 of record JBFYXW010000027.1, on the reverse strand, counting down.
GGCCCTGATGGCCCTGAACCGGGCCCCCGGTCTCCTCCGGGAGCATTTCGGATTCATGTCGATCCGGGGCTTTCCGGAGAAGGAGTGGGACGCCCTCCTCCGCCGGGCGCGGAAGGAAGCGAAGCGAAGTTTTTCCGGTCGGATCATCGCCACCGACATTGACCGGGAGGCCGTGGCGGCGGCCCGCCAGAACGCGAGGCGGGCCGGGGTGGAGGAGCACATCTCCCTTTCCGCCGGCGACTTCATGAGAACGGAGGTTCCCCCCGGGGGAGGGCTCGTGGTGTTCAACCCGCCCTACGGGGAGCGCCTGGGGGAGGAGGCCGTCCTGGAGGACCTGTACAGCCGCATCGGGGACTTCCTGAAGAAGTCCTGCCAGGGCTACGCGGGCGCCGTCTTTACCGGGAACCTCGCCCTGGCCAAGCGGATCGGCCTCCGCACGAGCCGGAGAATCCCCTTTTGGAACGGGGACATCGAGAGCCGCCTCCTCGTGTATGAGCTCTACGGGGGCAGCCGGAAGCCCGACCGGGGCGTTTGAATTTTCTTTCATCGTGGGGTAAGAAGAGACGGAACGTTTCAGGGAGGAGGAGTTCATGGGAGACATGGCAAAGCAGCCCATCGGCGTCTTCGACTCCGGCGTGGGGGGGCTCACGGTGGTCCGGGCCCTCATGGAGCGGCTTCCCTTCGAGAACATCGTCTATTTCGGGGATACGGCCCGGGTGCCCTACGGCGTCAAGTCCGTCGAGACGGTGACCCAGTATGCCATTGAGATCACGGATTTTCTTCTCAAGAAGGGGGTCAAGGTGGTCATCATCGCCTGCAACACCGTCGCCGCCGTGGCCGGCGAGGCCGTTCGCAGCCGCTCACCCGTGCCGGTCCTGGACGTCATTGAAGCCGGCGCCAAGTCCGCCGTCCGCGAAACCCGCTCCCGCCACATCGGGGTCATCGGCACCCCCGCCACCGTGAACAGCAATGCCTACGCCCGGGCCATCCACACCCTGGATCCGGCGGCCCGCATCTTTTCCCAGGCCTGCCCGCTCTTCGTGCCCCTCGTGGAGGAGGGCTGGCTGGATCACCCGGTGACGAGGCTGACGGCGAACGAATACCTGAAGCCCGTCCTGGCGGAGCATGTGGACACCCTGGTCCTGGGGTGCACCCACTATCCGCTCCTGAAGCCCCTCCTGGAGAAGATCGCCGGTCCCCAGGTGCGCCTGGTGGATTCGGGGGAGGCCATGGCGGAAGTCGCGGCGAACCTCCTGACGGAACTGCACCTGTGGAACTCCCTCCGGGAGAAACCGTCCTATTCCTGCTACGTATCCGATGTACCCTTCCGTTTCCAGACCATGGCCGAGCGGTTCCTCGGCCGGACGATCGCCCACGTCGAGCTGGTGAAACTCTGAATGATGGAACGGGTCGTCGTCACCGGACTGGGAACCCTCAACGGGATTGCGAAGAGCGCCCGGACCTTCGCGCTGGCCCTGCGGGAGGGACGCTGCGGGATCGGGCCCTTCTCCGTCTTCGACGCCTCGGAGTTCCGGACGCACGTCGCCGCGGAGGTGAAGGATTTCGACCCCCGGGACCACATCCCCCCCTCATACCCCCTGAAGCGCATGTCCCGGGCGGACCTCCTGGGATTTGCCGCGGCCCTGGAAGCGCTGCGGGACGCGGGGCTGGACCCGCTGCCTCCGTCACTGGCGGAGCAGACGGGCGTCGTCATCGGCGGCGGCGGGGGGGGGCTCTTGGAGGGGGAGCGGTTCTTCGGAGACTACTTGCGCACCCGGGGCCGGCTGGCCCGCTTCTCCGCCCTGTCGGCGGTCTACTGCGCCTCCTCGGCGGACCGGATCGCCTCCCTGCTGGGGCTCTGGGGCCCCAAGACGACCTTCATGACGGCCTGCTCCTCCGGAGCCACCGCCGTCGGCTACGCCCGGGACCTCATCCGGAGCGGGGCCGCCCCCATCGTCATCGCCGGCGGGACGGAGCCCCTCTGCCGCATCACCTACGCCGCCTTCAACGCCCTCCAGGCGGTGGACCCGTCGCCCTGCAAGCCCTTTGCGGGAAACAGGGCGGGCCTCTCCCTCGGCGAGGCGGCGGGCATGCTGATCCTCGAATCCCTTGCCCACGCCCGGGCACGGGGGGCGCACATCTACGCCGAGGTCCTGGGCTACGGCGTCACCTGTGACTCCCACCACATGACGGCCCCCGACCCGGAGGCCTCCGGAGCGGCCCGCTCGATGCGGGAGGCCCTCCGCGACGCGGGGGTTTCCCCGGAGCAGGTCGACTACATCAATGCCCACGGCACCGCCACGCCGCCCAACGACGTCATGGAGAGCCGGGCGATCCGGAACGTTTTCGGCGACCGGGCCGGGCGGATCCCCGTCAGTTCCACGAAGTCCATGACGGGCCACACCCTGGGCGCCTCGGGGGCCCTCGAAGCGGTCGCGTCGGTCCTGGCGATCCACCACCGGTTCGTTCCCCCGACGATTCACTGCACCGTGCCGGACCCGGAGTGCGACCTCGACTACGTCACGGAGGGGGCCCGGGAGGCGGACCTCGCGGTGGTCCTGTCCAACTCCTTCGCCTTCGGGGGGAACAACACGTCTCTCGTCTTCGGGAGGTTCGCAGAAGGGGGGCGCGGGCGGAATGGATAGGTCGGACCGGCCGGACAGGCCGAACGGGATGGACCGGAGAGTCGCCGTGACGGGCATCGGCGTCGTTTCCCCCCTCGGCTGCGGCCGCGAGGCCTTCGGCAGGGCCCTCTTCGCCGGGGAATCGGGAATCGCCCCGCTCGGGGCGTTCTCCCCGGAGGCGCTGCCCTGTCGGCTGGCTGCGGAAATCCGGGATTTCCGGCCGAAGGACTTCGTCTCGATCAAGAACCTGCGGCGGATGGACCGCCTCTCCGCCGTGGCGACGGCGGCGGCCCGGATGGCCCTGGACGATGCGGGGCTCTGCGTCACGCCGGCGAACCGGGACCGCCTGGGCATGATCCTGGGGACGGCCTGGGGCGGGACCGACGTGACGGTCTCCTTCGCCCGGGTCCTCGTCACGGAGGGTCCGGGGGCGGCGAATCCCATCCTGGTGCCCAATGTGGTCATGAACGCCCCGGCGGGGCACGCCTCCATCGAGCTTGGGTTCCGGGGGATCAACACGACGGTCAACCACTACGGCATCTCGGCGGAGTCGGCCCTGGCCTTCGGGGCCCAGGAGGTCCGCCGGGGCGCCGCGGAGGCGATCCTCGCCGGCGGGGCCGACGTCCTGGCGCCTTTCTACTTTGAGTCCCTGGTCCGCTTCCGGGCCCTGTCGCCTCTCCAGGGAGGCGGTCCCGAGGGGGCCCGCCCCTTCGACCTCCTGCGGAACGGCCCCGTCGCCGGGGAGGGCTGCGGCATCCTTTGCCTGGAGCCCCTGGAGGCCGCCCGGGAGCGGGGGACAACGATATACGCGGAAATCGCCGGCGAGGGCCTGGCCTCCTCGCCGGCCCCCATGACCGGCTGGCCGGGGGATCCCCGGGGCTTCGTCCTGGCGGTCCGCCGGGCCCTCCGGTCTGCCGGTTCCGCCCCGGAAGACGTGGACGTCGTCTTTGCGGCGGCCAACGGCGGGATCCAGCCGGACCTCCTGGAAGCCGAGGGGCTGGAGATGGTTTTCGGTCTTTCAGCGGAACGGCCCCTCGTATCGGCCCTGAAGGGCGCCCTCGGGGAGAGCTTCACCTCCGGGGGCCTCCGGGCGGCGGCCCTGGCCCTGGCCCTCCGGGACGGTGCCGTCCCGCCCACCCTGGGCCTGGAAGAGCCGGTCCGGCCCCTGGCCTTTGTGACGGGGCAGGCCGCCCGGGCAAACCTCCGGCAGGGGCTCCTCAGCGGCATCTCCCACGGGGGGACGTATGTGTCCCTTGTATTTTCAAACATTGGGGCAGAATCATGAACGTCGGAGAATGGATTGCAAAGAGGGCCTTCACCCACCCAGACCGGGAAATCCTGAAGGACGGGGATCGGGTCTTCAGCAACCGGGCCTTCAACGGGCGTGTCAACCGGACGGCCCGGGCGCTGCAGCACCTGGACATCGTGAAGGGGGAGCGCCTGGCCCTCGTGATGGGAAACACGAGCGAATTCCTGGAGATCTTCTTCGCCTGCGCCAAGACAGGGGCCATCCTGGTGCCGGTGAACTACCGCCTGGCGGCGCCGGAGATCGAGTACATCCTCCGCGACTCGGCCCCCCGGGGACTCGTCTACGCCGCCGAGTTCGCCGAGAAGACGGCGCCGCTGAAGGACCTGGGCCTGGGGATCCGCCACTGGATCCGCCACGGCGGCGAGGCCCCGGCGGGCGAGTCGCTCCTGGCGGACCTGACGGCGGCGGAGCCGGAGGGAGAGCCCTCGCCGGTGGAGGAGGTGACGGACGAGGACCCCCTGTTCATCATGTACACCTCCGGGACCACGGGGGACCCCAAGGGGGCCGTCCTGACCCACGGGAACATCCTCTTCGGGGCCATCCACTCGCTGATTGGCTACGGCGTCAACCGGACCTACCGGTCCCTCGTGGTGGCGCCCCTCTTCCACATCGGGGCCCTGGCGGCGTCGGTCACGCCGGTGATCTACGCCGGCGGGTCCGTGGTCCTGTCGGGCTTCTTCAGCGCCTCGGAGGTCCTCTCGACCGTCGTCCGGGAACGGATCAACTACCTGTTCGCCGTTCCCGTCATGTTCCAGTTGATGACGGAGACGCCCGAGTGGCCCGGGGCGGACCTGTCCCACGTCCACTTCTTCATCTCCGGCGGGGCGCCGATCCCGCTGCCGGTCATCCGGAAGTACCAGGACGAGAAGGGGGTCGGCTTCGTCCAGGGCTACGCCCTCACGGAGACGGGGCGCCTCACGTCCCTGGACCTGGAGGACGCCGTCCGCAAGGCCGGGTCCGTGGGCAAGGAGGTCTTCCACGTGCGGCTCCGCATCGTCGACGAGCAGGACCGGGACGTGGCCCCCGGGGAGCCCGGGGAGATCGTGGTGAAGGGCCCCAACGTGTTTTCCGGCTACTGGCGGAAGCCGAAGGAGACCGCGGAAGCCAAGCGGGGCGGGTGGTTCCGGACGGGCGACATGGGACGGCGCGACGAAGACGGGTTCCTCCACATCATCGGCCGCAAGGTGGAGATGATCATCTCCTCGGGGGAGAACATCTACCCCGCCGAGGTGGAGCGGGCGATCCAGTCGCTCCGGGCGGTGAAGGAGGCCGCGGCCGTGGGCATGCCGGACCCGAAGCGGGGCGAGGTGGTGGCGGCCTTTGTCCTGCTCAAGGAGGGCGAGGTCGTGACGGAGGAGGAGATCCTGGCGGGCCTCCAGGGGAAGATCGCTCCCTTCAAGATGCCCCGGCGGATCTTCTTCGTCGACTCCTTCCCCAGGAACCCCGGCGGGAAGATCCTCAAGCGCATCCTCCAGAAGCGCCTCCGGGAGGCGTGATGGAGATCCTTCCCTGGACGAACGATCACAGGGCCTTCCGGGAGGAATTCCGGCGGTTCCTGGCGAAAGAGGTCATCCCCTTCGTGGACCGGTGGGAGGCCGACGGCATCGTTCCCCGGTCGGCCTGGCTGACGATGGGCGCGGCGGGGTTTCTCTGCACCGATGTGCCCCGGGACTACGGCGGCCGGGGCCTCGACTTTCTCTATTCCGTCATCGTCGTCGACGAGATGGCGAAAACGAATTTCTATGGCCTCTCGCCCCGTCTCCACAGCAACGTCGTCGTCCCCTACATCACGTCCTTCGGCTCGGAGGAGCTGAAGCACCGTTATCTACCGGGCTGCATCGCCGGAGAGATCGTCACGGGCATCGCCATGACGGAGCCCCACGCCGGGAGCGACGTGGCGGCCATCCGGACGAGCGCCGTGGAGGATGGCGATGCCTTCGTCCTGAACGGCCAGAAGACCTTCATCTCCAACGGCACCAACGGCGACCTGTTCGTGGTGGCCGCGAAGGACCCGGCGACGGCGGATCCCCATCGGGCCGTGGATATCTACCTGGTGGAAGGGAAGACCGCCGGCTTCGAGCGGGGCCGCCGGTTGAAGAAGGCTGGCTGGCACAGCCAGGACACGACGGAGATCTTCTTCCGCGACTGCCGGGTGCCCCGGACCCACCGCCTCGGTGGGAAGGGTTCCGGATTCAAGAACCTGATGAAGCACCTCCAGCCGGAGCGCCTCGTCGTGGCCATCGGCGCCGTCTCCGCGGCGGAGTGGGTCCTGGAACGGACCCTGGCCCACGTGAAAGCGACGGACATTGCCGGTTCACCCCTGTCGTCGTTCCAGCACGTCCGGTTCGAACTGGCCGAACTGGCAACGGAGGCAAGAATCGGCCGGACCTTCGTGGACAAGCTCATCGCCGACCACATGGAGGGGAAAAACGTCGTCCCGGAGGTCTCCATGGCCAAGTGGTGGACCACCGAGACGGCCTGGCGGGTCGCCGACCGCTGCCTCCAGCTCCACGGCCGGCTGGGCCTCGACGAGGACGGCCCGATGGCCCGGACCTGGCGGGACCTCCGGGTCACCCGCATCCTCGCCGGCACCAACGAGATCATGAAGGGCATCATCGCCCGGATGACGGGGGTGTGAAAGGAGAAACAGGTCCGATTTGTTCGGCACTGCCCAAAAAAACGGACCTGTTTTCGGTGAATCCATGAACGTCCGCATCGAGAACCTCCACCGGGGCTGCGAGAACAACGCCCTGTTCCTCTCCCGGGCCCGGCGGTATTTCGAGCTGAACGGCCACCGGGTCGTCGGGGACGCCGGGGAGGCGGACCTGGTCCTCGTGGGCGCCTGCGTCGTCACCGACCAGATGCGCCGGCGCTGCGAGGCCGCCGTTGCGGAGGGCCTGCGCCGCCATCCCCGGGCGAGCTTCGTCGTCTTCGGCTGCCTGGCGGCCTTTCCGGAAGACCTGCGGGTGTCCCTCGGCTCCGATGCCGGGTGGATCCGGTTCATCCCCTACCGGGCGAGCGTTGAGCTGGACGCCCTCGTCGGGGCCCGTGTCCCCTTCGAGGCCGTCCACATCTCCCGCCTCGACGGGCACCGCCCCTACCAGCCCCGCATGGGGCCCGAAGACCACTACCTCCTCATTGCCCAGGGGTGCGTCAACGACTGCAGCTACTGCAGCATCCGGCTGGCCAAGGGGAGCGTCCGGAGCAGGCCCGCGGGGGAGATCGAGAACCAGGCCCGCACCCTCTATGGTCAGGGAGTCCGGACCGTGACCCTCCTGGCGGACGACTGCGGCTCCTGGGGCCTGGACCGGGGGACGGACCTGCCGGAGCTGGTCGGCCGGATCTGCGACGTCGCCCCGGACCTCCGGGTCAAGCTCTACACCGTTTTCCCGGCCCTGTTCCTCAGGTATGCGGAGCGCCTGGAGCCGTTTTTCGCGGCGCGGCGCATTCCCTACGTCTGCCTGCCCGTCCAGTCCGCTTCCCCGCGGATCCTGGGGCTGATGAACCGGCGGTACGACCCCGGGGAACTGGCGGAGGCGGTTTTGCGGCTCCGGGCCCTCGATCCCGGCGTTTTTGTCTACACCCACTTCATCTTTGCCTTCCCCACGGAGACGGAGGAGGAGTTCGCGGCGAGCGTTTCCTTCGCCCGCCGTTTCGATCACTCCGTCTTCATCGGCTACGGGGAGAACCGGGTGACCCGGGCGGCGGTCCTGACACCCCGCTTTGGCGAGGAGGACCGGCAGGCGAAGGCGGAACGCCTGGAGCGGCTGGTGGAGGAGGGCAAACTCGCCTCCTTCGTGGTGTCCCATGCCTGATCCCGCTCTCCCCACTGTCCCTGCGGCCCGCAATCGAGGCGCATAGCATGGCCCTGCCCCTCGTCAAGGTCGTCCAGCTCACCCTCACCAACCGGTGCATGCTCAACTGCGAGCACTGCGGGGTGGCGGACCTGCGGACCGTCATGCCGGAAGAGCTCCCGCTGGAGCGGATCGACGACCTCTTCCGGGACCTCCGGCTGGCGGGCTGCCTGGTGGTGGACCTCTTCGGCGGCGAGCCGACCCTGCGGAAAGACCTCTTCGAGATCATCCGCCGCGGGAAAGCCCACGGGTTCGTGATGTCCCTGGAGACCAATGGCTGGCTCCTGGACGAGACCTTCGTCCGGCGGCTGGAAGCGGCAGGCCTCGACCAGGTCTACCTGAGCATCGACGACTACCGGGCCGGGGAGCACGACCGGCGGCGCGGACGGGCGGGGAGTTTCGAGCGGGCCGTGGGTGCACTGGAGCGGGCCGCCGCGACCTCCCTGGCCGTCCACGTCTCCGTGGTGCCCGAGACGACCGAGTTCTTCACCGGCGGCGACATGAACCGGTTCCTGGCCTTCGTCCTGGGGAGGGGGGCGGACAAGGTGCGTCTGCTCTTGCCCCGGTTCTCCGGCCGTGCGGCCAGCCCAGACGGGCTCCCCTTCGCCGCCCGCCATGAGCGGGACCTCTTCCGCTCCGTCGACCCCCGGTACGACTCCTTCGTCTACGTGCACACGCCGGGGACGCCGCCGGGGGAGACGAACAAGTGTACCGCCAAGAACATCTTCTGCCACGTCATGAGCAACGGCTGGATCACCCCCTGCCCGTACCTGCCGCTCGTCTTCGGCGACGCCACGCGGGAGTCCGTCGTGGAGGTCTTCGAGCGCATGCAGGCCCACCCGCTGGTCCGCCTGGGCGGCGACACCTGTCCCATGCGGAACCCCGAATACATCGAGGAGCACATCAAGCCGCTGGGGGCCGGCCGCCCCTTCTACCCCATCGCCGTGACGAACCAGGTGGACCTGGGGGCCCCGTGCCCGGACGGGTGTTCCGGGTGCGACGCGGCCCGGAGGCCGGCCGGGAGGCCCGCTTCCGCGGTGATCCGCGATCTCCTGGCGGTGGACCCGAATTACCGGAGCATCGAGTTCTTCGGGGGGGACGCCCTCCTCCGGGCGGATCTACCGGAGGTCCTCCGCCGCGTGCCCCCGTGGATGGGGATCGTCCTGTGGACGACGGGCCGTCGGCTCCCGGATGCCCCGGATTTCCGGGAGCGGCTGCGCTCCTTTCCCGTTCGGGCCCTCCGGCTGATGCTGCCCTTTCCCTCCCCGGGCGACGGGGGGCGGGGCGCCGGGGCCCCGGAAGGGCTCGGGCGGGCCCTGGGCCGAGTCCTGGCGGTGAGCCGGCTCGGCCTGCCCGTCCACCTGTACATTCCCGCCGACGGCCCCGCGGAGGCGCACCGGCTCGTGGCGGAGGAGGCGGAGCGTCTCGGCGTGGAGCGGATCTACCTCTTCCGGCGCGACCCCGTCTCCCCCCTGCCGAACGCCGTGGCCTGCTTCGGCCGGGCCCTCGGCCGGGCGAGGCTGGCCTGGGTCCGGCGATGACCCTCGCAAACGGGTCGGATTTGCTTTTGAGAAAAGGTGTCAGATTTCTTTGTGCACTGCAAAAATAAATCTGACACCTTTTCTGGGGCGCCCCTTCCGGTGCCGGTGCATCAGAATGGTATGGAATAATTGTATAATATCCGGATCCGTTGCATGTTTCGGGAATTTTTCGTTGAATTTTGGAAAGGGGATGGGTATACCGCAACACGAATCGTTCAAGCGCACCCGGTTTCCACGAAACGGAAAATGACGCGGGCCGCGGGAATCAGCGCAGGGAGGAAACATTCCAACATGCAGGAGATCTTGACAGCCGTCACCTACCTGGTGGTCTGGCTCCTCTGCGAGCGGGTCATCGGGATTGAAAGCGGGCTGGTGAACCTGATCATCTCGCTGGGGGCGGCCGTGGGTGTGTACGTCTTTATCGCTGTCCGGGCCCACAGGAAGAAGAAGGAAACCGGCGAGGAATGATCGATCCCGCCGGGGTCCACGGGGGGTAAATCCGCGGAGACGTCAGAAGTCGCTATCCGTGTCCCGGGGAACCCGTCGGCCGACCATCCAGCGATGGTCCCGCCTGTGACAGGCCGATTCATGGGCATACCCGGGGAAGAGCCGGATCCTCTTGCCCAAGCCGTCTCGCGTTCCTGTGCAAGCCACCCGGGATCTCCGTCAGCCCCCCACCGCGAGCACCTTCGCTCCCCGGATCTTTCCCTCTTTCAACTCCAGAAGGGCCCGGTTCGCCTCCGCCAGCGGATAGGACTGCACCTCCGGCCGGAGGGGTATCTCCGCCGCCAGGGCCAGGAATTCCGAGATGTCCCGGCGGGCCACATTGGCCACGCTTTTGATCTCCTTCTCCAACCAGAGATGCTCGGGATAGTTCAGGGCGAGGAGGGTCTCCCGGTCGCCCTCCTCTTTGCGGATCGCGTTGATCACCAGGCGGCCACCCGGGGCCAGGTTCTTCAGGGCCTCCACGACGGGCCGCCAGGCGGGAGTCGTGTCGATGACGGCGTCGAGCCGCTCCGGGGCCTCATCGGCGGTGTCGCCCGTCCAGGCGGCGCCCAGTTCCAGGGCAAAGGTCCGCTCCCGCATGTTGCGGGCGAAGACGAAGACGGGCGTGTCGGGCCAGCGGTGCCGGACGAGCCGCAGGACCAGGTGTGCCGAGGCGCCGAAGCCCGTGAGGCCGAGGCGTTGTCCGTTCCGGATGCCCGAGAGACGCAGGGACCGCCAGCCGATGGCCCCCGCGCAAAGGAGGGGGGCCGCCTCGATGTCGCTGAACGCCTGCGGAATGGGATGGGCGAAGGCTTCCTGGACGGTCATGTACTCGGCGTATCCGCCGTTCGCGTCCCGGCCCGCGGCCTCGAAGTCCCGGCAGAGGTTCTCGTTGCCCCCGAGGCAGAAGCCGCATCGTCCGCAGGCCCGGAAGATCCAGCCCACGCCCACCCGGTCGCCGACCTGAAAACGATCCGCTCCGCGACCTCGCCCGATCACGCGGCCCACCACCTGGTGGCCCGGGATGACGGGAAAGCGGGGCGGCGGCGTCCGGCCCTCGATCTCGTCCAGTTCCGTGTGGCAGACGCCGCAGGCGGAAACACGGAGCAGGACCTCGCCGTCGCCCGGCACGGGGTCGGGCACGTCCGCCGGCTCCAGGGGCGCTTGGTTCTCGCGAAAACCGGAAATTCCCTTCAGGAGCATCGCCTTCATGAGGAACGCCCCTGCTTGCCCTTCTTCATGGCCAGCTTCAGGGCCGTGAAGAGCCCCTTTTCCCGGATGGCCTTCGCGGCGATCCCCCCGGGGGTGACCTCGAAGAATTTCTCCCCGTACCGGGCGAGTTTGTCCTCGTCCAGGACGATCCCCAGGCCGGGGGCTTTCGGCAGCTCCACGGTGCCCTGGGGGGAGACCCGGATCGGCTCTGCCAGGATCCCGTCGCGGTACTCAGGAATCCAGTTGGGGGGCTCGAAGGGATACTCGAGGGCGTGGTTCCGGGGCCCCGCGGCATGGACCTGGAGGTTGACGAGGAAGCCGAGGCCGTTGGTCCAGGTGTGGGGGGTGAAGCCCAGACTCCGCTCGGCGCAGGCGTCCATGACCCGCTTCGAGTCGCCGATGCCGCCGCCCATGGTGGCGTCGGGCTGGTAGATGTCGAAGCTCCCCTTTTCCAGCATGACCTTGTACTCCTGCCAGCCGGCGTTGAGCTCCGCGCCGGCGATGGGGACGTCGGAGCGGCGGCGCAGTTCTGCCAGCTCGTCCCAGGCATACATGTCCAGGGGCTCCTCGAGCCAGGAGACGCCCAGGTCCCTGCCGGCCCGGGCGAACTCCGTCGCCCGCTCGAGATCCCACACCGGGGGCTGCTCGATGATCGTGACGGGCCAGCCCTGGTTGGCGTCGACGCCGATCTCCATGCTGTCCCCCACGGCCCGGCGGACCGCCTCCACCTGGGCGATATCTTCCCGGAGCGTGGCGCCGTGGACGCGGAGCTTCACCGTCCGGAACCCCATCTCCCGGAGGCGGAGCACCTCCTCCGCCCGCTGGTCCGGGGGGTGGACCTCGCCGGTAGAGGCGTAGACGGGGACGGGCGAATCATCCGTTCCGCCGAGGAGGGCCCGGACGGGCTTCCCCTCCGCCTTGCCCCGGATGTCCCAGCAGGCCGCCTCGATCCAGTAGTTCCTCCACCCCAGGTAGCTCACCTCCCGGAGCCGCTGGCGGACCTGGCGGAGGTCCGTCGGGTCCAGGCCGATCAGGTAGGGTCCGATGAGGCCGCCCAGGCCCTCCCGCTCCCGCTCGAAGGCCATGCCCGCCGCGAGGCCCTGGAGGCCCCCGTCGGTGGTGAGGCGGAGCAGGGTGAAGCGGTTCACCGTCTGGGGGTAGCCGGGGATCCAGGACGGCCAGAACGGCTTGGGCAGGGGAATGGCCACGTGGAAGAGTTCGATGCGGTCGATTTTCATGGCAGCCTCCTTCCGGGTCTGCGCAAAAGGGGTCCTTCGATCCCGCCTTCCATGGACGCGACGGTGCCTCCGCGTCCGGGGATCCTGGAATTCCCGGTAGGGCAAGGCTTCGGCGAACAAGGCTTCCGGACCGGCGGGGCCGGGGCTTCGCGAAGCCGGAAGGCCTCGGTGTTCGACGCGGCTCCCGAGCCGACGGGGCCCGGGATCGATCCGTCAGGCCAGTCGCTCGATCAGTCCCGCCAGTTCCGTGGTGACGCAGGCCAGGGCAAGGACCCCGCCGTCGTCGGAGATGGCCCGGACCAGGTGATTCCTGGGGACCCTGCGGCCTCTTGGAGGATCGGTCATGCTTCCCTTCGGTTCTGGAGCACCTCGGGACGGTGTCCGGTGGGCGTTCGCTTTGCCGGATCGCGACGGGGTCTCCGGCACGGCCGCTCCGGTGGAGGCCCGTCGCCCCGGCTGCCGGACGATTGTCTCGCCGGGACCCGGCGAGCCCTCCAAGGCTTTCCGGGGCCTCTGCAGCCGACTGGCACGCCCGGGACATGTAACAAAAAACCCTTGATGTTGCAAGAGGTTGTTCTCTTTCAGGACGGTCCCCGCGGGTGTTCCTTTGGGGGGTGAAATCGACTTGACAGGAGGGTCTAATCGTGGTAGCGGCTCCGACGGTCTGACCGCCCCTCCCGAAGGGGCGCTTCCCAGGTCTGGTTCTTTCAAAAGGTCCGCATTCCTGCCCGGTTCGGCGTCTGGACATGCTTCGGGACAGGGTGACGGAACGGACGCAAACATTCTGAGATATCCCGAGGTGGTGTCCAGTGGCTCAAGCAAGTGAAAAAATCGGTGCGGTCATGGTGGTGGGGTCCGGAATCGCCGGCATCCAGGCGTCCCTGGACCTGGCAAACTCCGGATTGAAGGTTTACCTGGTGGAAAAGGGGATCAGCATCGGCGGCGTCATGGCCCAGCTGGACAAGACCTTTCCCACCAACGACTGTTCCGCCTGCATCCTTTCCCCGAAGCTGGTGGAAGTGGGCCGGCATCCCAACGTGGAGATCCTGACGCGGCGGACCGTCGAATCCGTCGAGGGGGAACCGGGCCGCTTCAAGGTCCGGATGACGAAGGCGCCGCGGTTCATTGACCTCTCCAAGTGCACCGGCTGCGGTGACTGCGCCAATGTCTGTCCCATCTCCGTCCCCTCCGAATTCAACGAAAACTTAAGCGAGCGCAAGGCCACCTACCGGCACTTTCCCCAGGCCATTCCCAGCGGCTTCGCCATCGACAAGATCGGCACCTCCCCCTGCAAGGCGAACTGCCCGACCCACATCAGCGTCCAGGGCTACGTGGCCCTGATCGCCACGGGGAAATTCAAGGAAGCGCTCAAGCTCATCAAGAAGGACAACCCGTTCCCCATCGTCTGCGGCCGGGTCTGCAACCACCCCTGCGAGACCGCCTGCATGCGGGGCAAGGTCGACGAGCCCATCGACATCATGCACCTGAAGCGCTTCGTCGCCGACCTGGACCTGAAGGACGAGACCCGTTACATCCCCGAGAAAAAGGAGAGCAAGGGGAAAAAGGTGGCCGTCGTCGGCGCCGGGCCCGCGGGCCTCACCTGCGCCTACTACCTGGCCGCCGAGGGCTACGACTGCGAGGTCTTCGAATCCCTCCCCGTCGCCGGCGGCTGGCTGGCCGTGGGCATCCCCGAGTACCGCCTCCCCAAGGATGTTCTGAAGGCCGAGATCAAGGTCATCGAGGACCTGGGGGTCAAGATCCACCTGAACAAAGCCGTGGGCAAGGACCTCCCCTTCGCCCAGCTGCAGAAGGACTACGATGCCGTCTTCATCGGCTGCGGGACCGTCAACAGCAGCAAGCTGAACATTCCCGGGGAGGACATGCAGGGCGTCATCCACGGCGTCGACTATCTCAAGCGGGTGAACCTGGGCGAGAAGGTCTTCCTGGGCGACAAGGTCGCCGTCGTCGGCGGCGGGAACGTCGCCATGGACGCCGTCCGGACGGCCATCCGCACGGGCTCCAAGGACGTCTTCATCCTCTACCGCCGGTCCCGGGCGGAAATGCCCGCCTCGCCGGAGGAGATCGAGGAGGCCCTGGAAGAGGGCATCAAGATGGAATTCCTCGTGGCCCCCAAGCGGGTCGTGGGGGAGAACGGCAAGGTCACGGGCATCGAGTGCACCCGGATGGAACTGGGCGAGCCCGACGCCAGCGGCCGCCGGCGCCCCATCGAGATCAAGGGCTCCGAGTTCATCGTCCCCTGCGACGCCCTGATCCCCGCTATCGGCCAGGAGGCGGACTTGGACTTCGTTCCCTCCGAGAGCGGCATCTCCATCAACAAGTGGAAGAATTTCGACGTCGACGCCGTCACCTTCGCGACGAACGTCCCCGGCGTCTTCGCCGGCGGCGACGTGGTCACGGGGCCCCAGACGGTTGTCAAGGCCGTCTTCGCCGGCAAGGAAGCGGCGGTGTCTATCGACCGGTACCTCCAGGGTGAGGACATGGCGGCAGGCCGGGCAAAGGACTGGACGAAAGGCCTGGCCGACCAGGCCGACGTCTCCGCCTTCCCGAAAGCCCCCCGGGTCCAGTACCCCCACAGGAAGCCGGAGGAGCGCAGGACGAACTTCCAGGAAGTCGGCATCGGCTTCAGCGAGGAGGAGGCCGTCCGGGAGGCCCAGCGCTGCCTGGCCTGCGGTATCTGCTCCGAGTGCTACCAGTGCGTCGACGCCTGCATCGCCGGCGCCATCAACCACGACGACACCTTCGAGGAGGAGACCATCGAGGTCGGCGCCGTCATCGCCGCCCCGGGCTTCAAGACCTTCGACGCCTCCATCCGCGGCGAGTACGGCTTCGGGACCTACGCCAACGTCGTGACGGCCATCCAGTTTGAGCGGATCCTGTCCGCTTCGGGACCCTACTTCGGCCACGTCCAGCGCATCTCCGACGGCAAGGAACCGCGAAAGATCGCCTTCATCCAGTGCGTGGGCTCCCGGGACACCTCCTGCGGCAACAGCTGGTGCTCCTCCGTGTGCTGCATGTACGCCACGAAGGAAGCCATCATCGGCAAGGAGCACGCCAAGGACCTGGAGCCGACGATCTTCTTCATGGACATCCGGGCCCACGGGAAGGATTTCGACCGCTTCGTCAACCGGGCGAAGAACGAGTACGGGATCCGCTACATCCGCTCCATGCCCTCCAGCGTCAAGGAGCTCCAGCAGTCCAAGAACCTTCTCATCAAGTACGTCACCGAGGACGGCAAACTCGTCGAGGAGGAGTTCGAGATGGTGGTCCTCTCGGTGGGGCTCACGC
Source organism: Syntrophaceae bacterium (assembly GCA_041310335.1). Lineage (GTDB taxonomy): Bacteria > Desulfobacterota > Syntrophia > Syntrophales > PHBD01 > PHBD01. Next base: position 895 of record JBFYXW010000027.1, on the reverse strand, counting down.
CTCCCCCGGAAGCGGCGAAGCTGGCCCAGGCCCTGGGGGTCGACTTGGAGGAGCACGGATTCTGCCGGACTGCCCTCGAGAACCCCGTCCAGACCAGCCGGGACGGCGTCTTCGTCTGCGGCGCCTTCGGCGGGCCCAAGGACATCCCCGAGACGGTCATGGAGGCCTCCAGCGCCGCGGCCTGCGCCTCGGGCCTCCTGTCGGAGCGCCGCGGGACGATGATCACCGAGGCGGAACTGCCCCTGGAGACGGACATCCGCGGAGTCGGCCCCCGGACGGGCGTCTTCGTCTGCCACTGCGGCATCAACATCGGCGGCGTGGTCGACGTCCCGGGAGTTGTCGAGTACGCTAAGACTCTTCCCAACGTGGTCTTCGCCACGGAGAACCTCTTCACCTGCTCCCAGGACACGGCCGTCAAGATGGGCGAGGTCATCAAGGAGCAGAACCTGACCCGCGTCGTCGTCGCCTCCTGCTCCCCCCGGACCCACGAGGGGCTCTTCCAGGAGAACTGCGAGAAGGCGGGCCTCAACCGCTACCTCTTCGAGATGGCGAACATCCGGGACCAGGATTCCTGGGTCCACATGCACGAGCCCGAGGCGGCCACCGCGAAGGCCAAGGACCTGGTGCGCATGTCCATCGCCAAGGCCCAGTTCCTGAAACCCCTGAAGCCGGGACAGCTCGGTGTCAACAAGAACGTCCTCATCATCGGCGGCGGGCTGGCGGGCATCACGGCGGCCCTCTCCTTCGCGGACCAGGGGTTCCAGTCCTACATCGTCGAGAAGAAGCCGTCCCTGGGCGGCAACTACGCGAACCTGTACTTCACCCTCGAGGGGCTGGACACGAAGAAGCACCTGGCGGGCCTGATCGACCGGGTGAAGAAGAGCGAGCTCGTCCA
>JBFYXW010000026.1:0-8721 GCA_041310335.1 Syntrophaceae bacterium | reverse complement strand
AACCGGTAGTGGTGGGCCCACATGCCGAAGGCCCATCCCCACTGGGCCCAGTCGGTGACGTTGTGGGTGTCCCGGGCCTTGCGGTTCCAGGGGAAGAAGAAGAATTCATGAATGCAGTGATATTCCTGCCGCGGGTCGATCTGCTGGAGTTCCGGGTGGGGATAGAACATCGCGTACATCCAGAATTCAATATTCCGCAATTGCCCGAGACCGGGACCCAGCCGCTTCGCGACCGCCTCGGTGCAAATCGTGGAGTCTCCACCGACGCTGCCGTGGTTGATCCAGTCGCCCGACTTGACCATGTCGGCGATCTGTTCCGCCGTCCGCTTCTTGTCCCGGATCTTCTGTTGGATCGGTGTCGTCATCGCTCTCCCCTTCCTGTCGAAACGCGTCCCTCCGTCCCGCCGCCTTGTGGGCGTCGGCTTCTCTATCCGGCCCCGTCAGCGGGGCGGCGCGGGCATCGGGAACATGAAAAAAGGGTTCACAAAAAGAAACGGACTTCTCTTTCCGGCAAACGCACGGGAAACGTCGGGGCTGTCGGTGGAGGCGCTCCCGCCGGAGCGCGAGGAATCGTGGATTCGATTCGACAGGCCGGCCGGTTCGGCGGTTTCCGGAAAACCCGCCGCACCCGGATTATTTTTTAACGGAAGCGGGGGCCTCTGTCAAGAAAGGAGGTGGTTTTTGCGGTGGGACTGCTTTATATTGCTTCCGAAATACCGGTTTCATGAACAAACCGCTGCATTCCATCGGAAGCAGGCGGATTTTCTTTCCCGGATGCCCCGCCCCGCCGGAATACCGATGACGGAGGTCACTCAGATCATGCGGGATGACCAGAAGACGAGGGAACAACTCCTCCGGGAACTCCAATCGCTGTGGCGCCGAATTGAGACCTCGAGAGAAGCGGATGAGGATCTCGGGCGAACGCGGTCGAAGGAAAGGAACCTGGCCAGAGCCTTCCTTGAGGTGTCGATCCCCATGGGCATCACGACCATGGGGAAGGGACGCTTTGTCGAGGTCAACAGGGCCTTTCTGGAAACCATGGGCGCAAAGCAGGAGGAGGTCCTGGGAAACACTTCCGTCGGTATGGGGCTCATCACGGAAGAGCAACGGTCCGCCCTTTATGCCGAGTTCCTGTTGAAGGGGCGTGTCGAAAACCTGGAACTGGAGGTGCGGGGGAAACGGGGCGACCGGATCCGCGGCCTGTTTAACGCCACGGAGATCCAACTCGACGGGGAGGACTACCTGCTCACGGTGATGACGGACATCACCGCCCTCACGATGGCCGAGGCGGCCCTGCGGGAGAGCGAGGAGCGGTACCGGACCATCATCGAGAGCATCGGCGACGGGTACAACGAGGTCGATCCGCGGGGAAACTTCACGTTTTTTAATGAGTCATTCCGAAAAATCCTGGGCTACGAACGGGAAGAGCTCCTGGGAATGAATTACCGCCTTTGCACGGACCCATCGAACGCGGAGAAGATCTTTCGGGCTTACAACCGGGTCTGGACAACCGGCGAGTCTCTGGATCGCTTCGAGTGGGGTATCATCCGGAAGGATGGTGTGCGGAGAAACATCGAAGTGTCCGTCTCCCTGATCCGGGAGCAAACGGGAAGGATCACCGGTTTCGGAGGGATCGCGCGGGACGTGACGGATCGAAAGGAGGCCGAGGCGGCCCTGCGGGAGAGCGAGGCGGATTACCGCAGTATCTTCGAAAACTCCATCATGGGCATCTACCGGAGCACCCCGGACGGCCGGTATATCACGGTGAACAAGGCTTTCAGCCGCATCTTCGGTTACGCGTCCCCGGAGGAAATCCTTCATTCTGTTATGGACATCGGGAATCAGATGTACGCAAATTCGGAGGATCGGTCCCGCGTCCTGGCGATGCTGGAGGTTGAGCAGCGGGCGGTCGTCGAGATATGCATCCGTCGCCGGGACGGGACGATCGGCCGGATCCTGAACAACGTGCGCATCGTCCGCAACGATGACGGGGGAATCCGCTATTATGAAGGCTTTATCCAGGACATTACGGACCTCAAGCGAGCGGAGGAAGCGTTGCAGAAAACCCTCCTGGAAATGGAATCCCGTGTCCAGGAGCGGACGTTGGACCTGAAAGAGGCCAATACGGCTCTCCGCGTCCTGATCAGCCGCAGGGCCGAGGACCAGAGACAGTTGGAGGAAAGGCTGCAGATGAACGTGAACGACCTGATCTTTCCCATTCTGGAGGAAATCAAGTCCATTTGTCTCGACAAGCGAAGCGCCGGCTACCTGTCCCTGCTGGAGTCAAACCTCAAAGACATCACCTCTCCCTTTCTGAACGGCCTGCAAGCGACCTACCGGAACCTGACGGCTCGGGAAATCCAGGTGGCCGCCATGATTCGCGACGGGAAAAAGACCAAGGAGATATCCGAACTGCTGGAAGTCAGTCCGGTCACGGTGGAAACCCACCGGAATCACATCCGGACCAAACTGGGCCTGGTCAATGGGAAAACCAATCTCCGCTCCTACCTGCTGTCCATAAAATAACGTGGATTCTTTATCCACATTCTTTCCAGTATCATTCCAGGTTGTTTGTCTGAATTTTTTCGGTATCTTCAGTCTGCCCGACAGTCTACCTTGCTGGCCGGGCCGCTGACCGGACCGGTTCCCCATCGCTCAGGCGGGACTTTTGCCTTGAGCCGAAGAGGCCTGGTTTCCGGGCCGGCTTCATAAGAACCGGGAAGGCTCTTCCATTCATGCAATTCGATTCTTTTCGTGAGGCTGACATGTCATTCCCCGCCAAGCGGTTCCCCATCCCGAATGAGAAACCCAAATCCCCGTCAATCGCAGGCAACGCGGCTGGCGCGAAGCGCGCGTCGTCCTCTCAAACAGGCCCGCAAGCCTTTCCGGTCTCCCCGGGAGTCTCCCTGCCCGAAAATCGTGCGATCCTGGTGAAAGACATCCGGCTGATGAACGGCTCTGATGGAGTGAACCGGGTTCTGATCGAGTTCGACCATTACTACAAGCCTCTGTTCACCAGCGTCCTGGAGGGCAATGAGCCGCATGTCCGCGTGACGGTCAAGAACGGGAAACTGAGCCCCAAGATCCCGAAAACCATCGTGGCGTCCGAAACGTGCCTGCGCCGGATCCGGACCGCCGCCGACAAGTCAAACGGTGAGGTCACCATCCTCTTTGTTCTTCAGCCCTGCTTGAACTGCCGGGCAACCTACGTGCACTACCTGGGAAAGAATCTCTTCCGAGTCGACATCTGGGAGAGAGACCATCCAGAGACCGCGGGCAAAACGAACGGGGATCCATGAGGCGAGGGCATCCGTCAACGGCCTCTCGGGATGGAGTTTCTTCGAGAGAGATCGTTTGATTCGGGAATGCGGTGACAGGGGTCAACCCGGTTCGGCAAGGGGGGCGAACCGGGCCCCCGGTCTCCGTTTTGAAAAAGCAAAAGCCAGGGGGCTGTCGAAGGGAATCGGCAGCCCCCTGGCTTTTTTGGCGCGCCCGGCACGATTCGAACGTGCGACCAACAGGTTCGAAGCCTGCGACTCTATCCGGCTGAGCTACGGGCGCAGGAAAGAAGAAAAGATGGGGTGAGTGAAGGGAATTGAACCCTCAACCTCCGGGGCCACAACCCGGCACTCTAACCAATTGAGCTACACCCACCACGAATCGTCTGGTACGCCTGGAGGGATTCGAACCCGCGACCTACGGATTAGAAGTCCGTTGCTCTATCCAGCTGAGCTACAGGCGCATTCGGAAACAGCGTCCCCCAGGACTGCTGAAAGGAGGATGCTCATTATCCTCTTTGATTTTGTTTGTCAAGGTGAAAGCCGGCCCGCGCAAGCAGGCCCGTCACCGCACGTATCCGGCGATCCCGTCGAACTGGTAACCCTTCTTCTGCATCCCCTCGCCGGCCGGGTCGGTGGTGAAAAAGTGAAGGCCCCGGGAAGGGTGGTACCAGCGATACAGTTCCCGCGACTGGGCAAGGCGGGACGTGGCGATATTTCCGATGGATCCCTCCAGGACATACCCCTGGAGGTTCTTGCCCCCGCCCTGCAGGTCGTAACCGTAAAGCCGGTCGCCCTTCTTCGGGTTGTACCATCGGTAGAAGGTCGTCGTGCCCGGCGCACCGGGGCTGAAAAGCCGGAAGGCGATCCCCTCCTTCACGTATCCCCCCGCCTGCAGGTGGGAAAGCTCGGCCTGGGGATTCGTGGTGAAGAAGTAGTCGCCGCCCCGGACGTAGCGGTACACATCCAGGAGCCGGGTATGGTCCTCCGCCGTCACCTCCAGGGAGATCTCCATGACCTTGTCACCCCCATTGGAATGGAAGAGGATCTGGTCGGCGTACCAGCCCGGCAAAAGGTGCTGGGTATTGGCGACGACATTGATGTAATCCGTTTCCCGGAGTGTCCTGCCGGATTTCGGGAAGAAGGTGATCCACCCCGCCGGTCCCCTCTGGACCTGCCTCCCGGCGATCCGCACGCCCTGCAGGACCGTTCGTCCCGCCGCGCTCACAAGGGTCAGCGCGTGGTTCCCTTCAGGGAGATCCTCGGCCAGAAGCGCTTCCGCCGTCTCCCGTTCCTCCGCCCGGCAGCGGATCGTCTGCAGGAAGCGATCGTCCAGGAGCACCGTCAGGTCTCCCCCGCCGGGCTCTTTCCAGTAGTAGAGCGAGACGCCGGTTCCGCTGAACCGCATTTTGAGGGTGTTCGCCTGGCCGGTGCCCACGGGGTATCCCTCTTCCTCCGTCCAGATCCCTCCCGAAAGGTCGAGCGCGGGCCTCAACGTCACCGGGGATGCATACGTCCCCTTTCCCTTGACGTGTTCGCTGAAAAAGGAAACATACCGCCCCGGCGGCGGCCAGGGATCCGTCTCGGGTGCGCCTCCCCCCCGGAGGTCGACGGACCATTTCAGGATGTCCCGGCCCCGGTTCGTCAGTTCAACCCGCCTGGCCACCCTCTCTCCCCCACCGACGGGACCGAAATCGAGCCGGATCGGATTCAGGTGGATGAGCGGTTCCAGCTCGTGGCGGATCAGGTGGTACCGAAAGAACAGGGCCCTGCTCCCGCCGGTGGAGTTGATCCGGACCAGTTCCCGGTGAATGCCCGGCGTCACGCTCCGGCGGCAGATCAAGGTCCGGTCCCCGTGGTCAAGCGTGAGGACAAGCGGGTGAACGCCCTGCTTCCCGGCACCGGGGCCGTTTTCCGCCGTCTCCCGGGCGTACTTCAACCGGAAATGGATCTCCGCCGCCCGGACGTCCAGGGGTCCGCCCAGCCCGTTTTCGGGAGAGCAGGTCCAGCCCTCCGGGGGAGACAGGGTCCACTGGAGCGATCCACCCCCCAGGTTCTTGAGGACAAAATGTCCCGTCTCCACGCTCCCGGAACCGATGGGCCCGAAATCGATCTCCCGCGGGGACACGGTGAGCAGGGGTTGCACGGACACGGGCTGCTGCGCCAGCACTCGTTTTCCCGGCGGGGAGAGCGGGTGCGCGGCCGCGGCCTGCCCGGTATCGGGAAATAGCAGGGCCGAAAGCATCGCGGCGAGCAAAAACAGGCCGACTCTGGGGAAAATGCGGATGAAGGTCATCGTGCAACCCTTGCGGACATTGACCTTACGTATCCGAAAGGCACACATTTCGCAATGTTTTTCCCTTTTTGAAAAGACTTGACAGTGGAAAAACATTCGATATACGTAACGCGCCTTCCCGGTGCCGACATGCCGGACCTTCATCGCGATGATGCACCATCCCGAGACGCTGAAATACTGGCTTGCCTTGCGCAGCGTGGACCATGTCGGCAGCGTCGGCTTCCGGATACTTCTGGAAGCCTTCGGTTCCCCGGCCCGCGTCTTCTCCGCACCGCTGGAGGCGCTCCATGCCATCCCCGGCGTCGGTGCGAAAGCGGCGAAACAGATCCGTGAATTTCGGGAATGGGACCGGGTTGAAGCGGAGCTGGAAAAGGCCCGCTCCCTGGGAGTCACGATCCTGCCGTTCACGGATGCGTCCTATCCCTGGAGGTTGCTTGAGATCTACGATTTTCCCCCGCTCCTGTATGTTCTGGGGAAACTGATGGCCGACGAAGTGTGCCTCGCGGTGGTGGGATCCCGGGCCGCCGGAACGTATGGCCGCTACACGGCGGAGCGGCTCTCCCGGGAACTAGCCCTCCGCGGCGTCACCGTCGTCAGCGGCCTCGCCCGGGGCATCGACACGGCGGCCCACCGGGGCGCCTTGGCCGGCCGGGGCCGGACGATCGCCGTCCTGGGCTGCGGGCTGGACGTCGCCTATCCGCCGGAAAATGCGGCCCTCCTCGAGGAGATTGTCCGGCGGGGCGCAGCGATCACCGAATATCCCTTCGGAACGCCCCCGAACGCGAACCACTTCCCGGCCCGGAACCGGATCATCAGCGGGCTGTCCCTGGGCGTCACGGTGGTGGAGGCGACGGAAAAGAGCGGGTCCCTCATCACGGCCCGCCTGGCCCTGGAACAGGGTCGGGACGTCTTCGCCGTCCCGGGCGGCGTCGACGCCGCCGGCTCCCGGGGCACGAACCGCCTCATCAAGGAGGGGGCGAAACTCGTCGAGTCGGCCGACGACATTCTGGAGGAGATCCTTCCTCAACTGGAGCGAAGGCCCCCGGCCGGCGACCCTCCGGAGGCGATCACATCGGACCGGACGCCGCAAAGCCGGCACGGCTTCACCCCGCCGGCGGGCCCGGAAGACGCGGGAACGCCCCCGGGGGACAGCGACGCAACGACTCCCTCCCCGCCGGAGGAGCCGGGGCCTTTCGAAAAGCGGAAGGCCCCTTCCGGTGACCTGCCGGTCCTCCTGGATGACCGGGAAGAATCCATCCTCCGTCTGCTGGCGGAGGGGCCGGTCCCGGCGGACGCGATCATCCGGGCCTCCGGCATGGCGGCCGGCGAGGTCCTCGGCATCCTCCTCGGCCTGGAGCTGAAGGGTGCCGTCCGGCAGATGCCGGGAAACAAATTCATGCGCAAGGAGTGAGGGATGCCCCGTTCCCTGATCATTGTAGAATCACCAGCCAAAATCAAAACGATCCGGAAGTACCTACCCGACAACTTCGAGGTGGCGGCTTCCGTGGGCCACGTCAAGGACCTGCCGAAGAACGGCCTGGGAATTGACGTCAAAAAAGGCTTCGAGCCCACCTACCAGGTCATCGACAGCAAGAAGAAGGTCATCGCCGACCTGAAGAAGGCGGCAAAAAAGGCCGAGCGGATCTACCTGGCCCCGGACCCGGACCGGGAGGGAGAGGCCATCGCATGGCACGTCGCGCAGGAGATCGGCGGCCCCGGCAAGACGGTCTACCGGGTTCTTTTCAACGACCTGACGAAAAACACCGTCCTGGAGGCGCTGGACAACCCGCTCCCCCTGAATCTGAACAAGTACGAGGCACAGCAGACCCGGCGGATCCTCGACCGCCTGGTGGGGTACAAGATCAGCCCGCTCCTCTGGGAGAAGGTGAAGCGGGGGCTCAGCGCCGGCCGCGTCCAGTCCGTCGCGGTCCGCCTGATCTGCGACCGGGAGCGGGAGATCCTGGCCTTCGTGCCCGAGGAATACTGGAACATCGGCGCCCTCCTCCAGAAGCGTGAACCCTCCCCGACAAACGGCCAGGCGGCGACCTTCGAGGCCCGGCTCTTCCGGGTCGACGGGAAGAAGGCACGGGTGACGAGCGCCGGGGAGGCGGAGAAGGTCGTTGCCGACATCGAGAAGAGTTCCCCCGCCGTCTCCCGGGTCGAGCGGAAGGAAGTGAAGCGGACGCCTCCCCCGCCCTTCACCACCAGCAAGCTCCAGCAGGAGGCCTCCCGCTGGCACCGGTTCCCCGCCAAGAAGACGATGTCCGTGGCCCAGCGGCTCTACGAGGGCGTGGAACTGGGGAAAGAGGGGTCCGTGGGCCTCATCACCTACATGCGGACCGACTCGGTCCGTGTCGCCGAGGACGCCCTGAAGGAAGTCCGGGCCTACATCGGCGAGAACTACGACCCCGCCTACCTCCCGGCGAAGGCGAGGGTCTACAAGGTCTCCGGCTCCGCCCAGGACGCCCACGAGGCCATCCGTCCCGCCTCCATGGCCTTCCGGCCCCAGGATATCCGAAATTACCTCACGGACGAGCAGTTCAAGCTCTACAACCTGATCTGGAACCGGTTCGTCGCCAGCCAGATGAGCCCTGCCGTCTTCGACCAGACGATCATCGACGTGGAGGCGGGACGCTGCCAGCTCCGGGCCCAGGGCCTGGTCATGAAGTTTCCAGGCTTCACCACCGTCTACACGGAAGGCAAGGAAAACGGGAACGGCAATGGAAATGGCGAGGATGACGCGGGGGACGGCCGGCTGCTGCCCGACGTGGAGCAGGGGGAAGCCCTGAACCTGGTTCCCCCCGTCCGGAAGGAACAGAAGTTCACCCAGCCGCCCCCCCGCTTTTCCGAGGCCTCCCTCGTGAAGGAACTGGAGGAAAAGGGGATCGGACGCCCCAGCACCTACGCCGCGATCCTCTCCACCATCCAGGATCGCGAATACGTCCGCCTCGAAAAGGGCCGGTTCTCGCCCACGGAACTGGGCACGCTGGTGACGGACCTCCTGGTGAAAAACTTCCCCCGGATCCTCGACGTGGCCTTCACGGCCTCCATGGAGAACGAGCTCGACGGGATCGAGGAGGGCAAGAGCAAGCGCCTCGATATCCTGCAGAATTTCTACGCCCCCTTCGAGGCGGAACTGAAGCAGGC
>JBFYXW010000024.1:0-4401 GCA_041310335.1 Syntrophaceae bacterium | reverse complement strand
CCCACGAAGGCGATCCGGCCGTCCCGGATCCCGATCACCGCCTCGTCGAGGATCTCCATCCGGTCGTTCATGGTCAGGAGGGTGCCCCCGGTGACGAGCAGGTCCAGGGGCTCCGGGGATTCCCGGCTTGTCATTGCTTTATGCTCCGCTTGATCCGCTCGGCGATCCGCCGGACCCGCTCCATCGCCTCGTTCACGTTGATGGTGAGGAGTTTCCGCTTCTCCATGACCACTTTCCCGTTGATGAGGACCGTGTCGGCGTCGGAGCCGTTCACGGCGTAGGCCAGGTGGGAGTACTCGCTGTACATGGGGGTGAGGTGAGGCTTGTCGAGCTTCACCATCACGAGGTCCGCCTTCATCCCCGGCCGGATGGAGCCGATCAGGTGGTCCAGGCCCAGGACCTTTGCCCCGTCGCAGGTGGCCATCCGGAGGACCGTCCGGGCCGACATGACCGTGGGGTCCAGGCGGACCGATTTTTCCAGTTTGGCCGCCGTGTCCATCTCCTGGAACATGTCCAGGTTGTTGTTGCTGGCGCAGCCGTCGGTTCCCAGGCCCACGGTGATTCCCGCCTCCAGCATCCGGGAGATGGGGGCCACGCCGGAGGCGAGCTTCATGTTGCTCTCCGGGTTGTGGACCACCTTGCAGCCGTGGTCGGCAAAGACGCGGATGTCCTCGTCGTCCATGTAGACGCCGTGGAAGACGAAGAAGCGCTCGTCCAGGTAGCCGATTTTCTGGAGGAAGTCGGAGGCACGCATGCCCAGTTTCTCCTCGACGACGCCCGGCTCCGTCAAGTTTTCCAGGTAGTGGGTGGCCACCGGGACGCCGTAGGCGTCCGCCAGGGCCTTGGCGTCCCTGAGGAGTGTGGGCGAGCAGGTGTAGAGGGCATGGGGCTCGACGCAGATGTTCACGAGGGGGTCGTCGGCCCACTTTTGGATCAGCATTTCCGTGTAGCGCAGACCCTCGCCGGGGGTCTTGACGTTGGGGGAGGGGAAATCGAAGAGAACCTCTCCCAGGAGGCACCGCATGCCCGCTTCCTTCGCCGCCCGGGCGGTCTCGTCCTCGAAGATGTACATGTCGCAGAACGTGGTGGTCCCCGACAGGATCATCTCGGCGCAGGCCAGGAGGCTTCCCCAGTAGGCCAGCTCGGGGTCCACGTTCCTCGTCTCGGCGGGGAAGATGTAGTTGTTCCACCAGTCCGTCAGGTCCAGGTCGTCGGCGATGCCCCGGAAACAGGTCATGGCCGCGTGGGTGTGGGCGTTGACGAGACCCGGGAGGAGGAGGCTGTTGGTGGCGTTGATCTGCTTCCGGGCCGAGTACTCCCGGTCGATCTCCTCGGGCGTTCCCACGGCCGCGATGGAATCGCCCACGATGGCAACGGCGCCCTTCTCCAGGATGGTGTCTTTGTCGTCCAGGAGCAGGATTCGCGCCCCCGAAAGGACGACGTCGGCTTTTTTCATGGAGTTCCTCCAGAGATGGATTGTGAGGCGAAGTGCTTGTAACACATCGGCCCGAGTCCATTCAAGAATGAAAACGGTGAATTTCATGGATGGGCGGGAGACGGGCGAATGTCCGGGAGGGATGGTTTCCGAAAGCAGGTCCGGATGCCTGTTGACAGGTCATCTTTGATGGACTACGTGCGAAAACAGATGAGAAAAACAGGAAGGAGGCGGTGGGGGTTCATGAAGGCCCTTTCTTTCGACGGCACGCTTCGCTTGCGGACGGATGTCCCCGAACCGTCCCCGAGGCCCGGCTGGGCCGTCGTCCGGCCCCGGCTGGCGGGCATCTGCGGGACGGACCTGCAGATCATCGAGGGGTATCGAGGCTTCCGGGGCATCCTAGGCCACGAGTTCGCCGGTGTTGTCGAACGTTGCGACGACCCGGCCTGGGCTGGCCGGCGGGTGGTCGGGGAGATCAACATCGGCTGCGGACACTGCGAGGCCTGCCGGGCGGGACTGGAGCGACACTGCCTGGAGCGGCGAGTCCTGGGGATCGCGGGCCACCCTGGCTGCATGGCGGAGTTCTGCGCCCTCCCCCTGGCCAATCTCGTCGCCTTTCCCGACGGGCTTGGCGACGAACAAGCGGTGTTCGTGGAGCCCCTGTCGGCGGCCTGCGAGATCCTGGAGCAGATTCCGCTCCGCGGGCGGGAGCGGGCCGTCGTGCTGGGGGACGGAACGCAGGGCATCCTCTGCGCCTGGGTCCTCTCCACGGTCCTTGCGGACGTGACGCTGGTGGGCCACCACCCGGCGAAACGGGAGGCGGCCCGCTGGCGTCACCTGAAAACCTCTCCCGTGCCAGGCAGGGCGGAGCGGAGCGCCGATCTTGTCGTCGACGCCACGGGCTCCGCCCGCGGTCTGGCCGAGGCCGTCGACCTGTGCCGACCCCGGGGCACCGTCGTCCTGAAAACCACGATCGCCGAGCCTTTCGACATCGACCTGACCCCTGTCGTCAGGAAGGAGATCACCCTGGTCGGATCCCGCTGCGGCCGATTCCGGGACGGGCTGCAGGTGCTGCACGCAAACCCGGATCTGCCGCTGGAACGACTCGTCACGGCGCGGTACCCCCTGGAGAGGGCTGGGGAGGCTTTCGAGCGGGCAAGGCAAAGGGAAAGCCTGAAGGTTCTCCTGGAAATACAGTAGAATCGATGGGTTTCAGGACATTCGCCTTGACACACTCCCCGAGAATCGCTATGAAACCGGACCATGCCCGGGTGGCGGAACTGGTAGACGCAAGGGACTTAAAATCCCTCGGTCCTTGAGGCTGTGCGGGTTCGATTCCCGCCCCGGGCACCAAATAAATACAGTGAGTTGCGAAGATGGTGCTTACAGAGAAAATGAAGGGATAAAAAGTATATGTAAGCACTATGTAAGCAGCCGAGGGCACAAAAAAGGCGGATGCTATGCACCCGCCTTATCAACCTCGAAAGATCAGGATAGAAAAGGAGTCCCACCGAAGCGGGGGGGTTATTTACACATATTCAGAAGCACAAAGTATCGTTCCCTGGACATTCCCGCCGTTCTCATGTTTGAGCGGATGATATCTTCGTCAACCTCAAGATAGGTCGGAATGACGACAGGCCTTAATACTCCCGCCTTCGAATATGACCGATGCGATCCAACCTGTCTTTCGAAGGCGAATCCATCGTTCAGAAAAATGCATTCAAGAATTTTCCAATGAACCGGAGTTATGCGCGGCATCGATGGGGGTTGCCCATGTCGATGATGAAGGGAAGGGGAACGTCAATATAGTCGGAATCGTCAACAGCTGCCGTGGCATCGGGTGTTGAATAATCCGGCACAAAGCCACAGTTTTTTAAAACAGCGTCAAGCGTTCCGCGTTCATGACATGAAATCATAAAAGCAGTAATGGCCTCGGCAAGATTTTTTTTTGCCTCTTTTTCGGTGGCTCCTTGGGAGCAAATATCCAATACAGGACAGCTTGCAACATACCATCTCTCTTTTCTTACAATTACAGCCGGTAATTTCATATTAAAACGAATAGATAAAAGTTTCTGCCCCATGGCTAACCCCTCCCTTCCATGGTTATTTACAGAATCACTCTATAGGTTGATGTGTAAGTCTGTTCATGCTCGCTGTCAAGCGAAATCGCCCGAAGGGCGCGGAGAATGCATCGTAACATTCCGGAGGATCTCGTGGGCTCTTCCGGAGGTCCTGGCCGGAGATCCCGGCCCCTCAGCTGGCCCAGGAGTCGAGATCTCCCGCCGGCGCCGGCGATCAGCAGCCAGGATCCGGATCGCCATAGGCCCCTGGTGGACCTGGCCGTTGTCCCGGGATCGGATCAACAACAGCAGCCTCTCCCTCGCCACATACAGCTCGTGGGCTACGTCGAGGGGCAGGCTCACTCGCCCCCAGGAGCGCCCTCTCCGTCCTGGCCTTCTCTCCTATCGCCCCGCCTATTGTCCCTCCACGCCTTAAATTCGCGTCCCAGGACCTCCGCACCCGCCTGTGCGGTTGGACTGTACAACCCGCCACGGTGGACAGTCATGCCTGCCGGCCGCCTTCCCTTCACAGATCGGATGGAAGGCAGCCTTTTCTTCGCCACTCCCGGATTGTCCCACTGCAGGGCGTCCCCATCGACCACAGCGACGGGCACCGTGTATGATGGATCGCCGTGCCGGCAGGTTAGGTTAAGGCTGTAAATTATCGTCCATAGGGCTTTCTGGGTGCTCCCGCAGCCCGGGGTTGCTCCGGCCGCCCTCAGGATCCGCCGGAATAACCTGGCCAGGTCAGAGCACTTGACCACGTGGACAGCGCCCGGCGAAGGGCGTGTGTACCCATCCCAGTTCTGCTCCCTGTCAACGAAGACGAGCTCACCGTTCATATACCCGATCTCCATGTCATTCCCTCCTCAGGGTTGCCCCCTCGGGCAACTTCGGCTTGAATGC
>JBFYXW010000023.1:0-12635 GCA_041310335.1 Syntrophaceae bacterium | reverse complement strand
GTGGACGGGATCAAGATCGGCATCGACACGGGGGCCGTCTACGGCGGTCTGCTGACCTGCCTGGAGTTGCCGGCGATGCGGTTCCACACGGCGTAGGCGGGAAACCACCCTCTGCGGACCGCGGGCGCTCGGCCCGTCGGGACCCTGCGCGGCGCAAAACACGCCGGACCGGCGGCTCCCCGAGGAAGCACAGCCATGAAGAGTTCCCTGATTCTCGAGTGCATCCCCAACTTCAGCGAGGGACGAGACCGGGCGGCCATGGAGGACGTGGCGGCCGCCCTGGACGCCTTCCCGGGAGTCAAGCGTCTGGACCTGTGTCTGGACCGGGACCACCACCGGAGCGTCCTCACGTTCCTGGGGGAGCCGGAAGCGGTGGTGGAGGGGGCCCTTGCGGCCTGCCGGCGCGCCCTCCTCAAGATCGACATGCGGGACCACCGGGGCGGTCACCCCCGGATCGGGGCGGTGGACGTGATCCCCTTCGTGCCCCTGGGCGGGGCGGGGATGGACCTGGCCGTGGAGGCGGCCCGGCGCTTCGGGACCACCTTCGGGGAGGAGTGCGGCGTTCCCGTCTTCTTCTACGGCGAGGCGGCCCTCCGTCCGGAGCGGCGGGAACTGCCCCGGATCCGCCGGGGCGGGTACGAGGGGCTCCGGGAGCGGATGAGGGACCCGGCCTGGCGGCCCGACGCGGGTCCGGCGTCCTTCAGCGACCGGTTCGGCGCCTCCGCGGTGGGCGCACGGATGCCACTGGTGGCCTTCAACGTGAACCTGGACTCGGGGGACCTGGACCTGGCCCGGCGGATCGCCGGCGCCATCCGGGAATCCGGAGGCGGACTGCCCTCCCTGCGGGCCATCGGGGTGATGCTGAAGAGCCGGGGCATAGCCCAGGTTTCCATGAACCTGACGGACTGGCGGGTGACCCCCGTCCGCGCCGCCTTTGCGGCGGTGGAGTCCGCGGCGGCGGCGCAAGGCGTCGGGATCCTGGAGTCGGAGCTGATCGGGCTGACCCCCCGGGGGGCCTTTGCGGGCGTAACGCCCGAAGAAATCAGGCTCCGGGACTTCAGCGCGGAGCGCTTCCTCGAATCGCACCTGCCTGGGACCTGAGCCAGTCGACCCAGGCGTCGAGGCCCGCTGCGGTGCGGCAGGAAACCTCCAGGATCGGCGCCCGGGCGTTCAGTCGCCCCACCCGCTCCCGGAACGCCGGGAGGTCGAAGCCCGATCCCTCCAGGTAATCCGTCTTGTTGACGACCACGACGTCGCAGATGCTGAACATCAGGGGATACTTCAGGGGCTTGTCGTCCCCCTCGGGGATGCTGAGGATCATAGCGTTCTTCGTGGCCCCGGTGTCCACCTCGGCGGGGCAGACGAGGTTCCCCACGTTTTCGATGACGACCAGGTCCAGGTTTGCCAAGTCCAGCTCGTTCAGGGCCAGGCGGATCATGGAGGCGTCGAGGTGGCAGAAGCCCCCCGTCCGGAGCTGGACGGCGGGGATTCCCTCCCGGGAGACGGTCTCGGCGTCCACCATGGAGTCGATGTCCCCCTCGATGACGGCCATCCGGTACGCGTCCCGGAGCCGCCGGAGGGTCTGGACGATGAGGCTCGTCTTCCCCGATCCCGGGGAGGACATCAGGTTCAGGAGAAAAACCCCCCGCCGCGAGAGGTCCGTCCGGATCTCCTCCGCCAGGGCCGCATTGTCCGCCAGGATTTCCTCCTTGATTTCGATCAGCCGGATCTCGGCCATCAGACCACCTCCATGTTCTCGATGAAGTATTCCCGCCCGGCAATGAGGGTGGGTCGCTCTGCGGCGCACTCGGGACAGCGGATTTCCTTTTCCTGCCGGATGTCGGCCCCGAACTCGGCGCTGCAGCCGGAGCAGCGGAAGCGCACCGGGATCCGCTGAATCTTCAGCACGGCCCCCTCCGCGAGGGTGTCCTTGCTGACATAGTCGAAGTAGCGCTGCATCCACTCCTCCATCAGGTCGCTCAGTTCCCCCACCTTCAGGTGAATGGCCATGACCTTCCGGACCCGGTGCCGGGCGGCGTGGCCGAGGACGATCTTCAGGATGCTTTCCATAACGGGGAGTTCGTGCATGAGGGCCTCGGTGGCTGGTTTCCTGGTGCGGCGGCCGGGATGGGGTGCCTTTCCGCATCCGGCCCTGCCCTTGGGCGCTCCCGATCCGCTTTGGGGCGCCGTTTTTCAAGCGGGGCTCCGCCCCGGGTGCTTCTCCGGTACCAGAATGGGCGCGGGAAGGAAAGGGCAAAATCGGGCGGCCCGGCTGCCCAGGGGTCGCAAGGCTTGATTTTTTCGGGGATTCATGCCATGGAAGTCCGCAACTTTCTATCTGAAAAGGGGAAAATACCGATGCCGGCCCATCGCGTCCGCCGCTCCGTCGCCGCCCTGCTCCAGGGGGACCTGCCCCTGGTGGAGCGCCCCTTCGCAGAAGTGGCGAAGGGCGCCGGGACGACGGAGGAAGAAGTCCTGGGAATCCTCCGGGAAATGAAGGCGGAGGGAACGATCCGGAAGTTCGGGGCGGTACTCCGGCACCAGCGGGCCGGGTTCACCCGGAACGCCATGGTCGTCTGGGAGGTGCCGGAGGAGCGGTGCGACGAGGCAGGGCGGATCTTCGCCTCCCGCGGGGAGGTGACCCACTGCTACCGCCGGGACCCCGCGTTTCTGGGCCGCTACAACCTTTTCACCATGGTCCACTTCCGGGAGGGCGAGGGGGCCGGGTTTCTCGAAGCGCTCGCCGCGGAGGCGGGGGCCGTGGGCTACCAGGTCCTGGCGAGCCTGGAGGAGCTGAAAAAAACCAGCATGGAGTATTTCTGACATGGCGTGGACATCGGAAGACTGGTTCAACCTGGCCTGCGAGGTCATTCCCGGGGGGGTCAACAGCCCCGTCCGGGCCTTCCGCTCCGTCGGCGGGTCGCCCTTTTTCGTGGAGCGGGCAGCGGGCTCCCGGATCTGGGACGTGGAGGGGAGGGAATACGTCGACTACATCGGCTCCTGGGGCCCCATGATCCTGGGGCACGCCAACCCGGTCGTCGCCTCCGCCATCGCCGAGGCCGCCGCCCGGGGAGCGAGTTACGGTGCACCGACGCCGGCGGAGGTGGAGATGGCGGTGCTCCTCGTTGAGGCCTTCCCGTCCATCGAAAAGGTCCGCCTGGTCTCCTCGGGGACGGAGGCCGTCATGAGCGCCATCCGCCTGGCCCGCGGATTCACGGGGCGGGAGAAGATCCTGAAGTTCGAGGGCTGCTACCATGGCCACGCCGATTCCCTCCTGGTGAAGGCGGGCTCGGGGGTGGCGACCCTGGGCATCCCCGGCAGCCCGGGGGTCCCGAAGGACCTGGCGGCCTTGACGATCACAGTCCCCTTCAACGCCCCGGCGGCGCTGGAGGCGGCCCTGGCCCGCCACGGCGACGAAATGGCCTGCGTGATCGTGGAACCCCTCCCGGGGAACATGGGGGTCGTTCCGCCCCGGCCGGGATTCCTGGAGATGCTCCGGGATCTCACCCGGGAACGGGGGATCCTCCTCCTTTTCGACGAGGTGATCAGCGGGTTCCGAGCCGCCTGGGGCGGCTGGCAGACCGTGGCCGACATCGCGCCGGATTTGACCTGCCTGGGCAAGATCATCGGCGGCGGCCTGCCCGTGGGCGCTTTCGGGGGCCGGGCCGACGTCATGGACCACCTGGCCCCGGCGGGGCCGGTCTACCAGGCGGGCACCCTGTCGGGGAACCCCCTGGCCATGGCGGCGGGGCTGGCGACGCTCCGGATCCTCCAGGAGAACGCTGGGCACTACGAGTTGCTGGACCGGAAGACCTTCAGCCTCTGCTACGACCTCGCGGCCCTCTTCGACGAAAAGGGGATCCCTGTGACGGTCAACCGCGCGGGCTCCCTGTTCACCGTCTTCTTCACGCCGGGCCCCGTGACGGACTTCGCGACGGCTGCCCAAAGCGACACGGTGGCCTTCGGACGCTGGTTCCGGGGTATGCTGGACCGGGGAATCTGCCTGCCGCCGTCCCAGTTCGAGGCCTGCTTCGTCTCCTTTGCCCACACCGACCAGGACTTCGAGAAAACCCTCACCGCCTGCCGCGAAACCCTGGCGGCGTGGTGAACTTCGGGATGCGGTCCGATGCCGGAACATGAACCCATGATCACTCAACCCGGCCATGCCAAGCCCTTGGAGGAGTACGAGGCTGCCTTCGCCCGTCGGGACGATCCGTTTCTCGTTCACTACACGCTGGGCGGGGACGGGGTCGGAAAATGGGCCTGGACGAGGGGGGAATTCCGGGAACTCGCCGCCGGGGCCGCTGCGGCCCTGGCCCGCCTCGGGGCGGTGCGGGGGGACCGGGTATTGCACCTCTTCGCGGCCAACAGCCCCCGGGACCTGGCCTTTCGCCTGGCCGCCGTCCGTACGGGGACCGTCCCGGTGACGGTCAACTGGCAGGCCGACGACCTGGAGCGGATCGCCTACAAGGCCCGGGTTGGAGGGGCGCGCATCATCGTCCACGAGGGGCAGTCTTCCGATCGTCTCGCCGCCCTGTCTTCCCTGCTGCCCGACGCGGCCTTCCTCGACGCGGCGGACTTCGGCGACGGGGAGGCGGGCCCGGAACCGGCAGCGTCTTCCTGGGAGGACGAGCGGCTCGTCATCTTCACCTCCGGGACCACGGGGCTCCCCAAGGGGGTGCGCCTGTCCCACCGGAGCTACCGGACGAACCGCCTCACCTTCGAGGACCATTTCGGCCTGGGGCCGGAAGACCCGCTGGACCTCCTCCTGGTGAACCCCCTCCATCATGCCAACTCCTCCGCCCTGTCCGACTGGGGACTCCGGAGGCCCGGGGCGGTCATCCACCTGGTGGAGCGTTACGGGACCGCCTTCTGGCGGATCCTGGCCGAGGCAGCGGAGGAACGGCGGGGCATGCTCGTGACGGCCCTGGTGGCACGGCACGTCGACTTTCTGGAGGACCTGGACCGGGAGGGGGCCCTCCCGGTGGAGAAGGGTCGGCTGGAGCGGGCGCTCCGGGTCACGGACATCCTCATCGGTTCCGCCCCCGTGGGGCCCACGACAGTTCGGCGTGTCCTGCGCTGGTGCGGCCGCCCGCCCCAGGTCCGTTTCGGTTCCACGGAGACGTGCCTCCAGGTGGCGGCGATTCCGCGTACACGGGCGCCGGAGGCGGTCACCCTGGCTTTCGAACAGGGTTGGAAGCACGAGTACCGGGGGGAGCGAGCCGAGGGATACTATATCGGCCGGGACCATCCGCCCTTCACGGAGATGGAGGTCATCCGGGCCGTCGATCCGGGCCGGGACGGCTTCCTCGCGCCGTGCGCAACCGGCGAGCCGGGGTATCTCGTCACCCGGGGGGACAACCTGATGTCGGGGTACGTGGGCGATGAGGAGGCGACCCGGGAGGTCTTCCGGGAAGGCTGGTACACGGGACTCCGGGACATCGGGTTCCGGCTGGAGGGGGGTGACGGTGGCCGGGACCTGTACTGGATGGCCCGGGATTCGGCCCTCCTCATCCGCGGCGGGGCCAACTACGCCTACGACCAGGTGGCGGCGGAGCTGTCGGCGGTCCTGACGGACCGGTTCGGCCTGCCCGCCGACTCCTTCCGGCTCGCCGTGGTGGGGCTCCGCCTCGTGAGCGAGCACGAGGACAGCTGCTGCGTCACCATCGAACTTTTCCCCGGGGCCGCGGGGCGCCGGGAGGAACTGGCCCGGTCCTTCCGGGACGCGGCCGGGAAGACCGTCTCCAAGGGGAGCCGCCCCGACTTCGTCCGCTTCGCTCCCGTTCCCCTGAACTTCAAGGGGGCGGTCCTGGTGCCGGAACTGAAGAGGGAATTCGCCGCGGCCTGGAAGGCCGGAGAGGTGGCATGAAGAAGATCCTCGTGACCGGCGCCGCCGGGTTCATCGGGTCCCACGTTTCTGCGCGACTGCTGGAGCGGGGAGACGCGGTCCTGGGCCTGGACAACCTGAACGACTACTACGACGTCTCCCTGAAGGAGGCCCGCCTCGCCCGGCTCCTGCCGAACCCGCGGTTTTCCTTCCGCCGCCTGGACCTGGCCGATCGCCGCGGCCTGGAGGACCTGTTCCGGAGCGAACGGCCCGCCGTCGTGATCCACCTGGCCGCCCAGGCGGGGGTCCGCTACTCCCTGGTGAACCCCCACGCCTACATCGACGGGAACATCGCCGGGTTCCTGAACGTCCTGGAGGGATGCCGCCACGTTGGCGTGGAGCACCTCGTCTTCGCCTCCTCCAGTTCCGTCTACGGGGCCAACACGGCCATGCCCTTCTCGGTCCACCAGAACGTGGACCACCCCGTGAGCCTCTACGCCGCCACGAAGAAGGCCAACGAAGGGATGGCCCACGCGTATGCGACCCTCTACGGCATCCCCTGCACGGGGCTCCGCTTCTTCACCGTCTACGGCCCCTGGGGCCGGCCCGACATGTCCCTGTTTCTCTTCACCCGGGCCATCCTGGCGGGGGCGACGATCGACGTCTACAACCACGGGCGCATGAAGCGGGATTTTACGTACATCGACGACATCGTGGAAGGGGTGGTCCGGGTGGCGGACCGGGTTCCCGCCCCCAATCCGGCCTGGCGCGGGGAGGCCCCCGATCCGGCGACCAGTTTTGCCCCCTGGCGCCTGTACAACATCGGAAACAACAACCCCGTGGAACTGCTCCACTTCATCGGGGTGATCGAAAAGGCCCTGGGGCGGGAGGCCCGGAAGAAGTTCCTGCCGCTGCAGCCGGGGGACGTTCCCGAGACGTACGCCGACGTGGACGACCTGACGGCCGACGTGGGCTTCCGGCCCGCCACGCCCATCGAGACGGGGGTCGCCCGCTTCGTCGCCTGGTACCGGGAATACTATGGCGAGGGCTGACGATTGGAGATGCAGGATTCATCGGAGCGATTGGCGACACCTACCGTTTACCTATAAAAATAGATCGTAATATCGGGAACTTGAAAATCAGTATTGTGTCCCCGGATTTCCGGATTTCAAGGAGATGATAAACCCATGAAGAAAGCGCTCATCACCGGCATCACGGGCCAGGACGGGTCGTACCTGGCGGAGTTTCTGCTCGGAAAGGGGTATGCGGTCCACGGGCTGATCCGCCGTTCCAGCACCTTCAACACGGACCGGATCGACCACCTCTACCGGGACCTTCACGACCCCGACGCGCGGCTCTTTTTGCACTACGGGGACCTGTCCGTCTCGGGGCAACTCCTGGACCTGATCCACTCGATCGATCCCGACGAGATCTACCACCTGGGTGCCCAGAGCCACGTCCGGGTGAGCTTCGACATGCCCGAGTACACGGGGGACATCACGGGTCTGGGGACGCTCCGGCTCCTGGAGGCGATCCGGAAGTCCGGCAACCGGGCCCGGTTCTACCAGGCTTCCTCCAGCGAGATGTTCGGGGCGGCGCCGCCCCCGCAGAGCGAGTCGACGCCCTTCCAGCCGCAGAGCCCCTACGCGGCGGCGAAGGTGTACGCCTACTACATCGTCCGGAACTACCGGGAGGCGTACCAGATCTTCGCGGCCAACGGGATCCTCTTCAACCACGAGTCGCCCCGGCGGGGGGAGACCTTCGTGACGCGGAAGATCACCCAGGCGGCGACGCGGATCAAGCTGGGTCTGCAGGAGAAGTTGTACCTGGGGAACCTGGAGGCGAAGCGGGACTGGGGGTACGCCGGGGACTACGTGGAGGCCATGTGGCGGATGCTGCAGCAGGAGAAGCCCGACGACTTTGCCATCGCCACGGGGGAGACCCACTCGGTCCGGGAGTTTGCCGAGAAGGTCTTCCAGAAGCTGGACCTGGACTACGGGGAGTACGTCGCCATCGACCCCCGGTACTTCCGGCCCACGGAGGTAGACGTCCTGCTGGGGGATTCCTCGAAGGCCCGGAAGGCCCTGGGTTGGGAACCGAAGGTCAGTTTCGACCAGCTCGTGGACATGATGGTCGCCGCGGACATGGAGCAGGCACAGCGGGAGAAGACGCTCCGGGATGCCGGCTACGACTGCGGCAACGGAAGGATGCTGTGAAATGAAGAACAAGCGCATCACCGTGACGGGCGGGAAGGGGTTCCTGGGGACCCACCTGCTCCGGCGCCTGGCGGACAAGGGGTACCGACGCGTTTCCGTGGCGGACCTGCCGGAGTACAACCTGGTGGACATCGCCGGCGTCCGGCGCCTCTACGACGAGCAGCGGCCTGACATCGTCCTCCACCTGGCCGCCCGCGTGGGCGGCATCGGGTACAATGCGGAGAACCCCGCCACCCTGTTCTACGACAACATCATGATGGGGGTGCAGCTCCTCCACGAGGGATACCTCCGGGGCATCGACAAGTTCGTCGGCCTGGGGACGATCTGCGCCTACCCCAAGTTCACCCCCGTCCCCTTCCGGGAGGACAACCTCTGGGACGGGTATCCCGAGGAGACCAACGCCCCCTACGGCCTGGCGAAGAAGATGATGCTCGTCCAGGCCCAGGCCTACCGCCAGCAGTACGGCTTCAACGCCGTCTTCATCCTCCCGGTGAACCTCTACGGTCCCGGGGACAACTTCGATCCCCGGTCCTCCCACGTCATTCCCGCCCTCATCAAGAAGTGCGTCGACGCGGCGGAGAAGGGCGAGGAGGAGGTCGTTGTCTGGGGGACCGGTGCGGCCACCCGGGAGTTCTTCTACGTCGAGGACGCCGCCGAGGCCATCGTGGCGGCCATGGAGCGCTACGACAAGAGCGACCCCGTCAACATCGGGGCGGGCTTCGAGATCTCCATCCGGGACCTGGTGGAACTGGTCGTGGAGCTGACGGGATTCCAGGGCCGGATCGTCTGGGACGCGACCAAGCCCGACGGCCAGCCCCGGCGCATGCTCGACACGACCCGGGCCGCCCGGGAATTCGGTTTCCGGGCCCGGACGGATTTCCGGGAGGGGCTGCGGAAGACCGTCGCCTGGTACCGGGAGCACAAACCTTCTTCTTGACCCCCCGGAGTGGATCGATGACAATGCGGCCCAGGAGGTGGGGAACATGGACCGCAGGGAATTCCTGAAATCCGCCGCCGTCGCGGGGGTCTCCCTGGCGCTCCCGGGAATCCTGGTTCCGGGGAAGGCGGGAGCCGCCGAGGCGCCGGACCTGGTGGTTGCCCAGGGGCCTTCCCCCACCCGGATCACCCGGGCGGCGGTGGACGCCTTCGGGGGTATGCGCCGCTTCGTGTCCCGGGGCGACGTCGTGGTGATCAAGCCCAACATCGGCTGGGACCGGACCCCCGAGTACGCCGCCACGACGAATCCCGAAGTGGTGGGCACCCTGGTGCGGCTCTGCTTCGAGGCGGGGGCGAAGAAGGTGAGGGTCTTCGACCACACCGTCAGCAGCCCCCGGAGGGCCTACAAGCAGAGCGGCATCGCCGACGCCGCAGCGGCCGCCGGGGCCGAGTTGCACTTCGTGGAGGACCGGAAGTTCCGGGAAATGAAGATCCAGGGCGAGACGCTCAAGTCCTGGCCCCTCTACACGGAGATCTTCGAGGCCGACAAGATCATCAACGTCCCCATCGCGAAGGTCCACGGAACGTCTATCCTCACCCTGGGGATGAAGAACTGGATGGGCGTGATGGGCGGCTGGCGGGGCCGGATCCACCAGCGGATCGACCCGTGCCTCGTCGACATGGCCCGGACCGTCCGGCCCGCCCTGGTCGTCCTCGACGCCGTCCGGATCCTGGTGGCCAACGGACCCACGGGCGGAGACCTGGCGGACGTTCGCCCCCTGAACACGGTGGCGGTCGGCCGGGACCAGGTGGCCGTGGACGCCTTCGGCAGCACCCTCTTCGGTCTCAAGGAGGACGCCCTGGGATGCGTCCGCCTGGGCCACGAGGCCGGCCTGGGGAACATGCGGCTCTCCCGCCAGAGGGTTCGGCGCATCCAGGCCTGAGAAAGGGAGGGCCGGAAAACGGTGGTCCGGAAAGCGCGCCTCGCATCGCAGGCCCTGTTCCTCCTCCTCTTCCTGTGGCTCTTCCTCCAGACGGAGTCGAAAGGGGCCGACCAGCTCGGGTATCCCGTCAAGTTTTTCCTGGACGCCGACCCCCTCCTGGCCCTGACGGCGATCCTGTCGAGCCGCGACGTCCTCCCGGCGATGCTCCTGGCGGGGGCCGTGGCCCTGGCGACGGTTTTCCTGGGCCGGTTCTTCTGCGGCTGGGTGTGCCCCCTGGGGACGCTCCACAACCTTGCCGGCGCCGCGACCCCGAAGCGCCGGCGGGCTGCCCCCTGGGGACGCTTCCGGCTGAAGTACCTCCTCCTGGTCTTTCTCCTCGCCTCCTCGGCCTTCACCCTCCAGGTGGCGGGGATCTTCGACCCCCTCTGCCTCCTGGTCCGCTCGCTGTCCCTGTCGATTTACCCGGCCTTCCAGTGGGCCGTGACGGCGGTCCTCGACGGGGTGTCCCGCTGGCCGGTCCCGGGCCTGGCGCCCGCGGCGGACTGGACTCTCGGGATCCTCCGGCCCGGCGTCCTTTCCCTGCAGCAGCCCCGGTTCAACCAGGGGTTCTTCCTGGGCGTCCTGTTTCTCGGGATCCTGGCCCTCAACCTCCGGGAGCGGCGCTTCTGGTGCCGCTACCTCTGTCCCCTCGGGGCGCTCCTGGGGATCCTCTCCCGCTGGTCCGTCCTCTCCCGGTCCGTCAGCGAAGGCTGCGATTCCTGCGGTGCGTGCATCCGTGACTGCGAAGGGGGGGCTTCGCCCCAGAGCCGGGAGGAGTGGCGGAAGGCGGAGTGCTACCTCTGCGGGAACTGCGACGACGCCTGCCCGAAGAATGCCGTGACCTTCGGCTTCGGGAGGCCCGGCCGCTCCGCCGCCCTCGATCTCGGGAGGCGCCGCATCGTCGCCGCCGCCGCATCGGGTGTCGTCGCCGTTCCCCTCCTCCGCACGGCCCCGTCCCGGGCCGGCCAGACGGACCCGCGGCTGATCCGTCCCCCCGGGTCCCTCGAGGAGGCGGAGTTCCTGCGGCGCTGCGTCAAGTGCGGGGAGTGCATGAAGGTCTGCATCACCGGCGGCCTCCAGCCGGCCCTCGGGGAAGCGGCCCTGGAGGGGGTCTGGTCCCCCGTCCTGGTGCCCCGGGTCGGCTGGTGCGAATACCGTTGCACCCTCTGCGGGCAGGTGTGCCCCACGGGGGCGATCCGCCGCCTTCCCCTGGCGGAAAAGGTGTACGTGAAGATCGGCCTCGCCATGATCGACCCGGGACGCTGCCTACCCTGGGCCCACGCCGTCCCGTGCATCGTCTGCGAGGAGGTCTGCCCCACGCCGCAGAAGGCCGTCCTCCTCGAGGAGGTCGTGGTGAAGGACCGGGACGGGCGCCCGGTCACGGTCCGGCAGCCCCGGGTGGACCTGGAGCGCTGCATCGGCTGCGGTATCTGCGAGAACCGCTGCCCCGTCCTGGGGAAGCCCGCCATCTACGTCCTCTCCGTCGGGGAGTCGCGGTCGAAGGACAACCAGCTTCTCCTCTGAGGGGCAACCGGGCCGTTCTGCCCGGAGGATCCCGATACTACAAGAAATTGCCCAAACCCGCTCCCGCAAAGGGTTTCCTCTGTCTATTCCCATTCTTTGTCTTGACGCGGCGCACAAAAATCCGTATAGTCACGCGTCTTTTTGACACGGCCTGTCCGCTTCCGGGGGACCCCGAAGCGGGCAAACCGGCCTGCCCCGGGCAGGGGCTCTTGAACAGATTGGAGGCGGCGGGTGATGGAGGATGACGGTGAGCATAAAGGCCTTCATGCAGCGGCACTACCGGCATTTCAACGCCGCCACGGTGGTGCAGGCGGCGGAGGCCTATAAGCGGTTCCTGGAGGCGGGCGGCCGGATGATGGTCAGTCTCGCCGGCGCCATGAGCACGGCCCGGCTCGGCATTTCCCTCGCCGAGATGATCCGCCGCGACAAGATCCACGCCATCTCCTGCACCGGTGCCAACCTGGAGGAAGACCTCTTCAACCTGGTAGAAACCCGCCGCCTGGACCTTCCCGATTACCGCTCCCTCACCCCCGAACAGGAAAAGGATCTGTACGGCCGGCTTCTCCACCGCGTGACGGACACCTCCATCTCGACGGAGGCCATGCGGAAGCTGGAGGGCATGGTCGGCGAGGACTGGATGGCCTGCGACCGGGGAGGGGAGCGGTTTTTCCCCCACGAGTTCCTGTATCGCCTCGTCCGCCGCCACCGGGAGGACCTCCGCGAGGCAAACCCGGCGGACAGTTGGGTGATGGCGGCCTGCGAGCGCGACCTGCCCATCTTCGTTCCCGGCTGGGAGGACTCGACCCTGGGAAACACCTTCGCCTCATTCTGCCTTCAGGGGAAGATCGGGAACGTCCACACCGTACGCACAGGCGTGGAGTACATGATGGAACTGGTCCGGTGGTACGAACACGAATCGCAGGCCGGCCCCCTCGGGTTCTTCCAGATCGGCGGCGGGATCGCCGGGGATTTCGCCATCTGCGTCGTGCCGCTGATCCGGGAGGACATCCGGAACCGGAACGTCCCCGTCTGGGGATACTTCTGCCAGATCAGCGATTCCACGACGAGCTACGGTTCCTACTCGGGGGCCGTTCCGAACGAGAAGATCACCTGGGGGAAACTGGGTCCGGAGACGCCCCGGTTCATCAT
>JBFYXW010000022.1:0-5432 GCA_041310335.1 Syntrophaceae bacterium | reverse complement strand
TTCGCCCAAGGGAGACGCCTGAACGATCGGGATATGGTGGTGACCTTCCTGTCCCTTCTGAAGAGCGAGGAAAGCCTGTACTCCGTCTATTTCGGGCTCGCAAACGATGATTTCTTTCAGGTGATCCATGCCCGGGGCAACATGAACCTGCTGGTCTCCCTGAAAGCACCCGGGAACACGCATTTCGCCGTGCGGAAGATCACCCGGACGACGGGGGGGGAGCGCGTCGAATCCTGGCAGTTCTGGTCCGCCGACCGGCAGATCATCGGTTCACGAGAGGGGCCAACCCAGTATTTCCCGACCCAGCGGCTCTGGTACGAGGGGGCGACGCAGTCGCCGCCCGTCGCCATCTCGGACCCGTATCTTTTTGCCTCTTCCCGGGAACCGGGGATCACGGTATCCAGTCCCCTCCGGGGAGGAATCGGGGTCCTGGGAGCAGACCTGAGCCTCGGATCGCTCCGCGACTTTCTGGCGAAAATCCCGCTGACGCCGGGTAGCGCCATCGTGGTTCTCGACCACCACAATCGCATCCTGGCTCACTATAGCGCATCCCCCGCCTACAGCCTGAAAAACGTAGCCGCATTGACGCCGATCTCCCGGGCCGGCAACCCACACCTAGCAGTTCTGGAAACCTGGAACGGCGGGAACGACCCAACGCAGGCTCGGGTCGTCGATGTCGAGGGAGAGAAGTTCGTGTTCGCCTACTATGCCTACCCCGCCGCACCGGGTTCCGAGTTCCGCATCGGGGCCTTCGCGCCGATGCGCGACTTCTCCGGTCCCATCGTCGCGGCGCGGAACCAGGTCATCATCGTGACGATCGCCTTCCTGCTGGTCGTGATCCCCCTCGCCGCCCTCGGTGCGCGCCGGGTCGGGCGCTCCCTCAGCATTCTCGCCCAGGACGCGGAGCGGATATCGAACCTGGATTTTTCCGGCGAGGTCGGGCGCCTTCCCACCATCCTGTACGAAGTCATCGCCCTGAGCCAGGCCCACAAGGTCATGAAGCGGACGATCCATCAGCGCACCCAGGCCTTGACGGTGGCGGAGCAGAAGCTGGCGAACCTGGTGGAGAACGGCATCCTGCTGTCGCGGGAGCGTGACCGGCAGAAACTGCTTCGGCACATCCTTTTCAGCGGCAAGCAGTTGTGCAACTGCGACGCCGGAACGATGTACCTCGCGACGGACCATGGATCGCTGGCATTCGCCCTGCGCACGAAGGACGACGCGCTGCCCGCGTTCGAGATCCCCTTCCGGGACCCGGCCACGCGGGAACTGAACGAACCGTATGTATCCATCTACGCGGCGATTCACAACGAAACCGTCGTCATCGACGACGTCTACTCTGAAAAGCGGTTCGATCTGAGCGGTTCGCACCGCTTCGATGCCATGACCGGATACCGGACCGAATCGATGCTGACGGTCCCCATGTCGCCGCGGGAGGGCGAAGTCATCGGCGTCCTGCAGTTCATGAACGCTCTCGACCCGGAATCCGGAAAGGTCATTCCGTTTCCAAGGGAACTGGTGGGCTTCGTCGAGGCGCTGGCCTCCCAGTCGGCGGTCGCGTTGGACAATTACAACCTGCTGCAGGCGCAGCGGACATTGATGGATTCGCTGATCCGGCTCGTGGCGGGCGCCATCGACGCGAAGAGCGCGTACACCGGCGGCCACTGCGAACGGGTGCCGGAACTGGCGATCATGCTGGCGGAGGAGGCCGCCCGGGCAAAGGAGGGGCCCTTCGCGGACTTCGACTTCCACACGGACGACGAGTGGCGGGAGTTCCGGATCGGCGCCTGGCTCCACGACTGCGGCAAGGTCACGACCCCGGAGTACGTGGTCGACAAGGCGACCAAACTCGAGACGATCTACAACCGTATCCACGAGGTGCGCATGCGGTTCGAAGTGCTGCTCCGGGACGCCGAGATCGCCTACCTGAAGACGGTCCAGGGCGGCGTCGACCCCGACACGGCCATCCGGGAATACCGCGCGCGCCGCGCCCGATTGATCGACGACTTCGCCTTCGTGGCGGAATGCAACATCGGCGGCGAATTCATGGCCCCGGAGCGCATCGAGCGACTCAAGCGGATCGCCGGACAGACCTGGCTGCGCAACTTCGACGACCGACTCGGCCTGTCCCATGAAGAGCTGCGGCGCTACGAAAGCATGCCCGTCTCCGAACTGCCGGCGGTGGAAACCCTGCTGGCCGACAAGCCCTGCCATGTCATTCCCCGGGGCATCGACAAGTCCCTCGACCCCAAGTATGGATTCAAGGTGCAGGTTCCGGAGAATCTCTACAACTTCGGGGAGATCACCAACCTCTGCGTGGCGCGGGGCACCCTCACGGAAGAGGAGCGCTTCAAGATCAACGAGCACATCATCCAGACCATCGTCATGCTGGATGCCCTTCCCTTCCCGAGAGAACTGCAAAGGGTCACCGAATACGCGGGCACCCACCACGAGACGCTGACGGGGTCCGGCTACCCTCGCCGCATGACCCTGGAGGACCTGTCGGTGCCAGCCCGCATCATGGCCATTGCCGATATCTTCGAGGCCCTCACCGCTTCGGACCGTCCCTACAAGAAGGCCAAGACGCTCTCCGAGTCGGTGAAAATCCTGTCGTTCTTCAAAAAGGACAGGCACATCGATCCGGATCTGTTTGACCTGTTCCTGACTTCCGGCGTGTATCTGCGGTACGCCAAACGCTACCTCACGCCGGATCAGGTCGACGATGTCGATGTTTCAAGTTACCTGGGCTGAAGCGGAACCGGGCGGCGAGGCGTCCCGGGGGAAAAGCCCGGAGGCGCGGAAATTTCGTGGGACGGGGACGCAAAGGGCGCGAAGGTGATTTTCGTGCATCCGCCGGTGCGCCACCGGAGGCACGCGCCATCCGCGCGACACTTGGGCGCTTCACTCACGCCTGCACGTTGTTCCTTATGAATTCGAGGATCTCCGGCTGGGCGCAGACTTCATAGTATTTCCTGGGCGTCTCTGAGACCACCTCCATCGTTTCGGGGTTGACCTGGAGCACGCTGGCCTCCCGAATGACGAGGCGCTGGTATCCGCCGCTCAGGGTCGGCACCGTTCCCGTATAGAGGTTGACGGTTTCATTCCCGTCAACCCGGTACGGAACGCTCTGCAGGTTGATTTCCTGGGACAGTTTGGCAAACCCCTCCCGGCTGAGTTCGATCCCGTTGAGGTTGTAGCGGAGGGACAGGTCGTCGGCCGTGTCCCTGAGCGCTTCCTCCGGCGCATCCTGAAACACATACAGGTTGAACTTCCGGTTCTGGTCCTTGAACCGCTTCCGCAGCATCTTGTTGCAGCTCGACAGCCGGTCCGCCAGGTTGATGGCCGGGGAAATGATGATCCGGGAGTCGCCGTCGAACAGGAACATCGGAGGACCCTGCTTGTAGCAGATGCCGAACCCCAGTTCGAGGATGGGCAGATCGTGCTTCTGGCTCTTCACATTGTATTGCTGGACGATCTGGAGCATCCGGACGGCCAGTCCGCAAGCCCGGGCCACGCCGTACCAGCCCTGCGGCGTGTCCTCGTGCTCGAAGATCGACAGGATGATCGCGTCGCCCTCGATGAACTCCTTGGACCCGCCGTAGTCGCAAAGGATTTCGGAGATGGGGTCGAAGAAGTGGAGGCTGAAATAGGAGGCGGGGTTGAGCCCCCGGGAAACCATCGTGTGCGTGATGTCCACGGATCCCCGGATATCCGCCTTGACGATCACGTGGTTGGCGATCGGCCGCTCCTCGTTGACCCGTTCGGCTGGCAGCAGATACTCATACAGGGACCGGTTTTCCCGGGACAGCACCAGGATTTTCTCCTCCTTTACGAGGCCGATCCGGTCCATCAAGCCCCTCATAAGCCGATAATTCCGCAGGTCCCTGTGATAACGGGAAAAATCCTTCAGAAAACACAGGAGGTGCTGCTTCCTTTTGGAAACGGAGCATTTCCGTATCTGGCGGATCATGTCCTGAAGGGGTACCAGTGAATCCGGCTTCCAACTCCTCAACTGCCGGGCAATCGGTTTTCTCGAGTTCCGCTCGACGAGGAACTCACGCACCTGGTGCAGCCGCAGCGGGGGACAGTACTTGCCGTAGATCGCCCTCATTTCGTAGGCCGCCACGATCCTCGTCATCACGCGTGACTTCTTGAACCTGTGGTAAAAGAGATCCAGGAGCCTCTTTTGAACGTTCATCTGAGACCGGATTTCATTGAGCAGATCCCGGGACTCCCCGTTTTTTTTGAATCTCTCGTATCGGTCGCGGGAATCTACGTAGTTGAACATCCGGTCCATGTTGTCGACGTCCATGATCCACGGATCCAGCGCGTTTCCTCCCCCGCGCGGGACGTTCTCTTCCGTCCTTTCTTCGCCGCCCGCCCCTTCGTTGCCCGCACCGCCCTGGCCCAGGTCCGTCTTTTCCAGGAGGTCGTACATCAAGGACAGAATTTTCTGATAATGATCCGGGTCTTCGGACCGCTGACCCATCAGGACATAGGCTTCGAGCAGGAAAAGATCGTCCGCCATGTCGTCCGTGTACAGGACGGGATTGAGGAAGAAATTGTCCGGCAGGATGTGCTCGGGGCGAAAATTCGACTGTCGCATGTTCCGCAGGTTTCGCTCGGTGACGTCCGTCATGACGCGGAACAGTTCGTCTCCGACCCGAAGCAGAATGCGCTTTTGGTTGAACTTCAACTCATTCAGCTTCTCCTTCATCTTGAAGGACTCGATCGAGTCGTGCTCATGAGACAGTTCAAAATTTCGGATGACTTCCTTGAATTTCGTTATGAATATTTCATATTGATCCCGGATTTCCTCCAGGAACAGTTTTGCCAGGGATGCCTGCCCCAGAAAATCGATTTGAACCTCCGACGCCGATTTGGCCCGGTTGATCCCGTCCATCAGAACGTCCCCGCAAACGTTCCTCAGCGTGTTGATTTCATTCTTTAACGTGTCTCTTTGATACTCCTTGAAAAAGTGTTCCGTTCCGCTGTGCTTGATGACCAGCAGCGCAACCGTCCGCCTGACAGTGTTTTGAACGTGAGGACTGATGTGGACGTCGATGTGGATATTGTCCACCCCGGTGACGAGACGGTCCAGAGAAGCATCCACCTGATAACGGTTGAGGGGAAGGTGCTTCAGGCTGGGCGGCTTTGAAAAGAGGTGAAGAAAACTCAACATGGCGGCGTCCTTTTCTTATCCCGATAACCGAAGAACCGAACATCGACGCGGACCGGATCGCTTGCGTGGCCCGGAGTCCGAAGCCCAGGCACCTCCGGGACGGTTCCCGCCTCCACGCTTGTGCACCCTTTTCTTGATGATTTCCCGGGAAATGTCAAGGCAAAGAAAGGCACCAAACAGTTGTTATTCATGGATGAATCATGGCGTGCACGCCATGGCGTCTCGTCCACAGCGCTCCTTCGACCGCCGG
>JBFYXW010000021.1:0-3120 GCA_041310335.1 Syntrophaceae bacterium | reverse complement strand
CAGACCCTTGACAACCCCGATGCCCCGCGGGAGGAGATCGAGGCCCTCCGCGGCAAGATCGGCGAGGAGATCTGCCTGTCCCTGTTCGGCATCGCCAACGCCGTCTTCCTGGGCACCCTCCGCCGGGGCGACGCCAAGACTTTCTTCGAGGTGGTCAACCGCCTCGGTCTCCACCAGGTGAAGGCCCTCATCCTGGCCCTGGCGGTCTTCCACCACTCCCGGGGCGACCCGGAACTGGAACTCCTCTTCGCCCGCTCCTACGCCACGTCCGTGATGGCGCAGGTCCTGGCCATCCAGACGGGTTTCCGGGAGGATGCCGTGCGGAAGGCGGAGCTGGGGGGCATGATGCTGGAAATGGGCCGAAAGGGGCTCCTCGTCTACCGGAAGACGACGGGGGACGAACAGGGGGCGCTGGACGACGGGTTCATCGACGCCTACCATCCCTACCTGGGAGAGCGTCTGGCCGGGCACTTCGGCTTGCCGGGGTATGTCCGCACGATGATCCTGACCCGCACCCTCGTCTTCCAGGACCGGGACCTCTCCCTGACGGGCATCGTCCGCCTGGCCCACGACACGGTGCGGTCCAGCTTCGACCGGTACGAAGGGCGCCTCGTCCTGTCGTGCACCACGCCAAAGCCGGCCACGGACGCGAGCCGCACCCTCGAGGCCATCGTCCGCGACAAGTTCCGGGCCGTGGGGCTGGAAAAGTGCCTCCACGTCATCCGCCTCCCCGACGAGGACCCGGGGTGAGGCACACCCCCGGCGCCGCGAGGGGAGGACCGGGGAGAAAGGAGCGAGCAGGCCGGCCCGGCGGCAGATCGTCGCCGCTATGTTCCGGGGTCCGTTGGAGCGTCCCGTTCGAAGCGGGCCAGGGCCATGTCCAGGGCCGCCCGGGCCCAGTTGAGGGGGGTGATCGGGGAGGGCAGCCAGAAAGTCCGGCCCCGCAGCACCACGGTGTTGATGCTCTCGGGGGGAAGGAGCGGCGCCAGGACCTCCCCGTTGGCCGCCCGGGGGGGGTCCCCGCCGAAGGACCCGGTGAGCTGGCCGAGGGCCCGCTTCAGGTGAATCGCCGCCAGGAAGCGGTCTTGCTCCCTCCTCCGGCCGTCGGCGGCCGTCGCGGCCAGTTGCAGCCGGGCCAGGACCAGGAGGCTGTCGAAGAACCACTGGGCCTCCGTCCCCGGGATCAGGTCCTCCCCGCGCTTCAGGAAGGCGGAGCGGGAGGAGGAACCCTCCACCCTGTCGTCCCCGGCTTCACCCTTCCCCGGCGGCCGGATCCAGTAATTCCCCGACTGGTAGCTGTCGTTCCGGTAGCGGAGGATCCCCGCGGGTCCCCGGAGGGTCTCCACGATGGCGAGAATGTGCCGGAAGTCCCTCTCCCGGAGGCCCGCCAGGGGCGACGGAACCAGCAGGGCCAGGAGGGCGGCGTCGGCTCTCCGGAACCGAATGTCGCAGGGATCGTAGTCCGGCGACTCACCGCCCAGGGCGAGCTGGCGCCTGACCGTCCCGAACCCCCGGCGGGCCAGGCGTCCCAGGGCCTCGTCCCGCCACTCCCCCCTCCAGGCGCCCGCGGACGTCTCGAGGGCCCGGAGGAAGGCCGCGCGGAAGGGCCCTGCCGCCGTCTCCCCATCCTTGGAATAGAGCAGGTCCCTCCACGACTGGAGCGCCCGGGTGACCAGCCCGATGCTCGAGGTGTTGCACCGCTCCAGTTCCTCCCACATCCCGGCGTCCTCGCAGGACCAGAAGCGGATGCGCCGTAAGAAGGCGGGAAAGCGGAGCAGGACCTCCCGCCGCGCCGCCTCCAGGTCCCCGGGGCCGATCGTCCCGTCCCGGGCCGCCTCGGCCAGGGCGAGGAGAAACAGGCCGTGGGCGTCGTTCTGCTTGTGGTTCCAGACCTGGGGCCGCCCGTCGTCGGCCAGCACGTCGTCGGGACCGTGGGGGTGGACGTCGAAGCGGATGCGGGGGACCCGCATCATGTCGGCGGCGAGGCGGGGGCGGGCGATGACGTCGTCGAAGCGCCGGAGCTGGGCCGGCGTGGCGTAGTAGTCCCAGAGGGCCAGGAGGAGTCGCCGGGCGTCGGGGCGCCGGTCGGGGCGCTCCCGGAGGGCGAAGAAGACCCACACGGCGTCGCGGACCCAGACGGTGTCGTAGTGCGTCTCGTCCCGCTTCCCGTCGGTCCGCCGGTCCGCCGCCCGGGCGAAGCCCTCCGCTGTCAGGGGGATCTCCAGGGACGGGGCGAGCTCTTCCCGGATCCGGGCGATCGTCTCTCCCGTCAGGCGCCGGGAGACCCACTTCTGTACCCGGGGGTGGAAGACGACTACGAAGTCGCCCTCCGGGGTCGGGACAGTCCGGGAGGGCTGACCGGCGGCCAGGAAGGCCGCCAGCTCGGCGTGGCTCTTTGTTCCCATGTTCCGGCCATCCGCGGAAAGAAAGGGCACCCGGTTTCAGCCGGGTAACGGTTGCCTCTCCCCCTGTTCCACGGCCCGCCCCGCCTCGATGGCCCGGTCGATCAGGCCGATCAGGTGGAAGATGTTCAGGCGGGCCTCCTCGTGGTCGGCCCGGTCGAGGACCTCCCCGTTCTCGAAGCAGAACCGGTCCGCCAGTTCCCGGTGGCCCCGGGAGGCCTCGACGGACATCTGGATGCAGCCGCACATCAGGCCGTTGAGGACGTACTCGGCGGCCCCGCGCATTTCGAGAAGTTCCTCGACGGGCATCATGATCGACCCCGGAGTCGGCAGACATGTTTGAGGTGTGGGGCAACGAAAAATCCGGAACCGTGGGAAGCATCCCCGAATTTCACAACAGGGGGGCGATGTTCTCGGCCCACCGCTCGATGGCGGGCCAGTCGCGGTAGTCCCCTTCGGGGGCGTTGGCCATGTATTTCGCGACGAGACGGGTGAAGAACCCCAGGCGGGAGTAATCCAGCCGGCCGGCGAAGAGGCCCGAGGCGACAGGCGTCACCTCGGCGCGGAGGGGATCGAGGTAGGCGTCCACGACCTTGCGGTTCTCCGGCGTGTCGTCCTTGAGGGTCATGCACACGACGAAGAGGGCCGTGGGGACCTTCCGCAGCGCGGACCGGTTGGCCAGGACAAAATCCCTCGCCTCGGGGAGGACCCGCCCGGC
>JBFYXW010000020.1:0-37610 GCA_041310335.1 Syntrophaceae bacterium | reverse complement strand
AGTTTGGAGGGTCCCTCAAGGGGGTCTCCGTCGTGGAACTGGGCAGGGTCGTCATCAAGGAAGCCGTCAAGCGGGCGGGACTCCGGCCGGCCATCAACGACTTCATCAAGTCCTGCCGTCCCGACGTCTTCGGCGAGTTCGACATGACGGACATCCAGAAGAAGCATTACGACTACGACAGTTCCCTGACGCCCGTCTACATCGACGAGGTCATCATGGGCAACGTCCTCACCGCCGGCGCGGGCCAGAACCCTCCCCGCCAGGCGTCCATCTACGCGGGCCTGCCGGAGGAGACGAACGTCTTCACCGTCCAGAAGGTGTGTGCCTCGGGGATGAAGGCCATCGCCCTGGCGGCCCAGTCCATCATGATGGGCGACGCCGACATCGTCGTCGCCGGCGGGATGGAGAACATGAGCAACGTCCCCTACGCCGTGGCCGACGCCCGCTGGGGCTTCCGGATGAACATGCCCTTCGGCAAGATCACGGACCTGATGGTCCACGACGGCCTCTGGGAAATCTTCAACGCCTACCACATGGGCTTCACGGCGGAGAACATCGCCGCCAAGTACGGGATCTCCCGAGCCGAGCAGGACCAGCTGGCCTACGAGAGCCACCGGCGCGCCCGGGCGGCCATCGCCAGCGGCGCCGTGGCCGACGAGATCGTCCCCATCGTCATCCCCCAGAGGAAGGGTGACCCGAAGGTTTTCAACGTGGACGAGCGGCCCATGGACACGACCCTCGAAAAGATGGCCAAGCTGGCGCCGGTCTTCAAGAAGGATGGCTCCGTCACGGCGGGGAACGCCTCGGGCATCAATGACGCGGCCGCCGCCATGGTGATCATGAGCGCCGAGAAGGCCAAGGAGCTGGGCCTGAAGCCCCTGGTCAAGATCAAGGGCTGGGCCTCCGGCGGAATCGACCCGGCCTACATGGGCCTCGGCCCCATCCCGGCGGTGCGGAAGGTCTTCAAGAACCTGGGCCTCACCATGAAAGACATCGGCCTCATCGAGCTCAACGAGGCCTTCGCCTGCCAGGCCCTGGGCTGCGTCAAGGAACTCGGCATAGACCTCAACATCACGAACCTCAACGGCAGCGGGATCTCCATCGGCCACCCCATCGGCTGCACCGGCGCCCGCATCACCTATACGCTGGCCATGCAGATGAAGAAGCGGAACGTGCCGCTCGGACTGGCGTCGCTGTGCATCGGCGGCGGGCAGGGCATGGCCATCGTCCTGGAAAACGTCTAACCAACCGTCCTATCACCGCTTCTCCCCGGCCCCGCCGGGGGGAAGCGGCCTTCCAAAACAAAGGGGGAAGCGAAACTCAGAAAGGAGGCAGTTTGATGGAGTTCAAGAACCTCATTTTCCAGGTGGAGGAAGGGGTCGCGACGATCACCTTCAACCGGCCCAAGGCCCTCAACGCCATGAAC
Organism: Syntrophaceae bacterium; assembly: GCA_041310335.1. Taxonomy (GTDB): domain Bacteria; phylum Desulfobacterota; class Syntrophia; order Syntrophales; family PHBD01; genus PHBD01. The sequence goes on along the minus strand of JBFYXW010000020.1, from coordinate 36,184 downwards.
TCCGAAACCATGACGGAGCTCTACCAGGCGGCGACGATCTGCAAGAACGACGACGCCGTCAAGGTCCTGGTCCTCACGGGCTCCGGGGACCGGGCCTTCGTGGCCGGCGCGGATATCTCGGAGATGCAGAACCTCCGGCCCCAGCAGGCCCTGGCGTTCATGGAGCTGGGACACGAGACGCTCCGCCTCATCGAGACGCTGCCCAAGCCGTCCATCGCCGCGGTCAACGGCTTTGCCCTCGGCGGCGGCACAGAGATCTCCATGTCCTGCGACATGCGTTTCGCCTCCGACAAGGCGCGTTTCGGCCAACCGGAAATCCTGATCGGCCTCATCCCCGGGTGGGGGGGAACCCAGCGTCTGCCCCGGCTGATCGGCTTGGGCCGCGCCAAGGAACTGATCATGGGGGGCGACCAGATCGACGCCCAGCGGGCCTATGAGATCGGTCTCGTGAACCGTCTCTTCCCCGCCGAGGAATTGATGCCGGCGACCATGAAGTTCGCGGCCAAGATGGCCCGTCTCCCGGGCTTCGCCCTCAAGATGGCCAAGCACGCCATGAACTTCGGCTACGACCTCTCCCTGGACAACGCCAACCGCCTGGAGACGGAGTGCTGCGCCCAGTGCTTCAGCACCGACGATCAAAAGGAAGGAATGGGGGCCTTCCTGGAGAAGCGGAAACCCAACTACAAGGGCTGCTGAAAAGAAAACGCAGGCGGCGGCCAGGCGCGGCCCAGGGGGGCCGTGTGGAACCGCTGGTGCGGATCCGGCATTTTTCAACCACATTTCTGAAAGGGGGGTATCATGAATTTCGGTCTGACAGAAGAACAACAGATGGTGAAGGACCAGGTAACCCGGTTCGCCGAAACGGAAATCAAGCCCATTGCAGCGGAACTGGACCACACCCACCGGCATCCCGAGGAAATCTGCCGCAAGCTGGGCGCGATGGGCATCATGGGCGTCGCGATTCCCACCGAGTACGGCGGGGCCGGGATGGACACGGTGACGTACGTCCACGCCATGATCGCCATCTCCAAGGCCTGCGCGAGCTGCGGCGTCATCGTCTCCGTGAACAACTCGCTCTACGGCTTCCCCGTGAACACCTTCGGGACGGAAGAGCAGAAGATCAAGTACCTGACCCCCGTCGCCAGCGGAAAGGTCGAGGGCTGCTACGCCCTGACGGAAGCGGGCGCCGGTTCCGATGCCGGTGCGCTTGCCTGCAAGGCGGAGCTGAAAGGAGACAAGTACGTTCTCAATGGTACCAAGCGATTCATCACCAACGGCAACGTTGCCCAGTACTGCGTCCTGGCCTGCACAACGGATTCGACCAAGGGATACAAAGCGGTCATCAATCTGATCGTCGATCTGAAGAACACGAAGGGGTTCTCCATCGGAAAGATCGAAGAGAAGATGGGCATCCTGGCCTCCGGCACGGCCGAACTGGTTTTTGAGGATGCAGAGGTTCCGGCGGAAAACATGCTGGGCAAGGTCGGTCAGGGATTCAAGCAGATGCTGATGGGCCTCGACTGCGGCCGCATCGGCATCGGCTCCCAGGCCTGCGGCATCGGCAAGGCCGCCCTCGAAGACGCCCTGAACTACGCCAAGGAGAGGGTGCAGTTCGGCAAGCCCATCTCGACCTTCCAGGCCATCCAGTTCAAGCTGGCCGACATGGCGACGGAACTCGACGCGGCGGAGCTCCTGCTCCTCCGGGCCGCCTGGATGGAAGACAACCATCTGGACTACGAGAAAGAGTCCGCCATGGCCAAGATGTACGCCTCCGACGTCGCCATGAAGGCCGCCATCGAGGGCGTCCAGATCTTCGGCGGCTACGGGTACTGCAAGGAATACCCGGCGGAGCGGCACATGCGCGACGCCAAGATCTGCCAGATCTACGAGGGAACGAACGAGATCCAGCGGGTGGTCATTTCCCGCAAGCTCCTGAGCATGAGATAGCATTCCGGGAGTAGAGCAAGACCGAAGGGGGTGAGCGCAAAAGCTCGCCCCCTTCTTTTTCTGTTGCAACGGAAGAAGCCGCTCAGCCGCGGGGGCGCGGCCGGGGGTTTCCAGAGGGAGCATTGGGAAGCTTTTCCATCCCTCCGGCGTTCGGGTTCGCCAACAACGGATCGCGGAAAAGCTTCCGCGACCGCCGGAAGCCCCCGTGACAGCCCTCGCGCCTCGACGCTATCGCACATCCTTGGGGGCGCGACCGAAAAGGCGGCCACATAAGAAAAGGGGCCCCGGACGCACTCCGGAACCCCTTGGATCGAGATCAGACGGGTAGTCCCGCCCTCTCCACGGTGATTACTTCGTGATGCCCAGGGCCTTCTCCGTCTCCAGGATCTCCAGGGTCGTCTTGATGACCGTGTCGGAATTGAGGGAGATGCTGGAGATCCCGCATTCGACCAGGAACTTGGCGAACTCGGGGTAGTCGCTGGGGGCCTGCCCGCAGATGCCGATTTTCTTGCCCATCTTGCGGGACTTGGTGATGGCGATCCGCACCAGGTCCATCACCGCCTGGTTCCGCTCGTCGAAGATGTGGCTGACGAGGGCCGAGTCGCGGTCGAGCCCCAGGGTCAGCTGGGTGAGGTCATTGGAGCCGATGGAGAAGCCGTCGAAGATCTTGCCGAACTCCTCGATGAGGATCACGTTGCTGGGAATCTCCACCATCATGTAGAGTTCGAGGCCGTTCTCCCCCTGGACCAGCCCACGGTCGGCCATGACCTGGATGACCCTTTTCCCCTCCTCGACGGTGCGGCAGAAGGGGATCATGAGCTTCACGTTCGTGATGCCCATGTCGTTGCGGACCTTCTTCATGGCCTCGCACTCCAGGGCGAAGGCCTCGCGGTAGCGCTCGTCGTAGTAGCGGGAGGCCCCCCGGAAGCCGATCATGGGGTTCTCCTCCTGGTCTTCGAAGAAGGACCCGCCGATGAGGTTCGCGTACTCGTTGCTCTTGAAATCGCTCATCCGGACGATGACGTCGTTGGGCCAGAAGGCGGCGCCGATCTTGGCCACCCCCTGGGCCAGCTTGTCGACGAAGAAGTCCGGCATGTTCGGGTAGCCCTGGGTGAGCGCCGTGATCTGTTTCTTGATGTCCGGGTCGGTGACGCGGTCGAACTGGATGAGCGCCATGGGGTGGATGCGGATGAACTGGTTGATGATGAACTCGAGACGGGCCAGGCCGATCCCGTCGTTGGGAATGGCGGCCAGGCTGAACGCGTCGTCGGGGTTTCCCACGTTCATCATGATCTGGGTCTTGGGGCGCTGCATGTTCTGGATGTTGACCCGCTGAACGTCGAACTTCAGGATCCCTTCGTAGACCTTGCCGACCTCCCCCTCAGCGCAGGAGACCGTGGCCTCCTTCACCCCCTGGAGGGCCGCCGTTCCGGTTCCGCTGCCGACGATGCAGGGCACGCCCAGCTCCCGGCTGACGATGGCGGCGTGGCAGGTGCGGCCGCCCTTGTTGGTCAAGATGGCGGCGGCGATCTTCATGATGGGCTCCCAGTCGGGATCCGTCATGTCCGTCACCAGGACCTCACCCTTTTTGAAGGTCTTGATGTCACTCACGTTTTCAATGATGTGCACCGGGCCGGCACCAATCTTGGACCCCACCGCCGTTCCGGTCACCAGGGGCGCTTTCGTCTCCTGGAGAAGGAAGGTCTCCAGGACCGCATCGTCCTTCTGGGACTGGACCGTCTCCGGCCGGGCCTGGAGGATGAACAGCTCCCCCGAGACGCCGTCCTTGCCCCATTCGATGTCCATGGGCTTGAAGAAGCCCGCCTTCTGGGAGTAGTGGTCCTCAATGATGGCGGTCCAGCGGGCCAGGGTCAGGATCTCGTCGTCGTTGAGGCAGAAGCGACGCCGGTCCTCCACGGGGACGGATACCGTCTTGGTCCCTTCCTCTCCTTTGCCGGCAGCGTAGATCATCTTGATTTCCTTGGCGCCGAGCTTCTTCTGGAGGATGGGCCTGGCCCCCTGCTTCAGGGTGGGCTTGAAGACGAAAAATTCATCGGGGTTGACGGTCCCCTGAACGACGGTCTCGCCGAGCCCGTAGGCGCCGGTGATGAGGATGGCTTTCCGGAAGCCCGATTCCGTGTCGATGGAGAAAATGACCCCCGAGGCGGCCAGGTCGGAGCGCACCATTTTCTGCACCCCGATCGACAGGGCGATCGACAGGTGGTCGAATCCCTTGTCCACCCGGTAGGAGATGGCCCGATCGGTGAAGAGGGAGGCGAAGCAGCGCTTGCAGGCGTCGATGAGCTGGGTTTCGCCGCGGACATTGAGGAACGTCTCCTGCTGGCCTGCAAAACTGGCGTCGGGCAGGTCCTCCGCCGTGGCGGAACTCCGGACGGCCACGTCGGTGTCCTCGCCGTACTCCTCGCAGAGTTTCTTGTATCCCTGGAGGATTGCGTCCTTCAGGTCTCCCGGCAATTCCGCCGCATAGATCAGGTTGCGGAGCTTCTTGCCCCGCTCCGAGAGGTTCTGGATGTCATGGGTGTCCAGGTCCGCCAGGACATCCTTCATCTTCCCCGCGATCCCGGCGGACTCCAGGAGGTACCGGTATGCATGGGCCGTGACGGCGTAGCCGTCGGGAATGCTGACACCCTTGGAGGTGAGTTCCCGGCGCATTTCGCCGAGAGACGCGTTCTTCCCGCCTACCTGGGGGATATCGTCCAGTTCCAGTTCGTCGAACCACATGACCAGTCTGTTCTCTTTCATGCATAACCTCCTCTGGGTATAGTGAAGCATCGGCGTCCGGGGGCGATCAATAATCTCCCCTCTGCACCGATCGGCGTTGTGCAGGGAATCCTGTTGAAAAATGGCGGGGCCGGATAGGTCACTGTTTGCGTTCCTGCGGATTGCGCACCTTCCCTACCAATTTTGCCGGTTCGAGTCAAACAGAAAGATCAGCCAAGATATTGAGGAAATGTATTGCCGGGGCCAAAAAAAAGGCCGGCTATGAGCCGGCCTTTTGAACTCGTTCACTCTCTTCGGATCAATCTTCGTCGTCGTCGAACACCGGTGCTTCAGAGCCCGCGGGAACCTCCGACGCGATGGAGCGGGAAATGCCCCTGGTCAAGAGGGCCATGATGAGGAAAAGGAGCACGACGGAGGCGATGATGATGACCACGATGGTCGTCGTCCAGGCCTTCGTCTCCGCCTGGATCTTCTTGCCCGCCGCCATGGCAAACTCGTTGAACTTGCCCACATCGACGCCCATGCCGATCCAACCGAATCCGCTGGGCTTCGGATAGGACGAGGCATAGTACTTGATGGGTGCGTAGGCCACGAACTTCTCCAGGCCGGCAAATTTGTACTGCTTCATCCCCGCATTCCCCGCCGCGGCATCCTTCGCGATGGCCGGAAGGGTGGGGTCCATGAAGGCAAGCTGGTTCAGGTCCAGGACTTCCTTCCCTTCCTTCGTCAGGGTTGCCTGGTTTTCCGCCGTCAGCGCCGGAACCGGGGTGCCGTCCGGATTCAGGCCGGCAATATGGAAGTCGTTGGGGTGGGAAACGATCAGTCCCCGGTTGTCCGCCATGAAGGCGTAGTTGCCCGTGGCGGCGTCGGCTTCCAGGACATATCCCGACTGGGTGGGAATGATGTTGTCGGTGAATTTCATCAGGTGCCGCATGTCCAGGGCCAATTCCACCAGCCCGCTCGTCCCCGACTTGTCGAAGACGGGGGTGACAAAGCGGACGATCCCTTCAAACCGCTTGCCCTTGGTGAAATCCTGCTTGCTGACATACCACCCGGCGGGGTGCGAAACGTAGACCTCGCCGCGGCCCAAGGCCTTCGCCTTGGCAAAATAGTCCTCGGATTTGTAGGTCGTACCGGCCGGGCTGGCCACGTTCTTGAGATTGCCCTTGGGCACCACCTTTCCCCCGGAAATCCGGATCACCTCGTTGCCCGAATTGTCGATGAACGCCATCTCCGTGTACAGGGGCTCGAACGTGCGGACGATCTGTCCGTCCTTCTTCACCCAGAGGGCCGACGTGTTCTTCTGAATGAAGTCCTTGTAGGCCCCTTCCGTAGGCGGGATGATCGTGGCGACCAGGACGTCCTTTTCCCGTTCCTTCAGAAAGCTGGCAACCTCCTCTGCAACGGTGATGGCACGCGTCTTGATCTCCTCCTGCGCCTTCTGGTCAAGGACCGTCACGGCTCCTTGCCTCGCCATGTCCCCCACCTTGAAGATCCCGTTGGCGATGAGAATCGCCATGAGGGACAGAGGGATCACGACCAGCAGGAAGAAGATCCGACCGACAGAGAAGAACTGCTTGTCTGTGTTCTTATCTGACATCATCTTCTCCTGAGAATTGGATTTTTTAACGGAAACAGCATTACTTCATGATCAACGCTGCAAAGGGGTTCGCGTACAGGATCACCAGTCCGATGACCAGAGCGTAAATGACGCAGGACTCGGCCATGGCCATACCGACCAGCATGGTGGTCATGATCTTGCCCTGAACGCCGGGGTTCCGGCCGACGGCCATACAGGCGCCGTTCGCCGCATTGCCGATGCCCGCACCGGCTCCGATGGCACCCAGTCCAACTCCGATACCCGCCGCCAGCATGGCCGCCGCTGCAAAGAGGACCTTCGTGTAGTTATCGCCCGATGGAATCGCCTCGGCGGCCCAGACCGCCGGAGATGACACGACAAGGGCTGCCACCGTTGCGAAGAGTGTTAACAGTTTCTTCCCGAATTTCCCGAACATCTTGGTTTCTCCTTTCTTCCTTTGGTGAGTAATTTTGTACCTCCGCCCTTAACACAAACCTTTTTGCAGGGAAAGGAGGTTTTTCGATCCGCGCTGTTGCAAGCAACGGCCATACCACTTTTCAAAAACAGCGGCATGCGTCTTACAAACATCCGGAATGACGACCGGAAAAAATATTCGCACGGCCCGCTGCGGCCCCCCCGCAAGCGGTTTCCCGTTGAACGAACCGTTCAACGGCCCCCCCCGATGAAACGAAACGTCGAACGCGCCGGCGCACCGGAGGCACGATCCCGGAAATTCCGCTGCGAGTACCGGGAGACGGCACGTCTTTCGGCAAACCATCCCCACTCACGACAGGGACAGCGGGGAACTCGTTGACAGCACCTCTTCCGATTCGCTACGATGGCCACCGCCCGGCAAGGCCGCCGGCGATGCCGGACGCGGCCGGGGCAAGGGGAGCGAAACGGTGCGGGATTGCGACGTCATCGTCATCGGCGGTGGTCACGCAGGCTGCGAGGCCGCCCTGGCGGCGGCCCGGATGGGCTGCGAGACCCTGCTGTTCAACATCAACCTGGACTCGGTGGCCCTGATGTCTTGCAATCCCGCCATCGGCGGGCTGGCGAAGGGCCAACTGGTCAAGGAGATCGACGCCTTGGGCGGCGAGATGGGGCGCATCGCCGACCGCACGGCGGTCCACTTCCGGCTCCTCAACGCCTCCAAGGGGCCCGCCGTCCGCTCCTCCCGGTTCCAGTGCGACAAGCAGCTCTACCGCCTGGCCATGAAGGCGGTGGTGGAACGGGAACAGCGGGTCCACCTCCGCCAGTCCCTGGTCACGGGCCTTCGGGTGGAGGACGGCCGCGTCACCGGCGTCCTCGACCAGGCCGGGGTCGTCCACTCCGGGCGCACCGTCGTCATCGCCACCGGCACCTTTCTCAACGGCCTCATCCACATCGGAACCACCCGGATTTCCGCGGGCCGGGCCGGGGAGATCGCCTCGCTGGACCTGGCGGAATGCCTGAAATCCCACGGATTCGAGACGGGACGGATGAAAACGGGGACGCCGCCCCGGCTCCGGGCGTCCTCCATCGACTTTTCCCGCCTCACCCGCCAGGACAGCGACCCGGACCCGGAGCCCTTCTCCTACAGCACCCAGCGGCTTCGGGAGGAGCGCCTCCCTTCCTACTTCTCCGCCACGACGGAGGAGACCCGCCGCATCATCGGGGAGAACATCCTCCTGTCCCCCCTCTACTCGGGGACGATCCGGGGAACCAGCGCCCGCTACTGCCCCTCCCTGGAAGACAAGATCGTCCGCTTCGCGGGACGGGAGAGTCACCCGGTGGTCCTCGAGTTCGAGGGCCTCGAAACGGAGGAGATCTACGCCAAGGGCCTGGGGAATTCCATGCCGCCCCACCTCCAGGAGCGGATCGTCCGGAGTGTGCCGGGGCTGGAGCAGGCGGAGATCATGCGCCACGCCTACGCCATCGAGTACGACTTCATCCAGCCGACCCAGTTGCTGCCGACCCTCGAGACCAAGCGGATCCGGGGGCTCTACCTGGCCGGGCAGATCAACGGGACCTCCGGCTACGAGGAGGCCGCCGCCCAGGGCCTGTGGGCCGGGATCAACGCCGCCTGTGCCGTCCAGGGTCGGGATCCTTTCCTCCTCCGGCGCTCCGAGGCCTACATGGGGGTCCTCATGGACGACCTGGTCACCCGGGGGGTCGACGAGCCCTACCGGATGTTCACCTCCCGGGCGGAATACCGCCTCCTGCTCCGGGAGGACAACGCCGCCCTCCGCCTCATGGGGAAGGGACACGAACTGGGCCTGGTGCCCGCCGAGGCCTACCGGGACCTCCGGGAGAAGGCCCGGCTCATCGACTCCGGCCTGAAACGCCTCTCGTCGACCCGGGTCTACCCGGTGGAGGAGAGCAACCGGAAACTCCGCTCCCTGGGGACCCCTCCGCTGCGGAACCCGGCCTCCCTGTTTGATCTCCTCAAGCGGGAAGAAGTCGGCTACGACGACCTGGCGGTCTTCGACGGCTGGGAGCCGGCCCCGGACCGGATGGTGAAGCGGCAGATGGAGATCGAGGCCAAGTACGAGGGGTACATCCGGCGCCAACGGGAAGCGGTGGACAGGATGAAGGCCCAGGAGGAGACGGCGATCCCGCCGTCGCTGGACTACGACGGCGTGCCGGGCCTCTCCAACGAACTGCGGCAGAAACTGAAAGCCATCGCCCCGGCGACCATCGCCCAGGCGGGACGGATCCCCGGCATGACCCAGGCCGCCCTCGCCTCCATCCTGATCATGATAAAAAAGAGGAAGGGCACGCCCTCCGACCGCCGTGACGAATCCGCTCCCCCGCCCTGACCGCCTCGCCTCCCTCTGGGGGGTCCGCCCGCGGCGGTCCCGTCCCGACCTTCTCATCGCCGGCAGCCCCGAGCGCGTCCGGACGCGCCGCGTCCTGGAAGATGAAGACGGATCCCTGTGGATTCTCGAGGAAATTGAGCCGGCAGAGATCGCGCGAAAGGACCGCCAGGCGGAGATCCTGGAGGAACTGAAACGGGCCGGGCTGGAATCCGTTCACCCCTTTCGCCGGGACCGGACGGGGCGGCGGGTGGCCCGGGAGCAGGAAGGATGCTGGATGCTCCGGCCTTTCGTGGAGGGCGTTTCCCCGGAGCGCCCCGGCTACGCCTTCGAAGCCTGGCGGGGAAAGGCCATGGGGGCCTTCCTGTCCTCTCTCCGGCGGGCTTCCCTCGCCCTTCCCCCCGGGGTCCCCGGGCCGCCCTTCTCCCTGGAGGCCTTCATCCGGGATCTCCTGGACAAGGTCCGCCGCCACGACCCGGACCTCTGGCCGGGCCTGGAGCCCGCCGCCCGGCGCCTGGAAGAGCGCCTGTTCCCCCTGCTCGAGGGCCTGCCCAAAGCCTTCTGCCACGGGGATTTCCACCCTCTCAACGCGATCTGGTCGGGGGAGTCCCTGCGTTCCGTCATCGACTGGGAGTTCTGCGGCCCGAAGACGGAGGCCCACGACGCGGCCCTCCTGGCGGGATGCATCGGCATGGAGGATCCGCGGGCCCTGGGGAGCCCCTTCGTGCCGGCCCTTCTCGGGGAGGTACGCCCGGCAGGGCTCCTTTCCCCGGCCAGCCTCTCCATATTCTTCGAACTCGTCGTGGCTGTCCGGTTCCTGTGGCTCTCCGAGTGGCTCCGGGGAAGGGACATGGAGATGGCCCGGCTGGAGTTGGACTACCTGGACCTCCTCCTGGCGAAAGAATTCCCCATCCGGAAAAACTGGGAACTGCCGTCCTGAAGGGGAGCGGCGTCGCGAACCGTCCCCGGGTTACGGCCCCGGGCAAAGCCGGCCCGCCTAGAACACCCGGACCAGGGTGAAGACGCCCAGGATGCCCAGCATCGCCAGGACGACCTGCCGGTAGGAATGCTCGCCGAGTTTCCCGTAGAGGGCGTGCCCCAGCCAGACGCCCGCCAGGATGGGCAGGACGGAGAGGACAAACAGCGTCAGGACCGGCTCTGTCAGGAGTCCTTCCCGCGCCTGGAACAGGATGACCACGACCCCCGAGAACAGGAAGAAGCCCTGGAGGGTCGCCTTGAGGACGTCTTTCCCCCAGGGCTGGAGCGTGACGTAGACAATGACGGGCGGGCCGGAGGCGCTGATGGCCCCCCCGAGGAGCCCTCCCAGGAAGCCGAACCCGTAGGGCCACGGGCCGCGGAGTTCCCGGGTCCGGGGCGCGGCAAAGAACCCCCAGAGGCTGTACAGCACCAGGACCAGCCCGATGAAGCACTGGATCCAGTGCGCCTCCAGGCGGACCAGGAGGAGGACGCCCAGCGGAATGCCCGGCAGGCTGCCCGCCACGAGCGGCAGGATCTTCCGCCAGTCCAGATCGTGCCACAAGGGGACGACGAGCCCGATCGTGAGGACCACACCGAAGAGGGTCGTCACCGGCACCGCCGTCCGCACGTCCAGCCAGAGCATGACCAGGGGCAGCGACATGAGGACCGACCCAAAGCCGGTGAAACCCTGGATCAGGCCGGCCAGGAAGGCGATCAACAGGAGCCAGAAGAGGGCGTCGGGCGGCATGGGTCCTTTCCGGAGAGAGGAGGAACGATTTCGCGCGCTATTTCGGACGCGGAGACCAGACCGGCGAGGCCGCGCCCCCTTCCACGAGGGTGCGCACGTTCGTCCCGTTGACGTTCATGATGTGGAGTTTCCCCCCACCCCCCCGTGAGCTGTAGACGATGTAGCGGCCGTCGGGAGACCAGGTAGGCGATTCGTTGTCGTCCCGGTCGAAGGTGAGCTGCAGGAGGTTCGACCCGTCTTCCTCGATGGTGAAGATCTGGAAGCGTCCGCCGGACATCCCCTCGAAGGCGAGGCGCCGGCCCCGGGGCGACCAGGAGGGCGACGTGTTGTAGGATCCCTCCAAGGTGAGCCGCCGGGCGCCGCCCCCGTCGGCATCCATCACGTAGATCTGGGGTGAACCGGCCCGGTTCGAAACGAAGGCGATCTTCCGGCCGTCGGGGGACCAGGCGGGGGAGACGTCGATGGAAAAATTGACCGTCAGCCGGCGCACCTGATAGGAGGACATGTCCAGCAGGTAGATCTCCTCGTTCCCGTCCTTGCTCAGGGTGACCAGCAGCCGCCGGCCGTCGGGGGACCAGGAGCCGGCCAGGTTGAGCCCGGGGTAATCCATGATTTTCCGGGTCCTCCCGGTTGCCAGGTCGTGGATGTACAGGTCCGGGTTGCCGTCCCGGAGAGACGTGAAGGCCAGCGAGCGCCCGTCGGGAGACCAGCGGGGCGCGTACAGGACGCTCTGGTGGCTGGTCAGCCGCTTCCGCTCCGTGCCGTCAAAGAGGATCGTGTAGAGATCGGCCCGGCCCTTTGACTTCACCTGGAAGGCGATTTTCGTGTCGAACACGCCCCCCTCTCCCGTCAGGACCTGGAGGATGTCCGACGCCAGGCGCCGGAGCAGCTCCTCCGGCCGGTCTTTCCGGCCGGTGTACCCTCGGGCCAGGAGCACCTCCCCCCTGACCACGTCGAACAGCCTCGCCTCAATGTCCAGATCGGGTCCGGCGATCCGGAAGGATCCCTTCACCAGGTAATCGGCGCCGATGGCGGACCAGTCGGAAAAGCGGAACGTCCCCGGAAGGATGCCCGCCTTGCGGGGATCCTCCAGAAAGGCCTTCCGGGAGATCACGTTGAAGAATCCCGTCACGTCCAGGTATCGTCCCAGGCGGTCCGCCAGGCCCGCGGACAGCCCCTCCGTCCCGGGGCCGCCCGCCCGGGGCTGGAAATCGGCCACGGCGAAGGGAAATTTCTGGAAGGCGGGCGAATCGATGTCCAGGTAGACCCTGGCAAGGACCGGGACGGGCACGAGGAGCAGGAGGCAGAGGAGCAGGACGGCCAGGGGAAATCCCCCCTTCGCGCCGTGGCGAAGCGGTTCGCGCATGGTTCACCTCTTCAGTTGGGAGGAATGGAAACGGATGCCGACATCGATCATCCGGTCGGGGATCCACTCCGGCAGGGGGGGAAACGGGGCGGCCTTCTGCATCGCCCGGAGGACCGACTCGTCGAAGAAGCGGTTCCCGGACCGCTTTTCAAACTCCAGCCCGGTGATCTCGCCGCTCCGGAGGATGCGGGCGTGCACCACCGCCTCCAGGGCCTGCCCCCTCGTCAGGTCCGCCGGCAGGGCCCACTGGCTGCGGATCCGGTTCCACAGGACGGCGTAGTAGACCCCCATGCGGCGGTTCAGGTCCGAATCGGACATCCCGCCGGACGGCGTCGAGAGCCGGGCCGTCATGTCCGGCCTGGCCGGGGCCGCCCGCTCGGTCTGGGCCACCTTCCTGCGGAGCTCCTCGATCGTCCGGTCCAGATCCGTCTGCCGCGGCGTCGGATCGTTCTTCCGCTTGGGCAGGATGTCGGGCTCCTTCCGGAGGACCGTCGAGCGGTCCTGCCGGACGGCGCCCAGGACGTCCCTCGTGAGGTCTGCCGCGGGGGACGCGTTCAGGGCGGTGTCGGCCATGCTGACCAGGGAAACGGAGTACACGGGCCCGAAGGTGAGTCGGGTCGGGGCCGAGACGGGCCCCAGGACCATGAGGAGGACCAGGGCCACCAGGTGGAGGACTCCCGACAGGAGGATCATCCGGTTCAGGCTGCCCCCTCCCCGGTGATGCGTCCGGAGGAGGCCGGGGAATGTCATCGCGCTTCCTCCGGGGGTTCCGTGATCATGCCCAGCTTGTCGACGCCTCCCTTCCGCACCGCCGCCATGACCTGCACGACGAACCCGTAGGGGACCGTCTTGTCGGCCCGGAGGTAGACGTCCCGGTCGATCCGGGCGGCGAAGATCGCCTCCAGCTTGTCGCTCAGCTCCGCCAGGGGCACGGGGGTCCGGTTGAGGAAGATTTCCTGGCTGCCCCGGATGGTCAGGACGAGTTTCTCCTCCGTCACGTCGACGCTCTTCGACTTGACCTTCGGAAGGTTGACGTCGATCCCCATCTGGAGCATCGGGGCCGTCACCATGAAGATGATCAGGAGCACCAGCATCACGTCCACCAGCGGCGTCACGTTGATCTCCGCCATGGGCTTCTGGTCCGGGTTGGCCCTCCGGAATCGGTATCGCACGGGATCACGGTCTCCCCGCGTGGCGGTCCACCAGGTTGAGGAATTCGGAGGCGAAATTCTCCATGTCCTGGTTCATGGCGCGGACGCGATTCAGGTAGTGGTTGTAGAAAATGACCGCCGGGATGGCCGCCGCCAGCCCGGCCGCCGTGGCGATGAGGGCCTCCGAGATGCCCGGCGCGACGACGGCCAGCGTTGCCGAGCCCCGGGTGCCGATCGCCTTGAACGTTTCCATGATCCCCCAGACCGTTCCGAAGAGCCCGATGAAGGGGCTGGAGCTGCCCGTGGTGGCGAGGAAGCCGATGGCGCCCTCCAGTTTCGCGCCCTCCGTGACGAGGGCCTGGTTCAGGGCCCGCTCGACGTGATCCACGCCGCCCCGCTCGAGGGAGAGCCCCGACGCCTCGGAACCCGTCCGCTCCGGGGCGGCCCGGCCCACCCGGGCCAGTTCCTCGTACCCGGACAGGAAGACCCCGGCGAGGGTGGAGTCGGAATGCCTCTTCGCTTCCGGGAAGACATCCGAGAGGCGGCTGCTGCGGGCGTACACCTCCAGGAAGGCCGCGTTTTCCTTTTTCACCTTCCGAAAATGGCGGTATTTCATGATGATGATGGCCCAGGAGATGACGGAGAAGAAAAGCAGGAGCACGAGGACGAACTGGACCATCAGTCCCGCGCCCAGGATCATTCCGAGAAGACTGCCGTGAAACGAACTGCCGGCGGCGGCAACAGGGGACATGCGACACTCCTGAAGAGGGATTGGGAAGCTGAGTGGACCGTAATGGAAAAAAAAACCCTTGTCAAGGGCGGCCGCCCCGGAAATCCCAGCGTATCAAAGGATTTCCGGGGGAAACGCCACGACGTCGTCGATGGCCGCGGCGTCGCAGAGGAGCATGGCCAGCCGGTCCACGCCCAAGGCGATGCCCGCCGCCTCGGGCATCCCCTCCAGGGCCCGGAGAAACGGCTCCGGCTGGGGGGTAACGGTCCCGCCCCGGCTCGCCACCTCCGCCCGGGCCTGCTCGAAGCGGCGCCGTTGCTCCACCGGATCGGTCAACTCAGCGAACCCGTTCGCGATCTCCATACCCGCCACGTAGAGCTCGAAACGCTCCGCCACGGCCGGGTCGCCCCGCTCCGCCCGGGCCAGGGACGCGTGGGCGATGGGATACGAATGGAGAAACAGGGGGGCATCCCGGCCGAGCTGAGGTTCCACCTCGAAGGCCAGGATCTCCTCGAAGCGGCCTTCCCGGAGGGCTTCGTCGAGGGAGCGGGTGGCGTGGGTGGCAAAGGCGTCCCGGACGGAAAGCCTCCTCCAGGGCGAAGCGAGGCGGATGGCTTCCCCCCGGTAGGGAAGCACCGGGCCGACCCGCAGCCCTTCCGCGACGCTCAGGACGAGGGCCTCGCACTCGTCCATCAGGTCCCGGGAATCGATGTCCCGCCGGTACCACTCCAGCATGGTGAACTCGGGAAGGTGGCGGTCTCCGCGCTCCCCCCGCCGGAAACACCGGCAGACCTGGAAGATCCGGGGATACCCGGCGGCCAGGAGCCGCTTCATGCAGAGTTCGGGAGAGGGGTGGAGGAACCAGTCCCCGCTCGGAACCGGCTCAATGTGGGTCTCCGGCGCGGGGGCGGGGATCCGGGCGGGCGTCTCCACCTCGAGGTAGTCCCGGTCCAGAAAGAAACGGCGGATCGCCCCGATCATCCGCGCCCGGATGACAAGGGCCCCCCGCCGCATTTCCAGGAACCAGGATTCGTCCGGATCCATGCGGTTCAGTCTTTGACCCGGGTGAGGTATTCCCCGCTGCGGGTGTCTACGCGGATCTTCTCCCCCGCCTCGATGAAGGACGGCACCAGCAGGACGTACCCCGTCTCGAGGGTGACGGGCTTCGCGTTGCCCGAGACCGTGTCGCCCTTGATCCAGGGGTCCGCCTGGGTCACCACCAGGTCCACCGAGTTGGGCAGCGTCACCCCCAGGGGGCGCTCCTCGAAGAAGAGGACCTCCGCCTCCACGTTCTCCAGGAGGAAGTTTTTCGCGTCCCCCACCTGGTCGTCGGTGATGAAGACCTGCTCGAAGGAGGTGGTGTCCATGAAGCAGTATTTCCCCTCTTCCATGTAGAGGTACTGCATGGTCTTGACCTCGAGGTCTGCCGGGTCGAAGGTGTCCACCGAACGGAAGGTCCTCTCGAACTGGCTGCCGGTGATCATGTTCTTGAGCTTGCAGCGGTAGAGCGCCTGTCCCTTGCCGGGCTTGACGAAATTGAACTCGGTGATGATGTAGGGCTCGCCGTCCATCTTGATCCGGAGCCCCTTCCGCAGGTCGCTGGCCGTGTACATGGCTGTCTCTCCTCGCTGATATTCAAGGGTTTTTTCCGTCTAGGGAATGGGATTCATAATGCATTTGCCAACCCTTGTCAAAAGAAAACAAAGCCTTGGGGAATCAGGGCTTCCGGGTCCCCCGGTCCGGCGTACGGTGCAGGAGGACCTTCCCCCCCTCCCCGGGGAGATCCTGCACGTACCGGGGCAGGCAGAGGCCCGACAGGTCCCGCCAGAGCCGCTCCATGATTCCCATCCCGGCATCGGGGGAGGTCCGGAAATGGCCTGTCCCCGTCACCGCGTCACACTGGAAGAGATAATAGGGACGGACGGAGATGCGCTGGAGCCCCTGGAAGAGATCCCGGAGGACCTCGAAACGGTCGTTGACCCCCCGCAGGAGGACCGACTGGCTGGAGACGGGGATCCCCGCCGTGAGGATCCGGTCGCAGGCCGCGGCGGATTCCTCCGTAATTTCCAATGGATGATTGAATTGAGTGTTGAGCCAGAGGGGACGGTGGCGCTGGAGGATCCGGCAGAGGTCGGGGGTGATCCGCATGGGCAGGACGACGGGGACGCGGCTTCCCAGGCGCAGGACCTCCACGTGGGGGATCGCCCGGAGCGAGCCCAGGAGCTGGTCCAGTTCCCCATCTTCCCCGGTCAGGGGGTCCCCCCCGGAAAGGATGACCTCCCGGATCGCCGGTGTGCGGGCGATCCACTCCAGGGCACGGCGCAGGCGCGGCAACCGGGTCCCGGAAGCGGGGCGGCTCCAGAGCCGTTTCCGGTTGCAGTGGCGGCAGTGGAGGGCACACCGGTCCGAAGC
Organism: Syntrophaceae bacterium; assembly: GCA_041310335.1. Lineage (GTDB taxonomy): Bacteria > Desulfobacterota > Syntrophia > Syntrophales > PHBD01 > PHBD01. Next base: position 19,733 of record JBFYXW010000020.1, on the reverse strand, counting down.
CAGAAGGAGGCAGCGGTCCCCGTAGCGGCGGATGAGCCCCGGGACGGGCATGTGGCGCTCCTCCTCCAGCGGGTCCGGATCCTCCCCGGGGCACCCCTCCAGTTCCAGCGGATCCGGAAGGGCCTGCCGGGCCAGAGGCCCTTTGCTCCCTCCCGCCTCCAGGAGCGACATATAATAAGGAGGGATCCGGCAGGGATAGGTGCGAAGCAGCCGGTCCCATGCCGGGCCTGCCACGGTTTCCTTTCCCAGGAGCCGGGCCAGCTGGTCCCGGCGGCGGACGGCGTGGCCCATCTGCCAGCGCCAGTCGGACCAGGTCGGCCCTGGGATATCCTGTCGGAATGAAACGGATTCCAAGAGGTAGTCCTTTGCCGCCGGGGGCCTCCCGGGGGAGGCCGTGGCGGGGGAAAGTGCTTGACGAATCGGAAAAATCCATATAGTCCAACACCCCTTGATACGTCAACCAATCACGGGAACTTATGGAAGATAGCGAACTTCTCAAGGTGCGCCGGGAAAAGGTGGCCGCACTGGCGGCCCGGGGAGTGGATCCCTACCCCAGCGGGATCCGCGTCGGGGACACCGCCCGGGCCCTCCTGGAACGCTTCGGCGCGCTGGAAAACGAAGCCCTGGACGCAGTACGGGACGAGACCTTCAGCCTCGGCGGCCGGATCATGGCCATCCGGGATTTCGGCAAGGGCGCCTTCGTTTCGATCCAGGACCGGACGGGACGGATCCAGGGGTTCGTCCGCCGTGACGCCGTCGGTCCGGAAGCCTTCGACCTCTTCAAGTCGCTGGACGTGGGCGACATCGTCTACCTCGCCGGGAGGGTCATGAAGAGCCGGACCGGTGAATTGACCCTCGAGGCAAAGGAATTGAGGCTCCTCGCCAAGGCGGTCCGCCCCCTGCCGGAAAAGTGGCACGGCCTGACGGACATCGAGACCCGCTACCGGCAGCGGCACCTGGACCTGATCGTGAATCCCGCCTCCCGGGAGGTCTTTCTGAAGCGGAGCCGGATCATCCGCCTGATCCGCCGGTTCATGGACGACCACGGTTTCCTGGAAGTGGAAACGCCGATGATGCAGCCCCGGGCCGGGGGTGCCGTGGCCCGCCCCTTCAAGACGTTCCACAACGCCCTGGGGATGGACCTCTTCCTCCGCATCGCCCCGGAACTCTACCTCAAGCGCCTCGTGACGGGGGGCCTGGAGCGGGTCTACGAAATCAACCGGAATTTCCGCAACGAGGGCATCTCCACCTTCCACAACCCCGAGTTCACCATGATGGAGTTCTACCAGGCCTACGCCACCTTCGAGGACCTGATGGACTTCACGGAGAGGCTGTTCGTCTCCGTCGCCACGGACCTTTTCGGGGCACCCCGGTTCACCTACCAGGGGACGGAGATCGACCTGACGCCCCCCTGGCGCCGGGTCCGCGTCCGGGATGCCGTCCTGGAGGCCTGCGGCGTCGATCGGGAAACCCTGGAAGATGACGCCCGGGCCGCCGCCTTTGCCCGCTCCCTGGGCGTCGAGGTGAAGGACGGTGATCCCGCCGGCAAGACCCTCATGGCGATCTTCGAGGAGAAGGTGGAGTCCCGGCTCGTCCAGCCGACCTTTGTCACCCACTACCCCGTGGAGGTTTCGCCCCTGTCCCGCCGGAACGACAAGGACCCGTCCATCGTGGACCGGTTCGAGCTGTACATCTCCGGCAAGGAGATCGCCAATGCCTTCTCGGAACTCAACGACCCGGCGGACCAGCGGGAACGCTTCCTGCAGCAGCTCCGGGAGCGGGAGGCGGGCGACGAGGAAGCCCACGAAATGGATGAGGATTACGTCCGGGTCTTGGAGTGCGGCATGCCCCCGACAGCGGGCGAGGGGATCGGGATCGACCGGCTCGTCATGCTCTTCACCGACTCAGCCTCCATCCGGGACGTAATCCTCTATCCCCAGATGCGCCAAAAGGAAGCCTGATCCAAGAGGCCCCCTCTCCCCCAAACGGACCGGTATGTCTTACGAATCGTATATCAGCCTCCGGTATCTCAAGGCCAAGCGCAAGCAGGTGTTCGTCTCGGTCATCACGCTCATCTCCATCACCGGGATCTTCCTGGGGGTGGCGGCCCTGATCGTCGTCCTGGCGGTCATGAACGGCTTCGAGACGGACCTCCGCAACAAGATCCTGGGCATCAACTCCCATGCGGTCCTCATGAAGTACACGGGTCCCATGGGGAACTACCGGGCCGTCCAGGAGGCCGTCGACTCCACCCCCGGCGTGGTGGCCTCGACGCCCTTCATCTACAGCCAGGCGATGCTGAAAAACGGCGAAGCCGTCAGCGGCGTGGTGCTCCGGGGACTCTCCCCGGAAGACGCCTTCCGGGTCATCAGCCTCGGGAAGATGAAGGAGGGGAGCGCCCAGGCCCTGCTGCCGGAAGGCCGTCCCGCCTCGGGCATCCCGAAGGACCGGGCAGACTTGCCGGGGATTCTCGTCGGCAAGGAGCTGGCCAAGCACCTGGGTCTCTACCTGTATGAAACCGTGAGCGTCATCTCCCCCATGGGGACCACAACGCCCATGGGCATGATCCCGCGGATGAAGCGCTTCCTCGTGGTGGGCATCTTCGAGTCGGGCTTCTACGAGTACGACTCCACCTTGGCGTACCTTTCCCTCCCGGACTGCCAGGCCTTCCTGGGGATGGACGACCGCGTCACCGGTATCGAGATCAAGGTGAAGGACCTCTACGGGGCGGCGGACATCGCCAAAAGCATCGAGAAGAAGCTGGGCTTCCCCTACTGGGCCCGCAACTGGATGGAAATGAACAAGAACCTTTTCGCGGCCCTCCGCCTGGAGAAGAAGGTGATGTTCATCATCCTGAGCCTGATCGTCCTGGTCGCGGCCTTCAACATCATCACGACCCTCATCATGGTGGTGATGGAGAAGAACAAGGATATCGCGATTTTGAAATCGATGGGGGCGACCTCCCGGAGCATCATGAGGATCTTCATCCTCCAGGGGGTGACCATCGGCTTCATCGGCACGATCCTGGGGTGCGCCGGGGGGCTTCTCCTGGCCTGGAACATCGAGCCCGTCTCCGCATTCATCGAGCGGCTCTTCGGGTTCAAGATCCTCCCCGGCGACGTCTACTACCTGAGCGAGCTTCCGTCCCGGGTGAACTACACCGACGTGGCCATCATCGTGGTCGGGACCCTCTTGATCTCGTTCCTGTCCACCCTGTACCCCTCGTGGCGGGCGTCCCGCCTGGACCCGGCGGAGGCCCTCCGCTACGACTGAACCGGGCTGGACACCCGGCCGGAACCGGGACGATTCCCGGGCATTGGATGCAGGCTCGCAGCGATCATGATCGAAGTTCGGAACCTGGAAAAGACATTCATCAAGAACGGCCAGCGGATCGAGGTCCTCAAGGGAGTGGACCTTTCCATTCCCGTAGGGCAATCCGTGGCCATCCTGGGCGTTTCCGGGGCGGGGAAGAGCACGCTGATGCACATCCTGGGCACCCTCGATCACCCGACGGGCGGCCAAGTCCTCTTCGATGGCGGGGACGTCTTCACCATGGGCGAGGCCGAGCGGGCGGCCTTCCGCAACCGGAAGGTCGGGTTCGTCTTCCAGTTCCACAACCTGCTGCCGGAATTCACGGGCCTGGAAAACACGATGATGCCGGCCCTCATCGCCGGGCTTTCCCGGCGGGAGGCCCGGGAGCGGGCCGAAACCATCTTGATGGATGTGGGACTTGGTGATAGGATGGCGCACAAGCCGGGAGAGCTTTCGGGCGGCGAACAGCAGCGGGTGGCCGTGGCCCGAGCGGTCATCATGGAACCGGAGGTCATCCTGGCCGACGAACCCACCGGAAACCTCGACACGGAAACGGGCCGGAAGGTCGAGGACCTGCTGATGAATCTGAACCGAGAGCGAAGCATGACCCTGGTCGTCGTGACCCACAACCGGTCCCTGGCGAAGCGGATGTCCCGATGCGTCGGTCTGAAGGACGGAAAGGTGCTCCAGCATGATGAAAACGCGATTTGACATCGCCCGAGTCCCCCTTCATTTCATCTTCGGTCTCTTCCTCGCTCTGCTCCTTTTTGTCTTGGCAGGTCCGGCATCCGCCCAGGAACCGAAAAAAATCGTCGTTCTTCCCTTCGAGGTCTTCGGAAGCGAGCAGCGCGATCTCCTCCAGGAGTCCATCTTCAGCGCCCTCCACGCCGAGCTGACCCGGTCCAAGGCGGTCATGCCGGTGGATCGGGACACGATTCTCAGGCTGGTGGCGGGCCGCCCCCTCAACGAAGGAACGGCTGCGGCGGTGGCGAAGGAGATCGGGGCACCCTATGCCGTCACCGGCAGCGTGTCCCAGTTCGGCGAAGTCATCAGCATCGACGCAAAAATCATCGACCTCAGCAAGGACCGCACCCTGCCGGGGATCTTCGTCCAGGGCAGGGGTCTGGAGGGCATTCCCGGCATGGCCTCCCGCCTGCGGGGGGATCTCCTGCTCCGGATCGGGGAGGTGCAGCGGATCGCCCGGGTGGACTTCCAGGGCAACCAGAGAATCGAGGGCAGCGCCATCGCCCAGGTGATCAAGAGCGCCCGGGGCAGCATCTACTCGGAGACGGACCTGGCCGGGGACATCAAGGCCATCTACCGGATGGGATTCTTCGATGACGTGAAGGCCGACGTCACAACGATCCCGGAAGGCAGGGTCATCACGTTCCAGGTGGTCGAAAAGGCCCTCATCTCGCAGATCCAGTTCAACGGGAACAAGGCCATCGACAAGGACGAGCTCCTGTCGACCATGAGCGTGAAAACGAGGCATGTCCTGAACCCCGAAAAACTGGCCGCCGACATCGCCAAGATCAAGAGCCTCTACGAGGGCAAGGGGTTCTACAACGCCGAGATCACCTACGCCGTCGAGCGGGCCGGGGAAAAGGACACCCGAATCGTCTTCACGATCCGGGAGAACAAGAAAATCTTCGTCGAGAAGATCTCCTTCGAGGGAAACCGGTCCTTCACCGAGAAGGAACTCCGGAACCTGATGAAGACGACCGAGTGGGGCATCCTGCACATCGTCACGGACTCGGGTCTCCTCAAGAAGGACGAACTGCGCCAGGACATGGCCAAGATCAGCGCCTTCTACCTGAACAACGGCTTCATCCAGGCCCAGGTGGCGGATCCGGTCATCACCCACGACGCCAAGGGCATTTACATCAAGATCCCCATCAACGAGGGAAAACGGTTCCGGGTGGGCGCCGTCACGATCACCGGCGACACCCTGGAGGTCTCCCGGAAAGACCTGACGGAAAAGCTGGAGATCCGGAAAAAGGAATTCTACGACCGCTCTGCCATCATCAAGGATATCGACACCCTCACCAAGGCCGCCAACGACGAGGGCTTCGCCTACGCCGACGTGAGCCCCCGGACGGAGGTCCAGGAGAAAGCCCTGTCGGTGGACGTGACCTACAACCTGTTCAAGGGAAACCTGGTGTACTTCAACCGCATCACCTTCACGGGAAACACGAAAACCCGGGACAAGGTCATGCGCCGCCTCCTGTCCATCGTCGAGGGGGATCTCTACAACAGCACGAACCTGAAGAACAGCTACACCGCCCTGGAGCGGACCCGCTATTTCGAGGAGATCAACTTCCAGACCGAGAAGGGCCCCGCGGAGAACCTCACGGACGTCCGGATCCACGTCAAGGAGAAGGCCACGGGGATGTTCAGCATCGGCGCCGGGTACAGCGCCCAGGACAACGCGGCCATCATGGGCGAGGTGTCCCAGCAGAACCTCTTCGGCCGGGGCCAGGTCCTGAAGTTCAAGACCAGCCTCTCCAGCACCCGGACCTGGTTCGAACTCCAGTTCATCGAGCCGTACCTGTTCGACCTGCCCCTCTGGAGCCGGTGGGACGCCTGGCACTCGGAAAAGGAATTCGACTACTACAATGTGAATTCAACGGGTTTTGGAATCACCCTGGGCTACCCCCTCTGGGAGTTCTTCAGCGGCACCGTCGGCTACACCTTCACCATCGACGACACGAAGGACATGTCCGTCTATGCGCCCCAATACCTGCGGGACTACGAGGGGACGTACCGGACTGGCATTGTGAGCCTGGGCATCAACCGGGACACCACGGACGACAACTTCTTTGCCACCAGGGGCTCCCGGAACGGAATATCCCTCGGATACGCCAGCAAGCTCCTGGGCGGGACGACCAGCTACGTCAAGACCATCGCCACCTCGTCCTGGTTCTTCCCCCTTCCCCTGGAGACGGTGTTCAACGTCCGGGGACGGGCCGGCTACCTGGCCGGGAGCGAGGGGGAGGACATCCCCCTCTTCGAGCGGTTCACCCTGGGCGGGATGAACACCCTCCGGGGACTGCGAACCGTCGGTCCCACGGACCCGGCGACAGGGTACGTCATCGGCGGCACGACCTTTCTCTGCTTCAATGTCGAGTACATCTTCCCCCTCGTCAAGGAGGCCGGCATCAAGGGGCTCGTCTTCTTCGACACCGGGAACGCCTGGGACGGCAACTCCTTCGGCTCCGATTTCCGAAAGACCACCGGCGCCGGGATCCGCTGGTATTCCCCCATCGGCCCCCTGCGCCTGGAATGGGGGTATGTGCTGGACGCCAAGGACAACGAGTCCACCTCGCGATGGGAGTTCGCCATCGGCATGTTCATGTAGACAGAGCACAACAAACACGAAAGAGAGGAACACGGAATGAAGAAAGCGGTACTGTGGGGGGTTGCGGGATTGCTGTTGCTGGTCCTTTCGGCCGGTTCCGCCTGGTCGGCGGAGAAGATCGGTTTCGTCAACATCCAGGAGGCCATGCTGACCTCCAACGCGGGCAAGCAGATGGGCGAGCAGATGCGGAAGCTCATCGCCAAGGACAAGGCCGTCATCGAGGAGAAGGAAAAGGAGCTGCGGCAGCTTCGCGAGGAGCTGGAAAAGCAGCGGACCGTCCTGACCGAGTCGGCCCTGCGGGAGAAGGAGGGCAACCTCCAGAAGAAATTCCGGGACTACCAGGTCCTGGCGAAGGACTTCGAGGACGACCTGCGCGCCAAGGAGCAGGAAATCTTCAAGAAGCTCTTCCCGGAAGTGCTGAAGATCGTCCGTTCCATCGCCGACAAGGAAAAATTCACCCTCGTCCTGGATCCCTACGTCCTGCAGATCCCGTACTTCACCGCAAGCCAGGACCTGACGAAGCGGGTCATCGACGAATTCAACCGGACCTACAAGGGAACGAAGTAAGGACCGGCAGCGGGCCGGAACGCGACGTGAAACGGAGCGTGTGTGAGATCGCCGCCTTCCTGGGCGGCACCGTGCAAGGGGACGGGGAAGCCCTCATCGGGCACGTGCGGGGTATCGACGAGGCGGGGGAGGGCGACCTGACCTTCGTCGCCAACCGCAAGTACCGGTCGCGCCTCAAGACCACCGGGGCCACGGCGGTCCTCGTGGCGCCGGGAACCGAAGAGCCCGGCCGGACCCTGATCGTCGTGGCGGACCCCTACGTCGCCTTCGGCCGGGTCCTGGACCTGTTCTATCCCCGGGAACAGGAGCGGCCGGGCATCCGCGAAGGGGCCTTCATCGACCGGGACGCCCGGGTATCCCCCGAAGCCTCCGTCCACCCCGGGGCAGCCGTGTGCCGGGGGGCCGAGGTGGCGGCGGGCGCCGTGCTCCACCCGGGAGTCTACATCGGCCCCGGGTCGGTCATCGGCGAGGGATCGGTCCTGCACCCCCATGTCACCGTCTACGACCGGTGCCTCGTCGGCAAGCGGGTCATCCTCCACGCGGGGGTCGTCGTCGGGAGCGACGGCTTCGGCTTCGCCCGGCCGGGATGGGAAAACGTCAAGATCCCCCAGGTGGGCATCGTCCAGATCGACGACGACGTGGAAATCGGCGCCAACACGACCATCGACCGGGGAACCCTGGGGCGAACCTGGATCCAGCGGGGCGTCAAGATCGACAACCTGGTCCAGATCGCCCACAACGTGGTCATCGGGGAGAACGCCATCGTCGTTTCCCAGGCGGGCATCTCCGGCAGCACGACCCTCGGCCGGGGAGTCCTGATCGGGGGCCAGGCGGGCCTGGTGGGCCACATCCGGGTGGGAGACCACGCCATGGTGGCGGCCCGCGCCGGCGTTCACAAGGACGTCCCCGCGGCGACCATCGTCGGCGGCGCGCCTCACCTGCCGCACCGGGAATGGCTGCGCGTCGAGGCCACGATCCCAAAACTCCCGGCCATGCGGCAGCGCCTGATCGAACTGGCCAGAAGGCTGGAAACACTGGAAAAGAAACTGGAAGGAACCCCTTCATGAGCATCCACCCCACCGCCGTCATCGCCCCGGACGCACAGATCGCCGAGGGCGTCGAAATCGGGCCCTACAGCGTCATCGGACCCAGCGTCACCATCGGAAAGAAAACGGTCATCGGCCCCCACGTGGTCATCGAGAGCCACACAGACATCGGGGAAGGAAACCGGATCTTCCAGTTCTCCTCCATCGGCGGCCTGCCCCAGGACCTGAAATACAAAGGCGAGGACACACGGGTCGTCATCGGAAACCACAACGTGATCCGGGAGTTCGTAACCATCAACCGCTCCACCGTTTCCGACATCGGCGTCACCATCATGGGAGACGGCAACCTGATCATGGCCTACTGCCACATCGCCCACAACTGCAAGCTCGGAAACCGCGTCATCATGGCCAACGCGGCGAATCTGGCGGGCCACATCCACGTGGAGGACTGGGCCATCATCGGCGGCCTCACGGGGGTTCACCAGTTCATTCGCATCGGCGCCCACGCCTTCGTCGGTGGGGCCTCCGCCGTGGCCCAGGACGTGCCGCCCTTCATCACCGTCTCGGGAAACCGGGCCCGTCCCTACGGACTGAACATGGTGGGCCTCAAGCGCCGCGGCTTTTCCGATCCGGCCCTGCGCGCCCTCCGGGCATGCTACCAGTTGGTTTTCCGGTCTTCCCTCCGGCTCGTCGAGGCGATCGAACGGATCCGGGCGGAGGTGGAGGACCTTCCGGAGGTGCGCCAGTTTGTCTCCTTTCTGGAAAGCTCCCAGCGGGGAATCTGCAGGTAAGCGGCCGGCCGGCCTGGGTCGCCGGTTCCTCCGCCCCGGAGGGGCGGGCCTCTGCGGGAGCCGGAACGCGCGACTGCGGGCCGCTTCGTCCCGGAGCGGCTCCCTTCCCGGCCTGTTCCCCCGGGGCCGTTAAAGCCGAAGGGATGGCGGCGCCCATGGGCAGCACCCCGAACATCTTGATCCTGACCGGCGAGGCCTCGGGCGACCTTTATGGAGCCCAGGTCGTGGAGGCCATGAGGGAGATCGAACCGAACCTCTCCTTCCACGGCGTCGGCGGAACGCACATGCGGGCGGCGTCGGTGAACCTGCTGGCGGACGTTTCGGAGCTCGGGGTGGTCGGGCTCGCCGAGGTCCTGGGCAAGCTCGGCCAAATCCGGGCCCTCTTCTCCCGGCTGCGCCGTTTCCTGGCCGCGGACCGCCCCTCCCTGGTGATCCTCATTGATTACCCGGGATTCAACCTCCGCTTCGCCCGGGTGGCCAGCAGGGCAGGCATCCCCGTCCTGTATTACATCAGCCCGAAGATCTGGGCCTGGGGAGCCGGCAGAATCCGGAAGATACGGGAAACCGTGAACAAAATGGCCGTGATCTTTCCCTTCGAGGTCCCCCTGTACGAACAGGCGGGCGTGAACGTGGCCTACGTGGGGCATCCCCTCCTGGACATCGTCCGGGCCGGCGGAGAAGTCCCGGAGATCCGGCGGAGTCTCGGGCTGGACCCGGAGCGCAAGACCGTCGCCCTGTTGCCGGGGAGCCGGCACGGAGAGGTGGACCGGCTTCTCCCCCCCATGCTCGGAGCGGCGGAGATCCTCCGGCGGCGGATCCCGGACCTGCAGTTCCTGCTGCCCCTGGCGGACACGCTCCCGGAAGCGTACGTCCGGGAGCGTATGGGACGAGACTCCGTTCCCGTCGAAGTGGTCTGCCGGAACACCTACAACGCCGTCGCCGCCTCCGACGCGGCCGTCGTCGCCTCCGGCACGGCGACCCTGGAGACGGCCCTGCTGGGCGTCCCCATGGCCATCGTCTACAAGGTCTCCCCGCTGACCTACCCGCTGGCCCGCCTGGTCGTCCGCATCGACCACATCGGACTCCCCAACATCATCGCCGGCCGGACGATCGTGCCCGAACTGATCCAGGGAGAGGCGACGCCCGAGCGGATCGCCGGGGCGGTCCTGCCCCTCCTGACGGACCCGGACCGGAGAACGGCCATGACGGACGCCTTCCTCGAAGTCCGGCGGAAACTCGGGACCGGGGGCGCCGCCCGCAATGTAGCCCGGATCGCCTGCGCCATGGCGCGGGCAAAAGGAGATTGTTCTTGAACGTATTCAAACGCCTCTTTCGACTGGCCCGGCCCCACGTGCCCAAGCTGCTCCTGGCCATGTTCTTCATGCTCATCGTGGGGGGGTTGACGTCTGTCCTGGCTTTCCTGGTCAAGCCCGCCCTGGACGACATCTTCGTCGAGAAAAACGCCGAGATGCTCAAGTGGATTCCTCTGGCGGTCATTTCGATCTACCTGGTGAAGGGCTTGTGCACCTACGCCCAGTCGGTCATCATGAACTACATCGGGCAGCGGATCGTCACGGACCTCCGGAATCAGCTCTACGACCAGATCCAGCGGCAGTCCCTGTCGTTCTTCACGAAGAACCCCACGGGCGTCCTGATGTCGCGCATCACCTTCGACGTCAACTACGTCCAGGGGGCCGTGTCGGAGGCCATCACCAGCCTCATGAAAGACACATTCACCATCCTGTGTCTCGTTTTCGTCATTTTCTGGCGGGACTGGCAACTGGCCATGATCGCCATGGTCGTCTTCCCCCTGACGATCTACCCCATTTCCCGGTTCGGCCGGAAGATCCGCAGCGCCGTCACGGGGGCCCAGATCACCATGGGGAGCCTCACGAGCCTTCTCCAGGAGACCATCTCGGGGGCGCGGATCGTGAAGGCCTTCTGCATGGAGGCTTACGAAAACAAGCGATTTGCGAAAGAGAGCGAAAACCTGCTGAAGCTGTTCATGAAGGCCGTCACCGTCAACGCCATCTCCAGCCCCCTGATGGAGTTCCTGGGCGGCATCGGCGTCGCCGTCATCGTCTTCTACGGAGGATGGCAGGTCATCCACGGGACCTCCACGCCGGGGACCTTTTTCTCCTTTCTCGCCGCCCTCCTGATGCTGTACGAGCCCATCAAGCGCCTCACCGGCACGAACAACCTGATCCAGCAGGGCATCTCCGCCGCCGAGCGCGTCTTCGCCATCATTGACGCGGTGCCGGAGATCCGCAATCGCCCCGACGCCGTCGAACTACCCAAGATCACGAGAGGAATCGACATCCAGGGCGTGACGTTCCGGTACGAGGACGACACGGTGCTCCGGAACATCAACCTCTCCATCCGGGCCGGCGAGGCCCTGGCCCTGGTAGGCATGAGCGGCGGCGGAAAGACGACCCTGGTCAACCTGATCCCCCGGTTCTACGACGTGGCGGAGGGCACGATCCGGATCGACGGGCACGACATCCGGGAGGTCACCCTGGAATCCCTGCGGGGGCAGATCGGCATCGTCACCCAGCAGACCATTCTCTTCAACGACACGGTGCGGAACAACATCGCCTACGGCAACCAGCAGGCCTCGGAGAAGGACATCGTCCTGGCCGCCCAGGCGGCCAACGCCCACGACTTCATCCTGAGACTCCCCGAGGGATACGACACCCTCATCGGCGAGCAGGGCATGAAGCTTTCCGGCGGCGAGCGGCAGCGGATCTCCATCGCCCGGGCGATCCTGAAGGACGCCCCGATCCTGATCCTCGACGAGGCGACCTCCTCCCTCGACACGGAAGCGGAGATCGAGGTCCAGGAAGCCCTGGAAAACCTGATGAAGGGCCGGACCACCCTCGTGATCGCCCACCGTCTCTCGACGATCCGCAACGCCGACCGCATCGTCGTCCTGGTCAACGGCGTGATCATCGAAGAGGGGAATCACGAAGCCCTCCTGGAGAAGCAGGGCGAGTACTGGCGGCTCTACAACATGCAGTTCCGGGAGGGCTGAGGGCCCCGGGAATGCCGGGGGCCACCCGGCCCGATTGTCACCGAAGGCGCGAGGCGGAATGGAAGCCGAGCCGACAAGAAACCTGCACGACCGGGTCCGGGACCTCTGGTACGGCGAGCACGCCTCCGCCGGGCCGGTCCTGGAGGCGATCCTGGGCGTCGCCTCCGGTGGGTACGGCCTCGCGGTCCGGCTCCGGAACGCGCTGTACGACCGGGGAATCCTCCGGGTGCGGCGGCTTCCCGTCCCGGTGATCAGCGTGGGAAACCTGACCGCCGGAGGAACGGGCAAGACCCCCCTGGTGATCCGCCTGGCAGCGTACCTCCGGGACCGGGGACACCGGCCGGCTATTCTGAGCCGCGGCTACGGCGGCCGGCCCCGGGGTCCCGTGGAGGTCGTCTCGGACGGCCGTCAGGCGCTCTGCGGGCCCGATGTCTGCGGCGACGAGCCCTACATGATGGCCCGGAGACTCGCCGGGGTGCCGGTCCTGACGGGTCCGGAGCGGTCCCTGACGGGGCAGGAGGCGGTGGACCGCTTCGGGGCGGACGTCCTGCTCCTCGACGACGGCTTCCAGCACCGCCGCCTGCATCGGGACGCGGACATCGTCCTCGTCCACGCCCGGCGGCCCTTCGGGAACGGCCGGCTGATCCCCAGGGGCCCCCTCCGGGAACCCTTGCGGTCCCTCGGGCGGGCCCGCTGGGTCGTCCGGACGGGTCCCGCCCCCGCCGGCGGGGAGACGGAGACCTCCGCAGCCCTTCCGGGTTACCAGGGGCCGATGCTCCGGGCCCTGCACCGGCCTTCCCGCCTGGTCCGCGCCACCGGCGGAGAAATCCATCCGCCCGGCTTCCTGGAGGGAAAGAGGGTCTGCGCCTTCGCCGGCATCGGCTCTCCCGAGGCCTTTCGCCGGACCCTGGAATTGCTGGGGTGTACGGTGACGGCCTTCCTGGCCTACCCGGACCATCACCGGTTCGGCCGGGACGATCTCGCCGGGATCCGCCGGGCCGGGACTGCCGCGGGCGCCCCATGGTTCGTGACGACGGAAAAGGACGCCGTCCGGCTTGCGGGGATGGAATCCGTCCTTCCGGGACTCCTCGTTCTCGAGGTGGACCTGACCCTGGAACCCGACGACGGCGGCCTCGAACGGGACATCCTGGACATCGTGGAGCGGAAGGGCGCGGGAAGCGCCGGGTAACAGACCATGAACGAGAAGACCGCAACAGACCGTCCCGAATTCCAGGCCCCGCTCCGGGTCCGCCAGCGCCGCCCCTTTCCGGTCCGGGAGATCCGGCGCCTCCTGGTCCGCGGAACGAACTGGATCGGCGACGCCATCCTCACCCTGCCGGCCCTGGCGGCGATCCGCCGGGGAATGCCGGAGGCGCACATCTCTGTCCTGGCCAAGCCCTGGGTGGGGGAGGTGTACCGCATCTGTCCCCACGTGGACGAGGTTATCCCATTCCGGGAGCCGGGCGTCCACGCCGGTGTCCCGGGGCGGCTGCGCCTCGCCCGGGACCTCCGGGGCATGGGATTCGACGGCGCCATCCTCCTGCAGAACGCCATCGAGGCCGCCATCGTGACCCTGCTCGCGGGGATCCCGGTGCGGGCCGGATACAACTCGGACGCCCGGGGGTGGCTTCTGACCTCGTCGGTCCGACGGACCCGGGAAATCCGTCAAGTCCACCAGAGCCGCTACTACGTGGAGATGGTGCGCGCCTTGGGCTGTCCGCCGCCGGATCCGTCTGCGCCGCTCCTGGTCATCCCGGCGGAGTACCGGGACCTGGCGGAGAAGGTCCTCCGGGAACGGGGCCGCGATCCCGCCGCCCCCGTGGCGGGGCTCGCGCCCGGGGCGGCTTACGGTCCCGCCAAGCGCTGGCACCCGGAGCGCTTCGCCGCCGTGGCGGACCGCCTGGCGGAGGAGTGCGGGACGGGGATCCTGGTCTTCGGCAGCGCGGGCGACCGGGAGAGCGCCGAAACCGTCCAGGCGGCCGCCCGGACCGGGCTGGTCAACCTGGCGGGGAGTACGTCGCTCCGGGAAGCCCTGGCCCTCATCTCCCGCTGCCGCGTCTTCGTCTCCAACGACTCCGGCCTCATGCACGTTGCGGCGGCCCTGGGCGTCCCGACGGTGGCCGTCTTCGGCTCCACGAATCCCGTCACCACGGGTCCCATGGGGCCCCGGTTTTCCATCGTCCGGAAGCCCATGGACTGCAGCCCCTGCCTCCGGGAAACCTGCCCGGAGGACTTCCGCTGCATGAACGCCATCACGGCGGAGGACGTCTGGACGGAAGCAAAGGCCCTCTGCGAGGGAGGCCGGTGATGGCGGGACGGCGGGCGGTTTTCCTGGACCGGGACGGCACGATCAACGAGGAAGTGGGCTACCTGGACGCCCTCGGGAAGCTCCGGCTGCTGCCGGGGGCGGCGGGGGCCATCGGGGATCTGAACCGGGCCGGCTGGGCCGTCGTGGTGGTGACCAACCAGTCGGGCATCGCCCGGGGGTTCTTCGACGAGGGCTTCGTGGAGGAGACCCATCGCCGTCTCCAGGATCTTCTTCTCGAGGCGGGCGCCCGCATCGACGGGTTCTATGTCTGCCCCCACCACCCGACAGAGGGGCGGGAACCGTACCGGATGGATTGTCCCTGCCGGAAACCCAGACCAGGGCTGATCCTCCGGGCCGCCGCCGAACTGGAGATCTCCCTCGGGGAATCCTACATGGTCGGGGACACGCCGAAGGACGTGGAGGCGGGAACCCGGGCGGGCGCCCGGGGAATCCTGGTCCGGACAGGCTACGGGCGGGAATGCCCGCCGCCGCCGGACGCGGCCTTCGTGGCGGAAGACCTGGCGGAGGCGGTCCGCTGGATACTCGGGGCCGGCCGGACATGAACATCCTCCTCGTCAAACTCAGCTCCATCGGCGACGTGGTCCACACGCTGCCGTCCCTGGCGGCCCTGAGGAAGACGTTTCCCGAGTCCCACATCACCTGGGTGGTGGAGGAGGAAGCGTACGACATCGTGCAGGGCAACCCCCAGGTGGACCGGATCCTGGTCTCCGGGCGGAAGCGCTGGGCCCGCCTCCTCCGGGAGGGCCGGCGGGTCGGGGAGACCCTCGGGGAAATCCGGCGGTTCGTCCGGGACCTGCGGGATCGGCCCTACGACGTGGTCATCGACTTCATGGGGCTCCTCAAGAGCGCCGTCCTGGTGTTCCTGAGCCGCGGTCGCCGAAAGCTCGGTTACGACAGCATGCAGGAGTTGAGCGGCCTCTTCTACAACGAGAAGATCCTTGAGGACATGGGCAAGCACGCCGTGGACCGCTACCTGGACTTCGCCCGCCACCTCGGGGCAAAGGCGGCGGAAGCAGAATTCTTTCTGCACGTCCCGGAAGAAAGCGCTGGCCGGGCCGAGGCGCTGCTTTGCGAGGGCGGCGTGGGTCCCGGGTCCCCCTTTGTCGTCCTGAGTCCCATGTCCTTTGCAGGGGAGACGCGCCTGTGGGAAGATGACCGGTTCGCCTCCCTGGGGGATCGCATCGCCCGGGAACTGGGGCGGCCGGTAGTCCTGACGGGCCATGAATCGGGAGGGAGGATCGAGCGCATCGCGGCGGCCATGGAAACGAGGACCCTGAACCTGGAAGGCCGGACCACCCTCAAGGAACTGGCCCACATCTACCGGCGGGCCGCCGTCGTGGTGACGCCGGATTCGGGCCCCATGCACATCGCCGCCGCCGTGGGGACCCCCGTGGTGGCCCTCTTCGGCGCCTCGGAGCCGGCCCGGACGGGGCCCTACGGCAGGATCCACACGGTCGTCCGGTCGGACCTGCCCTGCAGCCCCTGCTTCCGCAAGACCTGCGAGACCCGCCAGTGCATGAAGGACATCACGGTGGAGGCCGTCTTCGCCGCGGTCCGGAAATACATGCCCGGGGAGGAAAACGGGAGCCGACGATGAAGGAACCGCGCTTTCCGTCCGTTCGCATTCTTCTCCTGATGGCCGTCCTGGCCCTTGCGGGATTCGCCGCCGGACCGGCCGGCGCATTCGCCGCGTCCGCGGTGGAAACCGGCGGTGGCGTGCAGGCCCCCGCGGCGGCAGACACCGGACGAATCCGGATGGAAGGAGTCCTCATCCGTTCCAGCCAATGGATCAGCGTGGGCGAGACGGGCTTTCACCCCGACCAGACCCTCCAGCCGGGAGGGCCCGTCCGGAAAGCCCCGCCGCCGCGCGGTCCGGAGCCGGCCCGGGAATCGGAGCGGCCCTCCGGGAACAGTCCTCCCCCCGTTCCCGAAACCCGGCTGAACCGCATCGACATGCCCCTGCGGCTTTCCGAAGCGGGAATGCTGGGAGGCATCGGTTTCGGCAGGATCCCCGAGGGGCGCTACGAGCCGATCCTCGTGGCGGCCCACTTCGGCCTGAACCTGGGGCCGTTTCTCCACATCCCAGAGACGCACCCGGGTCGGCTTACGCTCTTCGCCGAGCCCCGCTTCAGCCCCGTCCGCGAGCCGGCGGGAGACTACGAGGCGGGAATCGGGATCGGCCTCCAGTATGCCTACCCGATCTTCCGGAACCTGTTCTTTTACGCGACTCTGTCGACGGGCCCCCATGCCATCTCCGTCCGCACGGAGCAGCAGGCCAGGGGCTTTGTCTTCGACAGCGAGGCGGGCGGCGGGTTTTACGTCCACCTGGGCCGGGGATCGGCCCTGAACATTGGATACCGGGTTCGTCACCTCTCCAACGGGGGCGCGAGGGTTCCGAATACGGGCATCAACAACCATCTGCTGGTCGTCGGATACTCGATGTTCCTGGACGCACCGGCGGAGAAAGAGAGGATGGAATGACCATCAGCAAGGAACTGCTGGAGATCCTGGCCTGTCCCCAGTGCAAGGGTGACATCCGCCTGAACGAGGCGGAAGACGGGCTGATCTGCGACGCCTGCAAACTGCTCTACGAGATCCGGGACGGCATCCCCATCATGCTCATCGACGAGGCGAAACGCCTGCCCTGAGGCATCCCCGCCGGAGCAAAATCAGCGGGTGATCCGGGAGAGGGCGAACAGGGCGATGACCAACATAACGCCAACGGCGCCCCCAAACAGAACGCCCACCTGTCCCATTTCGCTCAGTCCGCCGTACCAAGCCATGAAGCTTTCGGTGTGGCGGCCGACGAAGGCATTCAGGACATCCGTGTACTCACTGATTTTTTCCAGCATATCCGCTCCCGAAACCCTGTCTTTGCCCCCCCCTCCGGGGGATTCGACCGCTCATTCCCGGGCGGTTCCCGAAAGGCAGGGACGTGGAGGGGCATGTTAGCACATCCCGCCCGGTGAAACAAACGGGAGTAGGCATCCCGCCGCCGGATCCCGTACTTGCGGGGCAGCAGCCCTGCAATCCCCTCGCTCCCCGTGCCGGTTCGCCATCCCATTTCCCGGGGCGACCAGGCGGGACAGGCCGTCAGGGACGAAGCAGGTCCACGTCCAGGAATCGCCCGTCCCGCAGGGACCGGCTGCCCGGCCGGAAGGCCACCTCCTCCCGGAAGACCGGCCCGGCGCAGACGAAGGTGTGATATTCGCCGTTCTCTCCGCAGGGATCCACCCCCGGCGGGAGATCCGCCAGGAAGGACCGGTCCAGGAAACGTCCGGCGAACGACCCGTCCAGTTGCTCCGTGTCAACACAGGTCACGATGGCCCGCCAGCCCTCCCGGACGAATCGCTCCGCCAGCGCCCGGGTATCCATTCCCCAGAGCGGAAACAGGGGCTTCATCCCCGAGGCGGCGAGTCGGGATTCCCGGTACCTGCGGACATCCTCCAGGTGCAGGTCCCCGAAGGCCACCGCGGTGAATCCGCGCCGCCGGCACCGCTCCAGGACCTCCGCAATCGCCCGGTCATAGGCGTCGTTCCCGGCCTTCTCCCCCAGGAAAACTGCCTCCAGGGGCAACCCCAGGGAACGGGCCTGGTCCTCCACCAGGGACCGGGGGATGCCGTGCATCACCACCCGGTCCGTCTCGGCGACGAAGGTCGTGAGCAGGGCCGCCGCCTCGATATGGCCCTCTTGCGCCAGTTCCCGGAGGGCCAGCGCGCAATCCTTCCCGCCGCTCCAGGCCAGAATGGCTTTTTCCGCCACAACCCTTTCCCCTCCCGTTTCAACCCGCTGACCGCTCCTCCATGGCCGTGAACCGGGGCGCGGCGCATGGCGAACGCGCCTTTCTGATAGCACGAGCGGGGAGGATCCTGCAAAGGCTTCCCGCCCGCCGGCCTGACCGCTGGGCAGGGCACGGCGCTTCATGATAAGGAAGGGGGCACCGAACAGCAGGAGATACCGTCATGTCCCTTTGCCGGAGAAAAAGGCTGCCGCCCCTGCTTGCCGCCCTGGGCTTCCTAGTGGCGGGGCTTCTGGCGGGATGCAGCCAGGAATCCCTGATTTTCTTCCCGGAGGCCCTGCCGCAGGGTTACCGGTTCTCCTTTCCGACGCCGTTTGAGGAGGTCCGGCTGTCTGCAGGGGAAGCCGAACTGCACGCCCTCCATTTCCGGACGCCGGCACCCCGCGGGGTGGTCCTCTATTTCCACGGCAATGCGGGAAGCCTGCGAACCTGGGGGGAGATCGCCCCCGGGTTCACGGGCCGGGGATACGACCTCCTGATTCCCGACTACCGGGGATTCGGCAAGAGCACGGGGCGGCTTGACGGGGAGGCGGTTCTCCTGGAGGACGCCCTCCGGATGTACGACCACTTGCGGAAGGAATACCCGGAGGGAGCCATCGTCCTGTACGGACGATCCATCGGCACGGGCCCGGCGGTGCGGGTGGCTTCGCAACGCCGGCCGCGGATGCTGATCCTCGAGGCGCCCTACACGAGTCTCGTGGACCTGGGGTCCTTCCACTATCCGTTCCTGCCCAGGCCCCTGATCCGGGCCTTCCTGCGCTATCCCCTGCCGACGGAGCAGTGGATCCGGTCCGTCGCCTGTCCGGTGTACCTGCTGCACGGGACGGCGGACGACATCATCCCGTTTCCAATGAGCGAGCGCCTGAACGCCGCCCTGACGGTCGAGCATCGACTGATCGCGTTTCCCGGGGGCGGCCACAACGACCTGGAGGACCATCCCCGGTATGAGCGGGAGCTGGACCGCATTCTGAAGGGGGACAGCCCTTGACGGGGAAAGGCATGACTTCCGGGAAGGCCGGCGGCCGCACCGAACAGGGGATACCGGAAGGCGGCGTGTCGATACGGGACGCCCGAGACGCGAAAGCCCCTCCGGGCTGGGACCCGGAGGGGCTGCTCGAGGAACACAGATCAGAACGAGATCCGGTTGCTATGTTTCGTGCCCCGGGGGCACGCTGGATGGTCAGACTTCCTTCTTCTTGGACCAGGCCTCCTGGTAGAGGCGGCCGATGGTGGTCACCAGGGCCAGGAAGAAGAGGCCCAGCATGAAGTTGGGGGCCGTCCCCAGGAGGTTGTCCAGGAGGTAGCCCACGTAGAGGAACAGGAAGGAGGCGATGCCGATCACGAATCCCCAGGCGCTCAGCATGAACACGTGCCGGAGTTGGGTGTACTGTTCCGCCTGCTGTCTCCTGAGCGTTGCCATGATGTCCTCCTCCTTTCCCGATTGTCTTACCTGAAGTCTGCCGCTGGTTTTGTCTGCCGGCGGTCGGGGGAAGCCCCGAC
>JBFYXW010000019.1:0-18910 GCA_041310335.1 Syntrophaceae bacterium | reverse complement strand
GATCCGACCGGCCGGGGACGTATTCTCCCCGGGCGCCGCTCCCGTACAGGGCGAGTCCCTGGAGGTCTTCGCCGAATGCCTGCTTCATGTCGTCCCGGAAGGCCTCGAAGATGTCTTCCGGCCGTTGGGGTGCCTTTCCCAGCATGGTGTGCGCCTCCCTGCCTAAAATCCGCGGCCGGCTCCGCCGCCGCCGCTCGATCCGCCGCCGAACCCGCCGAACCCGCCGCCGCCGAACCCGCCGAACCCGCCGCCCCCACGGCCGCTGCCGCTCAAGAACAGGAACAGGATCCAGGGCAGGAGTTCCCGTCCCTGGGGGGTCAGGATCAGGAGGGCAATCACCGCAATGGCCAGGACCACCGTCAGGGGGGACCACTCCGCCCGCTTTGCCCGGGTCGTCCGGCCCGTCGCGGGCCTGTCGGGAACGCCGGTGAGCTTCACCGCCGCATCCTTCGCGATCACCGACGAGACGGCGTAGAGGCCGTTGTACAGCCCCATTCCATATTCCCCCCGGCCGAGGTGCGGGAGCATGTACCGGTCCATGATCTCCCCCGTCAGGCCGTCCGGCAGGATGCCCTCCACGCCGTAGCCCGTCTCGATCCGGAGTTTCCGCTCCTTCACGGCCAGGAGAATCAGGACCCCCTTGTCCTGTCCCTTCTTCCCGATGCCCCAGGCGGAGTAGAGCCGGTTCGCGTAGTCGTTCATCTCTTCCTCGCCCAGGGTTGGCAGGACGGCCACGACCACGGAGGTCCCCGTCTTTTCGAGGACTTCCCGGGCAAGGCTTTCCATGCGGTTCCGGTACTCGGGGGGGATGACGCCGGCGAAATCGTTGACGGCCCCCCGGGGGGAGGGGAAGGCGGTCGCGGAATGCGACGGGGAGGGTTGCATCCAGGGGATGCAAACCAGGAGCAGGAGAAGGAGGATGCGGACGTGATTGATTGTTTTCGTCACGGTTCCAGCCGGTTGAAATCCGCATGCAACCGCCGTGTGATCGCGGCCGGACAGGGAGCCGCGATGCGGAGGCTTGCGGGAACTCGCGGGCATGATAAGGGATCGCGCCGCCGATGGCAAACGGTTTGTTCCCATCCGTCCCGGCGCTGCAATGAGAAAGGCCCTCTCCTTGGAGAGAGGGCCTTTCGCGGGTGTGCTCCGGTTGGGGGATCAGTAATCCATGTCATCCATGCCCATGCCGCCCATGCCGCCCATACCGGGCATCCCGCCGCCGGGGGGCATCGGGGGCATGCCGGAACCCTTTTTCTTGGGCGCCTCGGCCACCATGGCCTCCGTCGTCAGCATGAGGGCCGAAACGGAAGCGGCGTTCTGGAGGGCCAGCCGGGTGACCTTGGTGGGATCGATGATCCCGGCCCCGTACATGGCCACATACTCGCCCGAGTCGGCATCGAATCCGAAGTCGCCCTTCTTCGCCTTCACCTTTTCCACCACGACGGAGCCTTCGAAACCGGCGTTCGCGGCGATCTGGCGGAGGGGTTCCTCGATGGCGCGCATGACGATCTTCACGCCGTACTGTTCATCATCCGGCACTTTGGCCTTCTCGAGGGCGGAAAGGCAGCGGAGAAGCGCAACGCCGCCGCCGGGCACAACCCCTTCCTCGACGGCCGCCCGCGTGGCGTTCAGGGCGTCCTCGACCCGGGCCTTCTTCTCCTTCATCTCGATCTCCGTCGCGGCGCCGACCTTGATGAGGGCCACGCCGCCCACCAGCTTGGCGAGACGCTCCTGGAGTTTCTCCCGGTCGTAATCCGACGTGGTGACCTCCATCTGGCCCCGGATCAGCTTCACCCGCTCCTGAATGGACTTGCTGGTGCCCCCGCCGTCGATGATGGTCGTGTTGTCCTTGTCGATCTCCGCTCTCTTGCAGGTTCCCAATTCCTTCAGGGTGATCGTTTCCAGCTTCACGCCGATGTCCTCGGAGATGACCTGCCCGCCCGTCAGGACGGCGAGGTCCTCCAGCATGGCCTTGCGGCGGTCGCCGAAGCCGGGGGCCTTCACGGCGGCAACCTTCAGGGTGCCGCGGATCTTGTTGACCACCAGCGTGGCCAGGGCCTCGCCCTCCAGGTCCTCGGAGACGATCAGGAGGGGTTTGCCCGCCCGGGCGACGGACTCGAGGATGGGGATCATGTCCTTCATGGTGCTGATCTTCTTCTCATGAAGGAGGATGTAGGGATCTTCCAGGACGACGTTCATCTTGTCCGGGTTGGTGACGAAATAGGGGGAGATGTACCCCCGGTCGAACTGCATGCCCTCCACCACGTCCAGGGTGGTCTCCATGCCCTTGGCGTCCTCGACGGTGATGACCCCCTCCTTGCCGACCTTGTCCATGGCCTCGGAGATGATGGAGCCGATGGTGAGGTCGTTGTTCGCGGAGATCGTGCCGACCTGGGTGATTTCCTTCTTCTCCTTCACCGTCCGGGAGATCTTTTTCAGCTCCTCCGTGACGATCTGGACGCCCTTGTCGATGCCCCGTTTCAGGGCCATGGGATTCATCCCGGCGGCCACGAGCTTGGAGCCTTCCCGGTAGATGGCCTGGGCCAGGATGGTCGCGGTGGTGGTGCCGTCGCCGGCGGTGTCGGAGGTCCGGGTGGATACTTCCTTCACCATCTGGGCGCCCATGTTCTCGAATTTGTTGTCCAGTTCGATCTCCCGGGCGACGGTGACGCCGTCCTTCGTGACCGTCGGGGCGCCCCAGGTCTTGGAGATGAGGACGTTGCGTCCTTTCGGTCCCAGGGTCACCTTCACCGCGTTGGCCAGGGTGTCGACGCCCATCAGGATCCGCTCGCGGGCTTTCACGTTGTATTTGATCTCTTTTGCAGCCATGTCCGTTCTTCCCTCCTGTCCTTATTCGATGACCCCGAGGATGTCTTCCTCTCCCATGATCAGGTAATCCACGCCGTCGATCTTCACTTCCGTGCCCCCGTAGCGTCCAAAGAGAATCCGGTTCCCTTTCTTCACTTCTGGGGTGATCCGCTTGCCCGATTTGTCCATGCGGCCGGGACCCACGGCGATCACCTTGCCTTCCTGGGGTTTTTCCTTCGCCGTGTCGGGGATGATGATGCCCCCCGCCGTCTTTGCGTCGCTCTCCACGCGCTGCACCAGGACTCGATCATGCAACGGTTTTACCTTCATGCTCGGACACCTCCTCTATTTTTTTTGTTGGTTCGTGACATTTTGCGGGGATGCCCATGGAACGGCTCCCTGCTTGCTGAAAGCGGGTTTTTCGGTTTTCCCGGCGGCCTGCGGCATCCGGGAGGATCCGCCTTCCGGGTGAATCGGGACGCCATGGAATGAAACCGTCGTAATGTATTCATCCCGTCGTCATTGTCAAGGGCGGGGGAGGCATTCGGGAGCCTTTCGACGGGCCCCCGGGCTTGACAGGTCCCCGCATTGGGGATAGTGTCCCCCGAATGTCGGGGACTCGTGGGAGCGGGACAGTCGTTTCGTGAAACCCTCGACCCGGGCGCGAATCCGAAAGGATGTCCGAGATCCGGACGGACCGGATCGCGATCGGGATGAGCATGGGGGGACAAACCGGCAGGAGGAGCGGATCGTGAAGCCGGGCGGCGGGCGTGAAGCGGAATACGACGTCATCGTGGTCGGTTCGGGCGTGTCCGGGGCGTCCGTGGCCCGGAGCGTCACCGCCCGCGGCGGCCGGGTTCTCGTCCTGGAGCGGGGCGGCCGGGTCAACCGGATGGGAAGCACCCTCACGGTCATCCGGGTCCTCGAGGGCTGCGGCCTGACCCGGAGCCGGGAGAAGCACCCCGTCACCTTCGCCGACGCACTGGGAGGCGCCTCCAACCTGTCGGCCGGGTGCGCCATGCCGCCGCCCCGGGCGGTCTTTTCCCCCTTCGGGATCGACCTGTCCGCCGAAACCGAGGAGGTCCGCCGGGAACTGGGCATCGCCGAACTGCCGGACCGGCTCGTCGGCGAGACCAATTTCCGCCTCATGGACGCGGCGGCGTCCGTGGGCCTCCCCTGGCGGAAGATGGAAAAGTTCATCGACCCCGAGCGGTGCCTCGAGGGGTGCGGCGACTGCATGCTGGGCTGCCGCACCGGGGCGAAGTGGACGGCCCGGGAATGGGTGGACGAGGCGGTGCGGCACGGGGCGGACCTGGTGCTGGGTACCCGCGTGGACCGGGTTCTCTGCGAAGGGGGGTCTGCCGTCGGCGTGGAGGGGAAGCGCCGCGGGAGAACGGTTCGCCACCGCGGGAAGGCCGTCGTCCTCTCCGCGGGCATCTCCGATGTTCATCTGCTGAGAAGGGCGGGCATCCGGGAGGCCGGGAAGGGGTTCTGCTGCGACTGGCTCCAGTTCGTCGGCGGGGTCGTCCCGGGAATGAGCACGTACAACGCCCATCCCATGGCGGTGGGGGCCACCGACCTCTGGGAGTCCGAGGGAATCCTCATCATGCCGGTGTTTCCCAGCCGGTCCCAGTTCGCCCTGCTCCTGGCCTACAAGGGGTTCCAGCATTTCTCGAAACTGAGGGAGTTCGGCGATTACACAGGGATCATGGTGAAGGTGCGGGACGAAGCGGAAGGCGAGATCTACCCGGGCGGGTCCTTCTCCAAGCCTATCAGCCTGCGGGACCGCAAGCGCCTGGACAAGGGCGTGGAACTCATCCGCCGGGTCCTCCGGAAGGCGGGGGCTCGGGAGGACAGCGTCCTGGCGCTCAATCCCGTCGGGGCCCACCCCTCGGCGGCCTGCCGCATCGGCGAGGTCGTGGACGCCAACCTGGAGACCCGGATCCTGAATCTCTACTGCTGCGACGCCGGTGTCCTGCCCCAGTCCCTGGGGGCCCCTCTCATCTGGACGCTCGCCGCCCTGGGAAAGCGCCTGGGGAGCCACCTGGGCCGCCGCCTGAATCTGCCGGCCGCCGCCCCCGTTCCCGCCGGCGGGCCCGGGCGCCCGGACTCCTGAGCCCGCGGAAGGGCGGTCAGAGCCACCGCTTCCGCCTCTTGTAGGATTTCACGTCCCGGTAGGAGCGGGCCGTCCCCTCCGCCCCCATGCCCAGGTAGAACTCCTTCACGTCCGGGTTTTCCGCCAGTTCCGCCGCCGGTCCTTCCATGACGATCTTGCCGTTCTCCATGACGTAGCCGTAATGGGCGATGGACAAGGCCATCCGGGCGTTCTGCTCCACCAGGAGGATCGTCGTCCCCTGTTCCTCGTTGATCCGCCGGATAATCGTGAAGATCTCCTTCACCACCAGCGGGGCCAGGCCCAGGGAGGGCTCGTCCAGGAGGAGGAGGGAGGGGTGGGCCATCAGGGCCCGGCCGATGACGATCATCTGGAGCTCCCCGCCGCTGCAGTACCCCGCCAGGCTCTTCCGCCGTGTGAGGAGGGCCGGGAAGTAGGCGTAGACCATGTCCAGGTCCTTCCGGTACGGCCCGGGTGGCCGGGTGGCCGTCCCGACCCGCAGGTTCTCCTCCACCGTCAGGTACTTGAAGGGCTGCCGGCCCTCGAGGACCTGGATGATCCCCTTGCGGGTGATTGTTTCCGGTGATTCGTTCTGGATGGTCTGGCCCCCGTAGAGAATCGTCCCGTCGGTAACCCGGCCGTTCTCCGGCTTGAGGAGGCCCGAGACGGCCTTGAGGGTGGAGGTCTTGCCCGCCCCGTTGCTCCCGAGGAGGGACACGATCCGTCCCCTCTCCACCGCCAGGGAGACCCCCTTCAAGACCTGGATCACGTCCGAGTAGACCACCGAGATATTGTTGAGTTGAAGCAGTGTCCCTTTGTCCATGATGCGTCGCCTCCGTCAGTATGAGAACGGCCAGAGCCGGAAGTTCGACCGGACGATCCGCCAGACCTCCGCCAGACCCCGGGGTTCCAGGAGGATGAAGAGCACGATGGCGAGGCCGAAGGTGAACTCCCGCAGGGGCGCCATGTTCAGGCCGCTTGCCGACAGGATGCCCATGTTCATGACCAGTTCCGTGACATACCGGAGGATTTCGTTGAGTCCCGTGATGAAGATCGCCCCGAAGACGGCGCCGGCCATGTTGCCCATGCCGCCGATGATCACCATGGCGATGTACTCCACCGAGAGGCCCAGGTTGAAGGGCTCCGCGGTGATGCTGACCAGGTAGTAGGCCCACAGGGCCCCGGCGACGCCGGCGTAGAAGGAACTGATCCCGAAGGCCAGGAGTTTGTAAGGAAATACCGGGATCCCCATCCCCTCGGCGGCCCGGTCGTTGTCCCGGATGGCGACGAGGGCCCGGCCGTAGCTTGTCCTCATCAGGTTCACGGCCATCCAGATCATCCCCGCCAGGATCAGGTAGATGGCGAAGAAGAACGGCAGGTCCCCGGCGATGGACCACCCGAAGATTTCCGCCCCGGGGACGGTGATCCCCATGGTTCCCTGGGTGACGGACTCCCAGTGGACGAGTACGTACTCGATGATGAACTGTCCCGCCAGGGTGGCGATGGTGAGGTAGAGGCCCTTCAGCCGCCCCGAGGGGATCCCGAAGACCATGCCCACCGCCGCCGCCACCAGTCCCGCCATGGGGATCGCCGCCAGGAACGGGATGTTCCAGCGCGTGGCGAGGACGGCCGCCGCGTAGGCCCCCACGCCGACGAAGGCCCCGTGGCCCAGGGAGATCTGCCCCGTGTAGCCCACGAGGATGTTCAAGCCCACCGCCGCGACGGCGGCGATTCCCGTCATGTTGAGGACGTGCAGGAGGTAGGGGGGCGTCACAAAGGGCACCACCCCGAAGAGCAGGGCCAGACCGATGAGGGCCCACAGGCGGCCGAAGTCGGTCTCGAAGACCGTCAGTTCCTGATCGTACCGCTCCCGGTAATTCCCGCAGGGATGAAAGATCCGTTTCCTCGTTGCCATGTCCTGTCCCCTCCCGTGTGCGGATCGGGCCGCCTCTTCGCCCGCTCCGGTTCTTCCGCTTATACCCGTTCGATTTCCTTCAGTCCGAAGAGCCCGTAGGGCTTCACCATCAGGATGACCACCAGGGCAATGTAGGGCACCACGTCCTTGAGGGAGGGGGAGAGATACCCGCCCGTGAAGGTCTCCAGGAGCCCGATGATGATGCCACCCAGGATGGCGCCGCCGATGGAGTCCAGGCCCCCCAGAATGACCACCGGGAAGACCTTGAGCCCGATGGCCGAGAGGTCGTGGACGTTGATGCCGTTGATGACGCCCAGGACGATGCCGCTCATCCCCGCCACCAGGGCAGCGATGGCCCAGGAGAGGGCGAAGACCCGCTTCACGTGGACCCCCAGGGAGAGGGCCGCCCGCTGGTTGTCCGCCACGGAGCGCATGTAGATCCCCTGGGAGGAAAACTTGAAGAAGAGGCCGAAGAGGACGAGAAAAATCGTTCCCACCAGGAGCACCGCCGTGTAGACCGGCGGAACCGAGATGGCCCCCCAGGTGAGCCCCATCCACTCGGGGAGAAATTCCGGGTAGGTGTGCAGGTTGCCTCCCCAGATGAAGAGCAGCAACCCCTTGAACATGGAGGCCAGGCCCACCGTCAGCATGATGACGAAGATCAGCGGCTCCCCGATGAGGGGCCGGAGGAACAGGCGTTCGATCACGAAGCCCATGAGGAAGCACCCCACCAGGGTCACGAGGAACGCCAGGGCGATGGGAAGCTCAGCCCACGTCACCAGGGCGAGGAAGAGAAAGGCCCCGATGGCCAGGAGCTCCCCGTGGGCGAAGTTGAGGACGCTGGAGGACTTGAAGATCATGACGAACCCCAGGGCCGACAGGCCGTAGAGAAAGCCGATGCTCAGGCCGCTGACAAAGAGTTGCAGGAAGAAATCCATGACGTTCCTTTCCGATTATTCCACCGGGATCACCCGGACCCGGGTTTCGATCCACCCCTCCCGGCCGTCGCGGTACCGGACCGGGGTCTTCACGTCCACTTCCTTCTCGTTTCGGTACATGGCCTCGATGAGCCGGAGGTACAGGCCGTAGACGAAGCGGCGCCGGACCTTGCCCGTCCGTGTCAGCTCGTCGTCGTCGGCGTCGAGGAGCTTGTAGAGGAGGATGAACTTGCGGATCCGCATGAAGGCCGGAAGCCGCTCGTTCACCTGGCGCACCTCCGAGAGGATCATCTCCTCCACCTCGGGCCTCTGGGAGAGGTCCAGGTAGGTCGTGTAGGGGATCATCCGATCCTCCGCCCAGTTGCCCACGTTGCCGAAGTCGATGTTGACGAAGGCCGAGAGGAAGGGCCGGCCCTCGCCGAAGATCACCGCTTCCTTGATGTAGGGGCTGAACTTCAGGCGCGTCTCGATGAAGTCGGGGGAGAAGGCCTCGCCGGTCTTGTTGCGGATGATCTCCTCCTTGCGGCCGATGATGACCAGGTGGCCGTCCTCGTCCAGGTAGCCCGCGTCGCCCGTCCGGAGCCAGCCGTCCCGGAAGGCCCCCTCCGTGGCGGCAAAGTCGTTGTGGTAGCCGGAGAAGTTCGCCTCCGCCCGGACGAGGACCTCCGAGTCCTCGGCGATCTTCACGTCCGTTCCCGGCAGGGGGCGGCCCACGGTCTCGGGCTTCACCTCGTCGTCCGGCTGGACCTGGAAGATCCCGCCCGATTCGGTGAGGCCGTAGCACTGCTTCAGGTTCAGGCCCACGGCGCGGAAGAAGCGGATCACGTCGGGACTGATGGGGTGGCCCCCCGTGAGGACGCAGCGGAAGCCGGAGCAGCCGATGCGGTCCAGGAGGGGGTCGTAGACCAGGCGCTTTGCGAGGGCCTGGAGCAGCCGGGCGTGCCAGGGGCGGGAGCCGTCGGTCCAGCCCTTCTCGGCGGACCGGCGGCCCACCGACTCGGCCCAGCGGAACAGGAGCCGGTTGATGGGGCCGGCATCGGACATGCGGACCCGGATCCGGGAGGCCAGGTCCTCCCAGAACCGGGAGGAGGTAATGAGGACGGCGGGGCCGATCTCCCGGAAGTCCTCCGTCACGGTTTCCGGCGTCTCCGGGAAGTTCATCGTCATGCCGCTCACGAGGGCGACGCCGAAGCCCCACATCTGGTCGACGATCCAGGCGGGCGGGGAGATGGAGATCCAGTTCTCGCCGGGCCGGAGGGAGAGGTAGCCGGTCCAGCTCCGGCCCATGGCGACGAGGCTCCGGTGGCTCAGCATGGCCAGCTTGGAGACCCCGGTGGTCCCGGAGGTCTGGATCATGAGGGCCGTGTCCCGGGGGTTCCCCCGGGCCAGTTCCCGGTCGAAGAGACCCGGCTCGTTCCGGTCCCTCTCCTCGCCGCGTTCCAGGAGTTCCCGGTAGCTGATCAGCCAGGGGTCCTCCCGGTAGGACCGCATGCCCGTGGGATCGATGTAGACGACCTTTCGGACATGGGCGAGGTCCTGCCGGTGCTCCAGGAGCTTGTCCGCCTGTTCCTGGTCCTGGACGATCACGCAGGCGGCGTTGACCCGGTTCAGGGAGAAGCGAAGTTCCCCGGCCACGGAGGAGGTGAAGAGGTTCAGGGTAGGGGAGCCCACGGCCTGGGCGCCCAGTTCGCCGAAAAGCCACTCGGGGCAGTTGTTCACGATGAGGGCGACGGTCTCGCCGCGCCGGAGCCCCAGGGACTTGAGCCCCAGGGCCGCTTTCCGGACGTGGGCAAGGTAGTCGTTCCAGGAGTGGGTCTGCCAGATGCCGTAGGCCTTCTCCCGGATGGCCGTGTCCTCCCCGAGAAGCGCGGCCTGCCGTGACAGGATCTGCGGCAGGGTAAGGCGGGAGAAGTCCGCCGGCGACGGCTCCCGGGCACCCGGGGAGCGGGTCTCCGTCGGGGCCGCCGGCGCGGCCCCCGTCTCCCCGGCGGGGGAGCCGGAAGGGATGCGGCCCCGCCGGGCCATGGACGGACCGGAATGCGATGCGGGTTCAGCCGCCATGTTCGTCCCCCAGGTAGGCCCGGATCACCTCCGGGTGGTTCCGGACTTCCTCCGGCGTCCCCTCGGCGAGTTTCTCGCCGAAATTGAGGACCACGACGCGCTCCGAGATGCTCATCACGATGGACATGTCGTGCTCCACGAGGATCATCGTCTGTCCCCAACCCTCGTTCAGATCCAGGAGGAAGCGCACCATGTCTTCCTTCTCCTCCAGGTTCATCCCCGCGAAGGGCTCGTCCAGGACGAGGAGCCTGGGCTCCAGGGCCAGGGCCCGCCCCAGTTCCACCCGCTTCATGAGGCCGTAGGGCAGCGACCCCACGGTTTTCTTGCGGATGGCCTGGATTTCCAGGAAGTCGATCAGCTCCTCCAGGAGCAGGCGGTGCCGGGTCTCCTCCCGCCGGGCGCCGGCGCTGAACAGGCAGGCCTCCGCCAGGTTGTACCGGCAGTGGATGTGACGGGCCAACAGCAGGTTCTGCAGGACCGTCATGCCCGGGAAGAGCTCGATGTTCTGGAACGTCCGCCCGATGCCCACCCGTACCAGCTCGTGGGCCGGCAGCCGCGTGATGTCGCGGCCGTTGAAGCGGATGGTTCCCTTCTGGGGCCGGTAGAAACCGGTGATGCAGTTGAGCAGGCTCGTCTTGCCCGCCCCGTTGGGGCCGATGACGGCCAGGAGTTCCCCCGTGCGGGCCCTGAGGCTCACGTCCTGGAGGGCCTGAACGCCGCCGAAGGCCAGCGACAGGCCCTCCACGTCCAGGTCCGCCCGGCGGTCCGGTTCCGTCGGGGCGCGGAAGAGGGCGGGTTCACCCCGGAATGCCTTCATGGTTGCTTCTCCTTGTTCGGCCCTTCCCCGGCGGGATCCGGCGGCGAAGGGCCCGGGCAGGCCGCCCCGGGAATCGTCCCGGGACGGCTCGCACACGTGTTACTTCAGGAGCCGGATCTTTTCCTTCCCCGGCGTGTAGAAGTTGGTCAGCGGCACGTACGTGCCGTCCTCCCGGACCTGGACGATGCGGGCCCGGAACGATGCGCCGTGATCCGTCTTCGTGTAGGTTACCGGCGGCAGGAAGCCTCCGAAGTCCTCGTTCCGGAAGGATTCCATGGCTCGGTTGATGGTGTCCCGGTTGACCTGTTTGAATTTCGCCTGGGCCCGGACAAAAGCGCGCTCCATGATCATGCCCACGGCGACGCCCTCCCAGTAGGCCGCGTCGAAGCGGTCCACGGACCGGTAGCGCTTCTGGAGTTCCTCCATGACCTTCATGCCCGCGGTTTTGTCGGTGGGCAGCCCGCCGGGGAACTGCATGACGAGGCGGTCCCGGATGAGCCCTCTGCCCTGGCGGAAGAAGTCCGGATCCGTCGAGGTCCAGGTGCCCAGGAAGAGGGGGGCGTACTTGATGCGGTCGGCGCTCCGGAGCGTCGCGACGATGGCCGAGGGCAACATCTGCATGAAGACGTACTCGGCGCCGCTCTTCTGGAGGCGCAGCAGCTCCGTGGTGAGGTCCACCGTCTTGGGCGGGAACTCCTCCACGGCGACGATCTGGATGCCCATTTTGGCGGCGTATTCCCGGGTCGGACGGTGGATGGAGCGGCCGTAGGCGTTGTTGAAGGTCAGGAGCCCGACCTTCGGGGCGCTGTTTGCCTTGTGGATCGTCTTGATGTAATCGAGCACCGCCTGGCTGTCCATGCGGTAGCTGCCGAAGGGGAGGTACATGTAGCCCACCGGTTTCTCCAGGATCTCCCAGCTGGTGGAAAAGTTGATGGTGGGGATCTTGTACTGCTGGACGATGGGCTTGGCCGCCAGCCCCTCGCCGGCCCCCCAGGTGGCGATCATGTCCACCTGGTCCTGGATGGCGAACTTCTTGACCGCCGCCACCGCCTCGGGGACCTTGTAGGCCGTGTCCGCCAGGAGCACCGTGATTTTGTTTCCCGCCACGCCGCCCTTGACGTCGTTGACATAGGCCAGGTAGTCCTGGAGGCCCTTGGCGTGGTACTGGCCCCAGGTGGAGGCCGGCCCCGTCATGTTGATGGCGGCCCCGACCTTGATCGGCTTCGCCTCGGCCGCGCCGGCGGCGGCCAGGAGCGCCGCCATCGCAAGGGCCAGCAAAGTGGAACAACGCATGCGTTTCATGATGTCCTCCTTTGGAAACGAAAAAAGGCCGGGGATGCTTCCACGGCCTTGCCAAAAAACAAAGGCCGCGGGCGGTCTGAGATCCGCCCGCGGCCCTTTCATGTCATGCTGCTTCGGAGCCTACAGGCAGACCTCCCGGGGAAAGCTAAAAAAGCCGAAGAAGAAGAATGCCTGGCTGGACTTGGTGAACATCGGTCTGCTCCGAAAAAAAAGATAGTGAGCATTACCCCGGCGGACAGCGGTCTGTCAAGGGGAAAAATGGGGGAAAAGGCGGCGGGGCTCGAAAGGACCATTTCTCCGCAAACGTTCCTTTCAAGACCCGACCCCATCCGACTTGACGCCGACGGGGGTGCCGGTTTATCATGCGTCATCGCATCGCGTGATGCGGCGGCGAATCGTCAACCACCAAACCGCGGGACCAACGTCAGGAGGCAGCGATGAGAGTGCGCGTTTCGGCGGTGTTCGAGCAGGCGGGGGAAATCCTCTGCATGCGGTACATCTATGGGGGCAAGGACGTGTATGCCCTCCCGGGCGGCGGCGTGGACAAGGATGTGCCGCTCCAGGAAGCCACCGTCCAGGAGTGGCGAAACGAGTTGGGCGTCAAGCTGGTCATCGGCGACATCATCATGGTCGGCGAAGCCCCGGCGACAAAGCGTTACCCGCAGACCCTGCACGTCATTTTCGATGCGAAGGAAATCCACGGAACCCCGAAGGTCCGTCCCGACCACACCAAGTCGTTGGAGGTCTGCTGGGTCCCCGTGGACAAGCTCTCCTCGACGCCGCTCTACCCGGATGTGGGGAAGAATCTCCACCGGTACATGACGGAGGGGCCCCGCCATTCCCTGCCCTTCATCGCCAACTGCATGGAGCGGGGGTTCTGGTGATCTACAGGGACCTCCAGAAGACGATCCTGGTCCGCCTGCTGGACGATATCGCGTTCTTCGCCGTTTTCGAGGCCGACGAGATCAACGAGCTTCTGAAAGTGGCCAACTTGGAAGAGGCGCCGCCGGGGCGGCGCATCATCCGGGAAGGGGACCTGGACCTGCGGATGTACGTCCTGGTGAGGGGCAAGGCGGACGTCCTTTTCCGGGGGAAGGCCATCGCAAGCCTTCAGTCCGGGGACATCTTCGGCGAGGTCGGCCTCATGGGCACGCCCCGCATCGCCCATGTCGAGGCCCGAACGGAATGCCTGATGCTGGCCTTCAATGCCGACGAACTCAATCGCCTGACCCCGGATCTCCAGGTCAAATTCCTGCGCCGCGTCCTGGCGGCCGTCTTCGCGCGGCTCCAGAAGGCCAACATCCAGAAGTGGATGCAGTCGAACGCGAAGAAGGCGCGGGACGGGAGCGACACCCTCGAATTGATCTCGCCGGAACCCGCGGCGGGTGATGCCGGAGACGGGGGCTGAGGGGCGGTTCCCGTTTCGCCGTCCGGCTGGGCCGGGGCGATCCCGGGCTACGGAAAACGCCTGCGAACCCGGGGCCTCAACGTTTTCGCGCCGGATTGCCGGCCCTCCGCGGAGGTCTCACCCCGCCTTCCCGTCCATCCGGCCACGGGCTTTTCCCTTCCGATATCCTCCTGAAGCCGGATTCGCATCGCCTCCGAGGCGAGTTTACCCCTGTCACCCGATGGAGACCTTTTCCCGACAGGCAATCCCCCATTGACGTCCCGGCCCCGTTTCCCTTATGGTTTCCCATCCTGAGAAGTGGATACGGCGGCGGCGCGGCGAGGTCGCTGGGGCTCCTGCGACCCGTGGGGATCTCCGAGCGGGCAAACATCATCCGCGACGAGGTGGGCAAGGTCGTCTTCGTCAAGGTCTAGCCCATCCGGCAGGTGCCGGACCTGGACGAGATCCTGGCGGCCCTGGGGAAGTAGCGCGACCCGGTTCAAACAGAGAGGGATGCGAGTGCCTTGGTGATGAAAAACGATATGATTCTTCGCTATCGGAGACCCCTGACCCTGTCGCTGGTCCTGGTCCTCGTCCTGGGAGGCCTTGCCGGCATCCTCTACTACCTGCACTATCGGAGCACCCATCTGTCGACGGACGACGCCTTTGTGACGGGGCGGATCCACATGGTCGCCTCGAAGGTCCCCGGCACGGTGGCCCGGATCGCCGTCACGGACAATCAACTCGTGGAGCAGGGCGAGGAACTGGTGGAGATCGACGAGAAGGACTACGACGTCCGGGTGCGGGAGACCGAGTCGGCCGTCCAGGCCGAGAAGGCGAAGGAGAGGGAGATCGCCCTCCGGGCGGATGTGGCCCGGCGGCAGCTGGCGGAGTATGGCTACCGGCTGGAGACGGCCCGGGCGAACCTCCGGCTCCAGGAGGTCCAGGCCCGGCAGGCGGGGATCGACCTCCGGCGGGCGGAGCAGCTCCGGGAGAAGAGGATCATTGCCGAGGAGCGCTACGACCGGGCTCGGACGGCCGCCGAGACGTCCCAGGCCCAGGTCGCGGCGGCCCGGGAGCAGGTGAAGCAGGCGGAGGCGGCCCTGTTGACCCAGCAGTCCCTGATCCGGCAGATGGAGTCGGCCTTTCAATCCCAGGAGGCGACGGTGCGGCAGCGGGAGGAGGCCCTGAAGGGCGACCTGCTCCGAAAGAGCTACACGCGGATCGCCGCCCCCGCGGCAGGGTATGTGACGAAGCGGGCGATCGAGGTGGGGAACCAGGTCCAGGCCGGGCAGCCCCTGATGGCCGTCGTCGCCTTGGGGGACGTCTGGATCGTGGCCAACTACAAGGAGACGCAGCTCGAGCGGATGAAGCCGGGGCAGAAGGTGGAGGTCCGGGTGGACGGCTATCCCAGCCGGACCTTCGATGGGCGGGTGGACAGCATCATGGCCGGCACCGGGACGGTCTTCTCCCTCTTCCCGCCGGAGAACGCCACGGGCAACTACGTCAAGGTGGTGCAGCGGATCCCCGTGAAAATCCTCCTGGAAAAGGGCACCGACCCGGGGCACCTGCTCCGGGTGGGCATGTCCGTCGTCCCGACGGTCCTCGTGGACTGAGGGCCGCTCCCCCGATATCCCCGGTCACCCGGGCACCCGGTGCGTTCCCATGGACAACCCCGTCAACAAGTGGCTCGTCGCCCTGACGGTGATGCTGCCGACCCTGATGGTCATCATCGACACCTCGGTGGTGAACGTCTCCCTGGACCACATCCGCGGGAGCCTCTCCGCCGGGATCGACGAGGCCACTTGGTCCATCACCTCCTACCTGGCGGCCAACGCCGTCATCGTCCCCATGACGGGCTGGCTCAGCCGGTTCTTCGGGCGCCGGCGCTACCTGCTGTTCTCCGTTGCCCTCTTCACCGTCAGCTCCCTCCTGTGCGGCCTGGCCTGGAACATCCAGAGCCTGATCGTCTTCCGGGTCTTACAGGGCCTCGCCGGGGGGTCGCTGCAGCC
This sequence comes from Syntrophaceae bacterium, assembly GCA_041310335.1. Lineage (GTDB taxonomy): Bacteria > Desulfobacterota > Syntrophia > Syntrophales > PHBD01 > PHBD01. Next base: position 3,557 of record JBFYXW010000019.1, on the reverse strand, counting down.
CATCTCCCAGTCGGTCCTCCTGGAGACATTCCCGCCGGTCCAGCATGGGATGGCCATGGCAATCTTCGGGGTCGGGATCATGTTCGGGCCCATCATCGGCCCGCTGATGGGGGGGTGGATCACCGACAACTGGTCCTGGCACTGGATCTTCTTCATCAACATCCCCATCGGCGTCCTGTCGATGGTCATGACGACGCTCTTCATCCGGGACCCCTCCTACATGAAGCGGACGGCCCTGACGATCGACTACGTGGGCCTGATCATGCTCGGCCTTTGGGTGGGCTGTCTCCAGATGATCCTGGACCGGGGCCAGCGGGAGGACTGGTTCGCCTCCGGCCTGATCGTCACCCTGGCGGTCATCACGACGGTCGCCCTTGTCCTCTTCGTCTTCACGGAGATCTCGGCGCGCCACCCCATCGTGGACCTCGGCGTCTTCCGGGATTATTCCTTCTGCGTGGGCAACATCGTGGTCTTCTTCATCCTGGTCAACCTCTTCGGGAGCATCGTCCTCCTGCCCATCTACCTCCAGACCCTGATGGGCTACACGGCGAGCCTCGCCGGCATCGTCCTCGGTCCGGGGGGGGTGGCCGTCCTCGTCACCATGCCCATCGTGGGGCGCCTCATCGAGCGGGTGAACCCCAAGATTGTCGTCGCCGCGGGGGTGCTTGTCACCGCCTGGGCCAATGTCATGATGTCCCGCTTCACCCTGGGGGCGGACTTTTTCGCCGTCTTCTGGCCCCGGGTCATCATGGGGGTCGGCATGAGCATGATCTTCATCCCCCTCACGACGCTGACCCTCTCGGGGATCCGGCGGGAGGAGATGGGCAACGCCACCTCCATCTTCAACCTGGTCCGGAACATGGGCGGCGCCCTGGGGGTCGCCTTCGTCACCACCATGATCGTCCGGCGCTCCCAGTTCCACCAGGCGAGGCTGGTGGAGCACATGACGCCTTTTGACCCGAATTTCTGGTGGTCGTCGCAGCAGGCGGCGGAGGCGCTCCAGCAGAAGGGGATGGCGGCGGCTTCGGCCGCCCAGGGCGGCCAGGGGTTCATCTACGAGCAGTTCCTGCGGCAGGCCGCCATGATGTCCTTCAACGACGTGTTTCACATCCTGGCGGTCCTGATGTTCTGCATGCTGCCGCTGGTCCTCTTCATGAGGCACGTCCGGCACGGGCCGGAGCCCATCATCGCCCCGGCGGCGCCGGCGGAGGAGAAGGCGGGGACCCGCTGAGGAGCCGTGGGACCGGGAAGGGGCGACGATTCACGATTGAGAGCCGGGACCGCCGCGTTTCTCTTCCTTCTTTTTCGGAAGATCCCTGGTCTTTTCCTGCTTTTCCTCCGTCAGTTCGACGTCCCGTCCCATCCCGTCGGAGGCCCCTGCGGCGATCGTCTGCGGGGCCGGGGCGGTTTTCCCCTTCAGGATGTTTACCGAATGGCCGGAGTGGGTGATGATCCAGTTCCTCAGGTCCACCTGGAGGTAGCGGACGCCGGGAATCCGAGTCAGTTCCCGGATCATCTGCTCGATGCCGGCCAGTTCGAAGTCTTCCCGGCGCTGGTTTTTCAGCAGTTCTCCATACAGGTAGGCGGTGTTGCCGATGAAGGAATAGTCGATTTTCGTCAGATCGACATCGTGCCGGATCAGGATGCCCCGAATCAGGCGGTTGATCTCGTAGCGGTCGACGGCGGCCATGGCAATTCTCCGGGGTGGAAAGGTGGGCGATCCGGCCTTCTCGTGCCGCATCGCAGGTAGCCTATAGCATGAAATGGATGAATCATGGAACGGGTTTCCATTTCCGCCGGTGGATCGGGTATTGACGGCAGGATGCCGAATACCTTATGGTTTTCGTCAGGGACAAAGGCTGCGGGCGCTGAAGAAGGCGGAAGGCGGGGCTTGTGTGCGAGAGGAGGCGGACCATGGCGGAAAAGGTCATTGAAAAAGGGAAGAGGGTGAAGGACTTTGCGCTCAAGGACCAGGAAGGGGGAGAGTTCCGGCTGGCGGCCTACCGGGGCAACCGGATTCTCCTGTCCTTTCACCCCCTGGCCTGGACCCCCATCTGCGCCCGGCAGATGAAGGACCTGGAGAAACATCGCCGGGCCTTCCAGGCGCACAATACGGTGGCCGTGGGCCTGAGCGTGGACAGCGTCCCCTGCAAGGCCGCCTGGGCCAGGAGCCTGAAGATCCGGCACACGCGCCTGCTTGCGGACTTCTGGCCTCACGGGGGGGTGGCGAAATCGCTGGGCATCCTTCGCGACGAGGGCATCTCGGAGCGGGCGAACATCCTCCTCGACGAGGCGGGGGCCGTCGTTTATGCCCGGGTCTATCCCATCCGGCAGCTTCCCGACCTGGAGGAACTTTGGGCTGTCCTGCGGTAGGGAGCAGGAAAGGAGGAGGGAAGGGCGGTCATGACGGACATCTCCCCCCACTGGCTTTTCCTGGCTTTCATGGCCCTGGCGGCCATGACGGTGCTTGCCTCTCGACTGGCATCCCGGTCTCAAGGAAGCTTGCAGGCCGCACGGGAAGCGGAAGAGGAGTTCACGGGAGGCGAGGCGGATCCGGACTTCCGCTACTTCGCGGCGGGGCCGGAGGCACGACCGACGGCCCTGCTGATGATCCGCCGGGACTGGGCCCTCGAGGACGGCTGGAGGGAACTGGCCGATCCCGGGCGGGACCTCCCGGACGCGGTGGAAGGCATGCAGCGGCAGGCGGTGGAGCGGAACCGCCCCCTTCACGGATTCGACCTGCTGGACCCGCGGGGGATGCGGATCGGCGCCTGGTATGGCCCGCTGGGGCCCCGGCCGGCGCTCCGCTTCCGGGAGGGAAACCGCCTCTCCGTGGAGACGCCCCCCATCACCCACGAGCCTTGAAACAGCGGGAAACAAAACCCGGGACACGTCCCCTATTTTCGCACGCCAAATGGATGAACAGCAGGGGCGAGATATGGGACGTGTCCCCGGTTATCCTCTATCTCCCCGTGTAGAGCCGCCAGTCCACGGCCGTGAGGCCCTTGTCGTAGACGATGACCGGGTTGAGGTCGATCTGCTCGATTTCGGGGCGGTCCTGGACCAGCCGGGCCAGGGACGCCATGAGCTTCACCAGGGCCTTCACGTCCGCGGGCTTCCGGCCCCGGGCCCCCGCCAGGAGCGGCCACCCCCGGATGCCCCGGATCGCCTGGAAAAACTCGCTCTCCGCGGCGGGGAGCAGGCAGAACTGCACGTCCCTGTAGATCTCTGTGAAGATCCCCCCGAGGCCGAACATCAGGGCGTGGCCGTACTGGGGGTCCTTCACGACACCCAGGATGACCTCCGTGCCCCCCGCCTGGGCCATGGGTGAGACGGTGACGCCGTCGATCCGGGCCTTGGGGAGCTTCCGCTTGACCGTCTCCAGGATGTCCCCGAAGGCGCCTCGGACGGCCGCGCCGGAGGCGAGGTTCAGGCGGATGCCGCCGACGTCGGACTTGTGGGAGACGTCGGGGGAGGCGATCTTGAGCGCCACGGGTCCCCCGAACGCCTTCGCCGCGGCGGCAGCCTTGAAGGGCGTGTCGGCCACGACGGTGTCC
>JBFYXW010000018.1:0-18317 GCA_041310335.1 Syntrophaceae bacterium | reverse complement strand
CGTCGTGGATTTGAATGAGCTGGCGCACGAAGTCGAGGGCGGTCCGGACCTCGCCGTCCCGGAAGGACACGGGACCGAACTGGTCCAGGAAGGCCTGGGAGGACCCCAACTCCTGCTGAAGCGCATTGACCGCCTTCTGCACCACCTTTTCGTCCGAGGGGATCATCGGCGTCTTGACGATCCGCTCCAGAGCGTCCTTGAAGACGAGCAGGCACCCGTGGATCTGCCCCTTTTTCAGTTGAAACCGGCATTCGTCCATCCTTCTCAGGATCTGGACCGCTTCTTCCCTCCGCACCGATTCCGCCATGGCGCTCCTCTCCGGTCCGTCGATTGGGTATGCCGTAGCCCTTTCATGTTTCGTGCCAGAAAAATGGGGGAAATCTTGAATCGGGGCTCAAGATGACGCAGGGGAATGCCGATAGAATGACCAGAAGAAATCTTGACCCGGACGGTGCAGGAGGCACCCATGACCATTTCTACCTATCAGATCGACAGCGTCATCAAGGCGTACACGAAGCAGCACCGGACACGCATCCGGACGGAGCAGGACGCCGATCCCGCCCGCGACCGCTTCGCCGACGTCGTGAGCCTGTCCAAGGGAGCGGAGCAGAAGGAAGGGGCTTTCGAGAAAATCTCCTATTCGCTGATGGACGTCCTGACGGGCAGGCGGAATCAGGCGTAGGGAGCCGATTTCCATGAAGACCCCTTCGACTCTCCAGAAGAGCCCCTACGACTGCCGCATCCTGATCGTGGACGACTTCGACCTCAACCGCGAGATGATCGTCGACGCCCTGCACCAGTCGGGCTACAGCAGCGTCGAGGAGGCGGCGGACGGACGGGAAGCCCTCGAGAAGTTCCAGAGCGGGCATCACGACCTGGTCATCACCGATGTCATGATGCCCCATATGGACGGCATGGAACTTCTCGACCGCCTCCACGAAGTCCGGGCGGGAACGCCGATCATCCTGGTCACGGGGCAGCCGGAGGTGGACGCCGGCGTCTCGGCCATCAAGCGGGGGGCCGTCGATTACATCCGAAAACCATTCAATATCGGGGATCTGCTTTACAAGGTCGAAGTATGCCTGCGGGAGCGCCAACTGCTCGTAGAGGGGGAGCGGCAGTCCGCCGTTGCGGAAGGACGGTTGACGGAGAAGAGCCGGGAACTCTCCGTCCACAGCCACATTTACGACTCCGTGGAGAACATCGAGGGGGACAACCAGCAGGTCTTCGAAAAGATGGCGGAGTTGGCCCTGCGGGTCGTTGACGGGGCGGAGGCGGCCATCTGGATCTTTGACGCCGAGGCCGACCAGTTTCATCCCCAGGTGGTCCGGTCCAACGAATGCGACGGGTCCGATCCGGCCAGCAACGACATCAAGACCATCCCCTTTCTCTACCAGGTGGTCGACAAGCGGGAGGCCCTGGTGATCCAGTCTCCCGGAGACTTCGGGGAGACCTCCTCCCTGATCTGCGCCCCCCTGGTGATCCGCAACGCCGTGTTCGGCGTCCTGGCGGTCCGGAAGAAGAGGCGCACGGGCATTTTCACCAGCAAGGACCTCCACTACATCGTCAGCCTGACCAAGCGGGCCTCGCTGAACCTGGAGAACAAGCTCCTCTACGAGAGCCTTTTTTCCAACGTCTTGGATACCTTCGAATCGCTGGTCGCCTGCGTCCAGGTGCGGGACAACTACACCCAGGAACACTGCCGCCGAGTCGCGAAGATGGCGCTCCGGACGGCCGAGGCCCTGGGAATCGGGGCGCAGGACCGGGAATGCCTGAATGTGGCCAGCATCCTTCACGATGTCGGGAAGATCGCCATCCCCGACAGCGTTCTGCTCAAACCGGACCGGCTCACCGACGAGGAGTACGCCATCATCAAGGCACACCCCACCCTGGGGGAGAACATCCTTCAGCCCATCGCCCTGTTCGACCGGGAGCGGACGGTGATGCTGCACCACCACGAGCGATGGGACGGGCGGGGCTACCCGGACGGCCTCTCGGGAACGAGCATCCCCATCCTGTCCCGGATCATCGCCGTCGTGGACACCTACGACGCCATGACCAACAACCGGCCGTACCGGCACGCCCTGGACACCTCCATCGCGCTGGGGGAGATCCGGCGCAACCGGGGGACCCAGTTCGACCCGGACGTGACGGACGCCTTTCTCAGCCTTTTCCAGGACGCAGGCCACCGGAGTCCGGCTCGTGATCGGACAGCTCGGGAAGTCGCGTGAGCGTATCTTGCCGCGATCAAGCTGCTTCCCGGGGGTGAGCAGGCCTTCCCTCTTCGAACCCCTGCGGCATGAAACTTGTATGCTTTCCGGTGAAATCCATCGGGGGCGTGTTTCATGGTCGCAGGCGTTCCGAATCCCAAATCCCTTTCCGTGGAAACCGTCCGCCCCGCATCCGGAGAACGGCCGGCCGGCGCCGCCGGCGAACCGGTCCGCCGGGAGGCCGTCTTCGAGTCCCTCCTGAAGCAGGCCCTCGTTACGGGGCCCGGTGTGGCGTCCGGTGTTGTGCAGAACCCCGGGGCCCTTGCCCAGACGCTCATGGAGCGGCTGCAGATCCGGGCGACGGACCGGCTCCTCCGGCTCCTCTCCGGAGAGGAGGCCGGGGAAGTGCGCGAGCCGGACGGAAGGATGCTGGAGCAACTGCTGGAATGGTCGGCCCGGGCAGTTCCGGCGGCGGAACCGCTGCCTGTTCCCAAGGCGGCGCCGGACCTTCCCCGCACCGATGTGCCGGGGAAAAGGACCGGCCGGGCCGGATCGGCGGAACTGTCGCCCATCATCGAGAAGGCCGCCCGCCGCTACGGGGTCGACCCCCTCCTGGTCCGGTGCGTGATCCGCGCGGAGAGCGGCTTCCGGCCCGATAGCACGTCCCCCAAGGGGGCCATGGGGCTCATGCAGTTGATGCCCGGTACGGCCCGCGACCTCGGCGTCACGAACGCCTACGATCCGGAGCAGAACGTCGTCGCCGGCACCCGGTACCTGAAATCCCTCCTGGACCGCTACGACGGAAATCTGTCCAAGGCCCTGGCAGCCTACAACTGGGGCATGGGGAACGTGGACCGCCGACCCGACCGCCTGCCGGAGGAGACGAGGCGGTACGTGTCCGGAATCCTGCGGGACTATCAGAAGGTGTCCGCATGAGAAGGCCCCCGCGCGATGGCCCTCCGAGAGCCCCCTTTTCGCTCCGATCCCAAGGAATTGTTTGACTTCCCGGACAAAAACGGAGTAGAAGGGCTCTCGCACAAGGAGGAGAACGGCATGCCGGATTACTGGGTCAAACTCACCGAACGGGAAGAAGAGGAAATACAGCACCATCACTATCTGGTGACGGCGAAAACCGAGGTTGAGGCCAGGAAGCTGGCCCTGCGTTTCGTGGAGCGGTTTTTCGACGATGACGAGAGCCCGGAACAGATCGACAACGGCTTTTCCTTTTACAACCGGGCGATCGAGGTCCAGATCAGCGACATCAAGGAAACGACCCGGGACCGGTTCAAGGATTTTCTCCTGAAGCTCCACACCATCGGCTGAAAACCGAGCGGGGAGGCGCCTGACGGGCCCTCCTCCCGGCTTCGCCCTTCCTTTCCCCAGCCCCCCTTGCCAAACCCCTAGCGAAAGAACCAGCACCGCGCGGAGAGGCCTTCTTTGCCGCCGTCACGCCGTTTCCCGGTGCTGGAAAAAAAGTGCCGGACCCGTTTGCATGAGGGCCCGGCGCTTTTCAGCTTCTCTCGAGAGTACGCCCGCTCCGATTCTACTTGAAGGAAGCCTTGACGCCGGGGTCCTTCAGAACCTCCACGACGGCCCGGTTGACGGCGGAGTAAGCGTTCTTTTCCCGCGTCGCGCTGTCGTTCGGGTCGCTCACGGGGGGCGTTGTGATCCGATACTGGCCCTTGTACTTCAGGACGCCGTCCCGCTCGATGCGGATGCTGAAGTCGAACTCCTCGTCGGTCCAGCGGTTGATGATGAGCGTCAGGTCCGGAATGGTGGAGATCGGGCTGTCCTTGGCCACCTGCATGCCCGCCATCCACATGGCGTCGCGGAAGCAGTCCATGACGAAGTAGTCCAGGGGGACGGAGGATTCGTAGGCGGTCTTCGCGTCGGGGCTGAAATAGTGGTACCGCTTGGTCTTCTGGTCCTGGTTGACGAAGTCGTTCAGGTCGATGGTCCGGCCGTTGTAGTACGAGACAATGTCCTTGGGGATCTCCGGCTTGTACAGGTGCCGGTGCAGCGCGATGGTGTTCGAGGCCGTGACGCAGCCCGCCAGCATCCAGGCCGCGGCGAGGAGAAGAGAGATGGCCGTGACGCCCCGGGCCATCCTTGTCCGCTTGCCGATTCGATCCATGATGTCCGCCTCCTTGGTTTGGGTTGTCTGGCGGCGACTTTACCACATCCGCCCAAAAATGGGAAAAGGGATTCGGAGTTCCCGGGGATGGCTGGTTTCACCCGGGTGCGGGGGCCGGATGCCCTCTGCGGGGCCGGAAGCTCCCCCTTGCAAGACGCGCCCGGGTGGCGTATAAAGAACTTCCGGAAGTCCCGGCAAGACGGTCCGGGTCGGGCAATCCGCTTTTCTCCCGTTGGACCTGAAGTTTCCTTTTCACCGCTCTGGAATCCGCCGCTTCCTCTCCCCGTCGTCTCCCCCTTCTCCGGGCCGAAGCCTGGTCAAACCGCTCCCTTTCTTTGCCGTCGGACATGGAGGAGGGTCCCATGAAAAAGACCATTGTGCTGCTCGTCGCCTCCTTGTGGATGGCCGCCTCCCCGGCGGGCGCGACGCCTCCCGTGGAGGTGCGAGCCGGGTCCCCGGAGGCAGGGCTGGCGAAGGAAACCAAGGCCGTTATCCTGAATGCCGCCGCCGCCGCGGCGATCCTCGGCTGGGGTGTCGCCGTGTGGGACTACGGGCAGCGCAGCCCCCGCTTCCGCGATGAGGGGTGGTTCGAGCGGACCTCCAACGAGGGGGGGGCCGACAAGCTCGGACACCTGTATTCCGGGTACGTCCTAAGCCACCTGTTCGACTGGCAGTACCGCCGCTGGGGCTTCGACCGGGAACAGGCCATCCGCCTGGGGGTGCTCTCCTCCGCCGGACTGACACTGCTCGTCGAACTGGGCGATTCCTTCAGCGAGTTCGGCTTTTCCTACCAGGACGCCCTCTTCAGCCTCCTCGGCGCCGCCGTCGGTTACGGCATGGTCCGCTTTCCCGAGATTGCGAGAAAGGTCGACTTCCGCGTCGAGTACGACCCCTTCCGCTCCAGCACCCGCAAGACGGATGTGACCACCGACTACGACCGGCACACGTACCTGCTGGCCCTCAAGCTGGATGGGTTCGACACCTTCCGGGACACGCCCCTCGGCTACCTGGAGGTGCACCTGGGGTACTATGCCCGGGGCTACGATGAGTACGACGGACTGCCGTGGCAGGTCGACGAGCGCCGCCGTTCGGTTTATGTCGGGGTCGGCCTGAATGTGGGGAAGGTGCTGAAGCCCCTCTGGGACACGAGGATCTTGAACTACATCCAGCTACCCTACACCTACGTTCCCTATAACCACCGGCTGGACTGACCGGGGTGGGCTTCCCGGCGCGGTGTCGATTTCCCCGGCATGCGGTGGCAGTCCCGATGCGCGGCCGATTGCCAGGCCCCGTCGTTCAGATCGCCTTGAGGAGGCGATTGGCCGGTGATTCTCGGAGGGCCTGCTCAAAGTCTCGCAGGCAGGCCGACAGGCCCTCCACTTCCTCCGTCCGGGGGATGGGGATGTCGTCGGTCCCCCGTTTTTCCAGGGCCTCCAGGACGTACGAGACCGTCAGCCGCTCCGGATCGACCGCCGGCAGGAACCCGGGCTCGGTCTCCCGGGCCTGCTCGCCGGAAACCTCCACCAGGATCCCGCTTTCCTTCAGCTCCTGCAGGATGCTCCCGAGGAGCCTGTGGGGAATCTCCGTGATCCGGTGAAGTTCCCGGGCCGTGAAAGGCTCCCCCGGGTCGGTGAAGTTCCGGCAGATGCGGTTCGTCACCCACAGGGCGAGGGTCTTCCGGAAGGCCGGGCTGACCCGCTCCGCGTCGGGGGCGAGTTCCAGGAAATCCGCGTTCTGGTGGGCCTGGGAGACCTCGGCCCCCGCCAGGACGATGAGCCAGCTGATCTGCAGCCACGCCAAAAGGAGCGGCAGGGCGGCGAAGCTGCCGTAGATGGCGTTGTACTCGGCCACCCCCACCTGGAAGGTGATATACGCCCACTGGACGACCTGGTAGACCGTCCCGGCGAGGATCCCCGCGAAGAGGCCCGACTGCCAGCGGACCTTCGTGTTGGGAATAAAGATGTAGATGAAGGAGAACAGGAGCCACATGACGGCGTAGGGGAGGTACGTCAGGGCGAAGAGGAACATCGGCTGAAGGGCCCCGAGGACCTCGATCTTCCCGGTCAGCACCTTCGCCTGGGAGGCGAGGAAGACGGTGGCGCTTCCGGACACCACCAGGAGCACCGGGGACACGAACATGACCGACAGGTAGTCCGTGATCTTCCGGGAGAAGGAGCGACCCCTCCGGACGCCCCAGACGGCGTTGAAGGCGCTCTCGATGTTGCCCACGACCTTGATGATGGTCCAGAACAGGAGCGCCACGCCGACGCCGGCCACAAGCCCGCCCTTTGTCTTCGCCAGGAGGGCGTTGGCGAAGGAGAAGACGTTGGCCAGGATCTCCTCCTGGCCGGGAAACTTCTCCAGGAGCCGCTGCTGGAGGACCGACTGGAAGTCGAATCCCTTGGCGATTCCGAAGGCCAGGGCCACCACGGGGACGATGGACAGGAGGGTGTAAAAAGTCAGGGCGCTGGCCTGGAGGGGGCCTCGGTGTTCCACGAAGCCGTGGCCGGCGGCCAGCAGGATCCGCAGGTGGCCGATCAGGAGGGCCTTCCCCCGCGGCAGGTCCCGCAGGCGGAGGCGCCAGATGTCGCGTTCGATGAACTGTTTCGTTCGGGCGATCACGCTGCGCTCCTCCTTCAGTCTCCCTGGGCCAGCCGCGTAAGGGCCTGCCGGTCCGGCAGGCGGACGGTCCGCCCCTCGGTCTGGATGAGGCCTTCGTTGGCCATTTTCCGGATCGCCCGCGAGAGGGCCTCCGGGGTGGCCCCCAGGATCTTGGCCAGCTCCCGCTGGGTGACGGGAAGCGCGACCGCGTCCGTTCCCGCTCCCGTTCCGCTCTCAAGGCTCAGGAGGTACGTTGCCAGTCGCTGGGGGATCTCCATGAGGGAGAGGGACTCGACGAGGGCCATGGAGTCCTTCAGGCGGCGGGAGAGGACCTGGATGATGTTCAGGAGGAGCGACGGCTCCCGGCGGGCGATCTCCTCGATGACGGGCCCGGGAATGACCAGCAGGGCTCCCTCCTCCAGGGCCATGGCGCTGGCGGGAAAGGACTCGACGGCGAAGGCCGTGCAGAGTCCGAAAGGCTCCCCCGGCCCCAGCACGTAGAGGGTCTGCTCCTTCCCCTCGGCGGAACTCTTGTAGAGCTTCACCCGGCCCGACAGGACCACGTAGAAGGCCCGCGCCGGGTCTGCCTCCCCGATGATCAATTCCCCCGGGCGGAATCCCCTCCGGGTGACCTGCGCCGCCAGCGCCGCCAGGCGCTCCGGGGCAATCCCGCTGAAGAGGGCGACGTCCCGAATCCGTTTCAGGGTATCCATGAAAATATTCTGCCGGCGTTGATCCAGATCAATGACGCGCTTCGCGACCCCGTGTAGGGATGGAACCGCGGGACAGCCTTTCCTTAACATAGCCGTCCCGGGGAAACCAAGGAAGATTGAAGACGAGGAGGAATGTACGATGAACACGCAGGCACATTTGAAATCGGTGAACGACGCATCCTTCGAGGTGGAGGTGCTGAAAGCGGAGCGGCCCACGCTGGTCGACTTCTGGGCCCCCTGGTGCGGCCCCTGCCGGGCCCTGGGTCCGATCCTGGAAGAGGTCGCGAAGGATTACGAGGGGCGGCTGAACGTGGTGAAGGTCAACGTGGACGAGAACCCCAAGACGTCGCTTCTCTACGGCGTGCGGAGTATCCCCATGCTGCTTCTGATCCGGGACGGGGAGGTCCGGGAGTCCCGGGTCGGCCTGGTCCCCCGGGAGCAGCTCACGGCGATTCTCGACCGGAGCCTCCTGTCTGCATGATCTCCCGGAGGTCCGCGTCGTAATTCCCCGTGAGGTCGAACGGGATGGCGGGCCCGATGACGAGGCGGTAGCGCGCCTCGCCGATCCGGGCCAGGAAGGCGGGGATCACGGGGGCGCCGGAGCGGAGCGCGAGGACCGCCAGGCCCACGGCGGCGATTCTCAGCGCTTGACTTATCCGATGGTTCTCCCTAGAATTCCCTGGCGGCAGCGTTAGTCGGCGTTCTCTTCCATCCATCCATTTTGCCAACGAAAAGATTCGACGTCGACGGGCTTGCCTGGACGCCGATGAAGGCCCCGTTGTTTCTCCCCATATCCCGTTCGCGCGTCCATCCCGAATGCCGTCCATTCGGTTGAAATAGCATGTTGCGTCGCAGGGCAACCCGTCTTCCAAACCATTTTCCCAATCAAGTCCAGTTCAGGCTGCCCGGCGGCCGGCCGGGTGGGTCATGTGGAGGTTTTGCGTCGTTTTCAGCGTGCCGAAAGGAGGTTTACCCATGGCAAAAGAAGGGATGAGCAGGCGGAACTTCATCAAGGGAACGGTCGCGGCGACGGGCGCCGTCGCTTTGGCGGGCCTCGCTGCAACGGATGCGCAGGCGAAGGGGGGCGTCCCCAAGAAATGGAACGCGGAAGCCGATGTCGTCGTCCTCGGCTTCGGGGGCGCGGGCGCCTGTGCCGCCATCGAGGCCGCCATGAGCGGTGCGAAGGTCCTCGTCCTGGAGAAGCAGGCCGAGGGGAAGCATATCTCCAACACGAGGATGTCGGGCGGGATATATCACTGTCCGGACCCGACGGGAGACCGGAAGGCCCTGAAGGAATACGCCAAGGCCATGTTCAGCGGGGAGAACATCCCCTGGAAACTGGAGGGGGAGCAGCCGGAGTGGTCCGACGGGCTCGCCGAGGCCTGGGCCGAGTATTCCCCCCAGAACGTCGATTTTCTCACCAAGCTGGATCCCCAGTATAAAACTGTTGGGTTTTCGGCCTATGCTGGTGCCGCATTTCCGAAATTTCCGGGAGCGAAAGACTGCAAGTACCGGGTATTCGGAAGCACTTTCACCGGGAAGGCCAGTTTCGACGAAGCGACCATGAACAAGCCCAAAATGGAGAAGATGAACGGCGAGGCCTTCTTTTACGTCCTGGCCGAGGGTGCCCGGAAGAAGGGGGCCAGGATCCTGTACGAGACGCCCGCCAAGCGGCTGGTTCAGAACGACAAGGGAGAGATCGTCGGTGTGATCGCGGGAAAGAAGGGCGGCGGTGAGATCGCGGTCAAGGCCCGGAAGGCCGTTATCATCACCACGGGCGGCTACGAGTACAACAAGGCCATGAGAAAGGCCTTTCTCGAGGGGCCGGGAGCGGAGGGCTGGGCCTTCTACGGATCCCCGGACAACACGGGGGACGGCATCTCCATGGCCATGGCCGTCGGTGCCGGACTGGCCAAGGTGGGGAAGGCGGCGTCGCGGATCATCACGGCAGTCCCCCTGCGGTATCACGGCATGAAGGCGGGGCTGATCACGCCCGCCGTGGGACGACCCAACTCGATTGTCGTCGACAACTACGGCAACCGGTACGCTGCGGAGCACCTCGTAACGAAGGACCCGAGCCGCTACTTCTTCTACAAGGAGGCGGTCAAGTTCGACATCCTGGAGCTCATCTATCCCCGGGTCCCGAGTTGGCTGGTCTTCGACGAGACCCTCCGTTCCACGGTCACCATCACGAACCTCGGGATCTCGACAGCCGGCTTCGGATTCGTCCCGTGGTCGAAAGACAACATGGACGCCGTGCAGAGGGGGTGGATCCTCCGCGGGAACAGCATCGAGGAGATCGCCGAGAAAATCAAGAGCCACCCGGAGAACCGCAAGCTCATGGACCCACAGAACCTGACCAAGGCTGTAGGTGGATTCAACGAGGCCTGCGCCAAGGGGAAGGACGAGACCTTCGGCCGGCTGGCCAGCACGCTGAAGCCCGTGGACAAGGCGCCCTTCTATGCCCTGCCCCTCTACCCGGGCGGGCCGAACACGAAGGGCGGGATCGCCGCCAATGCCGCGCGGGAGGTCCTGACCTGGGAGGGCAAGCCCATCCCGCGGCTCTTCACGGCGGGGGAGATCTCCTCGGCGCTGAAGTTCGTCTACCAGGGGGGCGGCAACCTGACGGAGTGCATCGTCTTCGGCCGGATCGCCGGCAAGAACGCCGCGGCCCTGAAGCCCTGGAAATGAGTCAACCGGTGCAAGATTCCCCCGGTCGCGATCGCCCTTCTCCGGGGCGTCCCGGCCCGCGGGGAAGGCGCGGGGGGTGCCCGAGCTCCCCGCGTCGGCCCCTCGCGGGCCCGAGGTTCCGGGGGAGGCGGCCCGCATGGAGAGGAAGCCATGAAGAGATGCTGGAGTGTCGTTATCGCGCTGTTCCTGATTGTGGCAGCTCCGGGGTCCCTTGTCCCGGCCGCCGACCAGGAGTTCATGGCGGACAGGCACAAGGCCAAGGGTGTCCAGTGCGAGGGCTGCCACAAGGAGCCTCCGCCGAAGGCGGTCGAGATGAAAACCTGCCTGGCGTGCCACGGCGACTACAAGGCCCTCGCGGAGAAGACGAAACACGTCGAGCCGAACCCCCACGCCTCCCACGAGGGGGAACTGGAGTGCAGCGCCTGCCATCAGGGTCACAAGCCCGGCAAGGACTACTGCGCTTCGTGCCACACCTTCGGTTTCAAGGTCCGTTGACCGGGAAGGGGCGCCGTGCCGCGGCGCCCCTTTTTTCTGAAAAATCCGCCATTTCTCCACGCCTGTCGAATGAAAACCGCCGACGTGCACCTCGCCGTGCCCCCGGAAAGCCGGACGGCCGTTCCGCCGCCATGGCCTTGGCCACGAACGCCTTCGGGGAGGCAGGGGCCGGTCGCATGGGAGCGGCGCACATTCTGCGGCTGGGCGTGTTCGACCGGCGTCAATCCGTCTGGTGGGGCTGGGTCTTCCAGCGGGAGTGCATCCAGAAATACTGCTCCGGGTATTGCCTCACGAAGTCCTCGATGGCCTTCGAGACCTTCTGCATGATCTCCCGGAGGTCCGCGTCGTAATCCCCCGTGAGGTCGAACGGGATGGCGGGCCCGATGACGAGGCGGTAGCGCGCCTCGCCGATCCGGGCCAGGAAAGCGGGGATCACGGGGGCGCCGGAGCGGAGTGCGAGGACCGCCAGGCCCACGGCGGTGCAGGCCTTCCGGCCGAAATATTCAATGAAGATGCCCTCCCGGGCCGCCACGTTCTGGTCGCTGGCGATGGCGACCATCTCGTTCTCCTCCAGGAGCCTCATGGCGCGCTTGCTCGTCTTTCCCTTGGGGACGAGGACGGCGCCGTTGAGGGTCCGCACCCAGGCCGTCATGTTTTCCAGCGTCTCGTTGTCCAGGGGGCGGTAAATGACGTTGGCGCGCTGTTCCGGAGTCGGGGTGCCGGCCTTCGTGAGGGCCTCCGCCCCGGAGCGGGCCACGTAGGGAAACGCCGCGGCCATGAGCTCCCAGTTCCCGAAGTGGGCGATGCTGGCGATGATGCCCCGGTTCTGCTTCCGGGCGGCCACGTAGTTCTCAATCCCCTCAAATTCCACCCACTCGTGCAGGTTCCCGTCGTGGATGTCGGGGATGCAGAAGAACTCCGCCAGGACGGTCCCGATGTGGCGGAAGGAGGCCTTGGCGATCCTCTCGATCTCTTCCATGTCCTTCCCGGGGAAGGCGTGGTGGAGGTTGTGGAGGGTGATCATGCGGTGCCGGGTGTCGAGGTGGTAGAAGAAGAGAAAGAGGTTCCCGAAGAGCCACCTCCGGAGCGGCAGGGGGATGAGGCGGAACAGGAACAGGATCAGGGCGCTGGCGGGCATTTTGTCCATGGGCTTCTTCATTTCGGGAGTCCGGCGGGCGGGAAATGGTCCACCACCCGTTCGCGGACACCCTTATCACGGGAGTCCCGGACATTCAATCCAATCCCGAGGGACGGACCGCACACCCCGTCTATGCCCGTGCGCATATGGCATTTGCAGACCGAAGTATGATAGACGGCATGGAAAAGAGCGCCGCCGGCCCTATCGCCCGCCCCTGCCGAAACGAAACCTGGTTTTGCATGCACGCGGGACGCCGGGCGAGGGTGCACGGGCCCGCGGTGGGAGCGAGTGCTGATCCAGAGAGACCTTTCAATCCGGAGCATCGATGAAAAAGCGTCCCATCCCGTGGATTCTGTTTCTCTTCCTGGCGGCCTGTGTCGGGATACCCGAGAACGTGAGGCCCGTCGAGGGTTTCGACGCCGGGCGATACCTCGGCACGTGGTACGAGATCGCGAGGCTGGACCACCCCTTCGAGCGGGGATTGACGAACGTCACGGCGCATTACAGTCTCCGGGCCGACGGCGGCCTGACGGTCGTCAATCGCGGCTATTCCGCGGGGGAGAAAAGATGGAAGGAAGCGGAGGGGAAGGCCTATTTCGTGGATCGGCCCGATCGGGGCTTCCTGAAGGTGTCCTTCTTCGGGCCGTTCTACGGTTCGTACGTCGTCTTCGAGCTGGACCGGGACCATTACCGGTACGCCCTCGTGAGCGGCCCCGACAAGACCTATTTCTGGATCCTGGCCAGGGACCCGAAGATGAGCGGGGATCTGAAGGAGAGCCTCATCGCGAAGGCGGCCGCGCTGGGCTTTGACACGAGCGGCCTGATCCTGGTCGATCACGAGTGATCGCCGGTTCCTGCCGACGCCTTCCGGCGCCGATGCAATCCCACTGCTACGCCAACATGCGCTGATCGCTGTAATCCTTGGCCCCGACGGTCTCGACGACGCTGGCACCCAGCCACTCCCTCACCTCCAGGGCATGAAACGTGTTGGTGATCGTGTACAGGGTGGGCAGGTCCTCCCAGGTCGCCTCGTGGAACCGGACCTCTCCTTTTCCCACCCATGATCCGGTGGTTCTCTTGAAGGGGTCGTGGAGCGGCGTCAGGGTGGCGTACGCCGCGTCGGCGGTTCCCCACTCGCCCGTGCGGGGCATGTACTTGTAGTGCAGGACGCCCTCCGAATCGGGATCGGCGAGCGCCGCGGCCTCCTCCGGCGCGGGGGCCCTCATGCCGGAGACCCGGAGATCCATGAACCGGAAGCCCAGCCAGGAGGCGGTGCAGTGCGTCGTCCCCCCGTATACGACGGGCTCCGGCAGCTCGCAGTAGATTTTTGAATAACCCAGTTCCTCCCGCCCCGTGATGATTGGATCGCAGAGGTTTTCCCAGAGGACCGTCAGGAACTCCCCCGCGACGGAATCCCGCATTCCCCGGAACCGGGCGGGAAAGGACAGCCCCAGGTGATTGTAGCCCCGTCCCGCCAGCCAGGGGATCTCCTTCAGGTATGTGGCGCGGACGGAGACGACGGGCTCACCCCGCAGCGCGAACCCCTCCGGCAGCAGGGCCTCCAGCTGTTTCGGGTCCGTGCGGAAGCGGACGGTGATGACGGTGGCCCTGGGGCCCTCGGTGCTGCAGAGCGTGTGGGCGGACCCCCGCTGCCGGGGCCCCAGGCTGGGGCCGAACACGACGGGCATCCGGTAGAACCTGCCCGGTTCCGGTTTGAATGTCATGGCATCTCCTTCCTGATGACAATTCTGTGATCGCTGAGCCGCCGGAGGAAAAGGCCTGCCGGCGCCGGCGAAGCATAGGTTTGCCTGTCGGGGGAGTCAAGGCAATCTTGTCCGGGGGGCGGGTGAAGGCGGATGCAGGGTGCCGCACCCATAGTGCTTCTTCAGCATGAAAAAGAGAGGGGTTGCAGCCTCTGTGACTGCAACCCCTCTTGTCATGGTGGGCCAGGGCAGAATTGAACTGCCGACACCCGGATTTTCAGTCCGGTGCTCTACCGACTGAGCTACCGGCCCGTTTTTGCGTCGGTTGCTCCCCGATTGGGGATGCGTTTTGTAGTAAATCCCCCTTTCCTTGTCAAGCCCTTTTTATCCGGCCGTCGGGCCGAGGGGGAGGGGCATCTGGGCGCTCTCCCGGCGGTCGGCGATCACGACGGTGCCGGCGATCTTGTCGTGCCAGCCCTGCTTGCGGGGATCCACGGCGACCCAGAGGAATCCCAGCAGCAGAATGGACGAGAGGTGGTAGGCCGCCCACCGGAGAAAACCGATGCCCATCGTCATGGGCTCCCCGTCCAGGCGGGTCACGCGGATCCGGTAGAGCATCTTTCCCGGCGTCTGCCCCGTGAGGCCGTGGAAATACGTGAAGTAGAAGCAGTTCAGGCACAGGAGCGCCAGCGAGTAGAGGGCCATGAACGAGGAGGCCGCGGTCAGGACGTCTCCCGGCCAGGCCAGGCCGCCCTGGAGCCAGGAGAGGTTGAGGGCCGCGAGTCCCGTCACCAGGAGCACCGTGGCGATGGAGGAGAGGATGAACCAGTCCACCGACATGGCCATGGCCCGCCTCCAGAATCCGGCGTAGGGAACGAGGGAATTCAAGAGCTTTCCTCCGGTTTCTCAACTTCCGGAGCTTCGCCGAGCCCGCC
Organism: Syntrophaceae bacterium; assembly: GCA_041310335.1. Taxonomy (GTDB): domain Bacteria; phylum Desulfobacterota; class Syntrophia; order Syntrophales; family PHBD01; genus PHBD01. The sequence continues at coordinate 3,697 of JBFYXW010000018.1, read as the reverse complement.
GATCTCGTATTGCAGCATGGCCACCGCGGCCGGCGCCGCCGTCTCCACCTTGAGGACGTTCCTCCCCAGGCTGACGGAGCGGAACCCGGCTTCCCGGGCCTCTGCGATCTCTTCGGCGGTCAGCCCGCCCTCGGGACCCACGACCAGGCAGAACGCCGCGGCGCCTTTTCCATGGGCCGCCAGGGTGTCGCGGAATCCCGCCCGCTTTTCCTCCTCCCAGAGGATCAGCCGGCAGGTCTTCTCCGTCATCTCCATCCGCAGCATCTCCCCGAAGGATAGGATGTCCGCGACCTCCGGGATGTGGGCCCGGCCGGTCTGGCGGGCCGCCTCCTCGGCGATCCGCTGCCAGCGGGCGGTCCGGGCGGCGGCCTTCTCGGCGGAGAGGCGGGGGACGCTGCGGGCCGAGCGGAACGGGACGATCTTGAGGACGCCCAGTTCCACCGCCTGCCGGATGATGGCGTCCATCTTGTCCCCCTTGGGAACCGACTGGGCGAGGACGATCGGGGTCGCCGGGGCTCTGCGGGCCCTGCGGCCCAGGATGCTCAGGGAGGCGGTTCCGGCCGCCAGGGAGGAAACGACGGCGTCGCATTCGCCGCCGCGGCCGTCGCTGAGGACGATCCCTTCCCCCTCCCTCAGGCGGAGGACGTTTTTCAGGTAGTGGCTCCGGGATTCGTCGAGGGTGCGGGTTTCCCCGGGCTGCGGGAGGGACTCCAGGAAGATGCGCGGGCGGGTCACGCGCCGCTCCCCCCCTTTCTCAGGAGCAGGCAGGCCCACTCCTTCTCCGTCACGAGCTTCTCGAGGACGATCCGGTCGCTGACGAAGTGCTCCTCCACGTCCCGCCGGTGCTGTTCCAGAATCCCCGAGAGGATCAGCCATCCACCGTCCTCTGCGAGGGACAGGAGATGGGTGCGGAGTTTGATGAGGATCTTGGCGGTCAGGTTGGCCACGATGAGGTTGAAGGAGTCCCGGATGGTCGCCACGTCGCGGTTGACGACGGCCACGCGGTCCGAGACCTGGTTGATGGCCACATTCTCGCGGGCGATCTCGACGGCCTTCTTGTCGATGTCGGCGCAGAGGACCTTCGCGGCGCCGATCTTGGCGGCGGCGATTCCCAGGATGCCCGTTCCCGTCCCCACGTCCAGGACGTGCCAGGCCTTCGCGTGGCGGCCGTGGAGCATGAGGTCCTCGATGGCCTCCAGGCACATGCGGGTCGACGGGTGCTGCCCCGTGCCGAAGGCCATCCCCGGGTCGATGTCGATGACGATGTCCCGGCCGGCGGGGGCGTAGCGTTCCCAGGTGGGCTTGATGACGATGCTGCGGCTCACCCGGAGGGGCTTGAAATATTTTTTCCACTCCTCCCCCCAGTCGGGGTTGTCGATGGTCTCCTTCTTCAGGCGGACGGCGGCAAGGTCGGGAAAGAGGCCCGCCAGGTTCTCCAGGTAGTTCTCCAGGGAGGCGACGCGGTTCTCCAGACGCAGGTCCACCGGCAGGAAGGCGAAGATGGTCTCCTCGGGGGAGAGGCTCGGGAAGTCTTCCTCGTCCTGGGTCACGGGGGCTTCCTGGTAGACCCCCTGGGCGCCGATCTCGGTTACGAAGTTCGACAGGGCGTCCGACAGCTCCGGCGGACTCTGGAGGGACACCTTGAGCCACCGTTCGTGCTTTCCTTCCCCCTTGGACGATCGTTCCGGCATGGTTTCTCCCTTTCCTGAAGGATGGCTACTCATAACCTGTTTCCCATGACATTTCAAGCAGCTTGAATTTTGAAACCCGGCATGGTAGCGTCTCGACGCGGTTTTTCACCGCGTTCCCCGGGGCCTTCCGGGCGGTTCGATCAAGAAGGAGGAGAGCATGGTCTACTATCCCGTCAACCTGGACATCGCCGGCCGGAGGTGCGTCGTCGTCGGCGGCGGCCAGGTGGCGGAGCGCAAGGTCGAGCGCCTGCTGGAGTGCGGGGCCCGGGTTGCCGTCCTCTCCCGGCGGCTGACGGAGCGGCTGGCGGGCCTCGTCGGGGACGGAATCGTAGAGCACATCGATTCCGAGTACGATCCGGAGAAAATGGGGGAAGCCCTCCTGGTCATTGGAGCCACGGACCGGGAAGACGTCAACGAGGCCGTCAGCCGGGACTGCCGGAACCGGGGCATCCTGGTGAACATCGTCGACGACCCGAAGCGGTGCGATTTCATCCTCCCGGCGATCGTCCAGCGGGGCGACCTCCTGGTGGCCGTGTCCACCGGGGGCGGGAGCCCCGCGCTGGCGAAGAAAATCCGGGAGGACCTGGAGGAGTGCTTCGGCCCCGAATACGCCGTGCTCCTGGACATCATGACGGAAATCCGCCGGAAGGTGACCGCCCGGGGGCGGCCCGCCGCGGAGAACAAGCCCCTCTTCGAGGCCGTCGTCCGCTCGCCCGTCCTCGACCGGATCCGGGCCGGCGACTGGGACGGCGTCCGCGCCCTGGTCCGGGACCTGACGGGGGAAGAGATCGACGCGAGGCCCTGAATTCATGGACATCCTGGTCTTCAAGGCGGCGCTGGCCGCCTATCTGTTCAGCGCCCTGGGGTACGTCGCCTCCCTCCTGGTGCTCCGCGTCCACATCGCCCGGGTGGCCACCGGGCTCCTCGGGGCGGCCTTCGTCATCCACGCGGGCGCCCTGACCCTGCGGTGGCTCCTGGCCGGCGGCGGCGCCACCGTCATGGGCATCCACGGGAGCCTGTCGCTCGCCGTCTGGATCCTGACGGGCGTGTACCTGTTCTTCCAGTTCCGGACGAAGACCCGCGTACTGGGGGCCTTCGTGGCCCCCGTGGCGTCGCTCCTGATGATTGTCGCCGCAGCCGGGCTCGGTGGGCCCGTCACGGCGTCGCCGCAGCTGCAGCACTCGCTGGTGACGATCCACGTGATCCTGGCCCTGGCGGGGGAGGCCCTGTTCGTCCTGGCCTCCCTGGCGGGCCTGATGTACCTGATCCAGGACGAGCGGATCAAGGAGAAGAAGATCAGCCGGTTCAGCCGCTTTCTCCCGCCGCTCACGGATCTGGACCGGATCAACGAACTCTGCCTCCTCTGGGGATTTCCCCTCCTCACCCTGGGCATCCTGACGGGGTCCATCTGGGCCCTCGCGGTCTGGGGCAGCGCCTGGCAGTGGGACCCCAAGTTCCTGTGGACGCTTCTGGCCTGGGTCCTCTACGCGCTCCTCCTGCACCAGCGCCTGGCCATCGGCTGGCGGGGCCGCAAGGTGGCCCTCGGATCCGTGGCGGCCCTCCTGGTGCTGTTGCTGACCTTCGTGGTGGAAAGGACCTGCTTCACCACCATCCATCGCTTCCTGTGACGCCATGAGCCTGATTCTCCTCGGCATGAACCACAAGACGGCCCCTCTGGAGATCCGGGAGCGCCTGAGCCTGATCTGCGAGGACGGGAGCGACCCCCTGGCAGAGGTCCTCGCGGTCCCCGGCGTCGAGGAGGCCCTGTTCCTCTCCACCTGCAACCGGGTGGAGATCCTGGCCCGGGCCGCCTCCCGGGAAGCGGCCCGGGGGCTGAACCGGTTCATCTTCCGCTACGGGAACCTGGATCCGGGGGACATGAGCCGCTGCCTTTACACCCACTACGACCGGGACGCGGTGCGCCACCTGTTCCGGGTGGCCTCGAGCCTCGACTCGATGGTCATGGGGGAGCCGCAGATCCTGGGGCAGGTGAAGGACGCCTACCG
>JBFYXW010000017.1:0-7980 GCA_041310335.1 Syntrophaceae bacterium | reverse complement strand
CGGATCGCCGACAATGCCCTGGTGGCCATCACGTTGATGATCGCCGCAAGCAACCCTGCGGACAAAGAGACCATGGTCAAACTGATCGTCAATCTGATCAACTCCCGGAATTAAACACGGCGTCACGTTATATGTAAAAGAGCGGCACCGATAGATCTCCCCTCACGATCCTTGAAATGGAATCCAACCGACAGTTCATGCCATGATCGACCCCACTCCCCGTTTCTGGGAGATCTTCCTGGAGGTCTTCCTGGCCCTGCCCCTGCAGGGGGTCGCGGCGCCGGGCCGACGGGGGCTGACGGGGACGGCACGGGGCGGCGCAAATCGGCGGTGGCGGAATCCCGGCCTCGTGTGCGATAAGTCGCAAGAAGGGCGGGGAAGCGGGAACGCCCGGCCAACAATCCTAGAGCAAGATCAGGAGGTCGCCATGCGGATTATCGATTTGTCGTCGACCATCGCGCCGAGCCCGGAGGGGACCCCGGACTTTCTTCGGATCGGGATCGAGTACCACAGCCACGCCCAGGGGGCGGCCCAGGGGCAGGCGCTGCTCGGCGTCACGGAAAAACTCTGGAGAAACGGCGAGGGGTGGGCCACCGAGACCATCACCCGGCTGGGCACCCACGACTCCACGCACGTGGACGCGCCCTGGCACTACAACAGCCGGATCCAGGGGCAGAAGGCGCCCACCATCGACGAACTCCCCCTGGAGTGGTTCTTCGGCGACGGGGTCAAGCTCGACATGAGCCACAAGGCCGAGGGGGACCCCGTGACCGTGGCGGACGTGACGGCGGAGCTGGGGCGGATCGGCTGCGCTATCAAGCCCGGGGACATCGTCCTTATCTACACGGGGATGGACAAGTTTTACGGGCAGGGCGACTACATCTTCCGGGGCTGCGGCGTCACCGCCGAGGCGACGAAGTGGTTCTACGACCAGGGCGTCCGGGTCATGGGGATCGACGGGTGGGGATGGGACATGCCGCTCAACCTCCAGGCCCAGAGGGCCCTGCTGAAGAACGAGCCGGGCGTTTTCTGGGCGGCCCACCAGGTGGACCTCGCCTATTCCCACATGGAGCGCCTCGTCAACCTGGGCGTGCTCCCGGCCACGGGATTCAAGGTGGCCTGCTTCCCCCTCAAGATCCAGGGGGCAAGCGCGGCGCCGGCCCGGGTGGTGGCGATCCTGGATTGAAAGCGATCCTGCCTCGGAAGGAGAGCAGGAAACGGCCATGCCGGACGGCGCTTGACGCGGGGGGAGGCTCCGGGCGGGGAATAGCATGAGAGGGCTGCCCGGACCCGGGGCCGCGCTTTCACGTCCCAAGGTCGCGAAACCGGGTGCGGGGGGTCAAACGATGGGCCTGTACGATCAGAGCCGGAAGGAAGTGCTGGAGGCGTGCCTCTGGCTGTCGGACCACGGCTACTTCGGTTCCCTCCGGGGCACCGGAGGGAACGTCTCCTTGAGGACGGGCGGCGGGGAGCTGATGGCGGTCACGCCGTCCTCCGTCAACTACCGCGAGATCGCCCCGGCGGACATCTGTGTCGTCGACTTCTCCGGCCGGGTCGTGGAGGGGAGCCGGGCGCCCTCCGTCGAATCGGGCCTGCACGCCGCCGTCTACCGGGGGCGGCCCGACGTGAACGCCGTCATCCACACCCACCAGACCTACGGCAGCGCCTTCGCCGTCCTCAACCTCCCCATCCCCGCGCTGCTGGACGAGGTCTCCTTCACCCTGGGCGAGACGATCGACGTGGTTCCCTACGCCCTCTCCGGGAGCCCGGAACTGGCCGCGAACGTGGCGGGCAAGCTCGGGAACAACGCCAACGCCTACATCATGCAGAACCACGGGGTCCTGGCCCTGGGAACGACCATGGACAGGGCGCTCCTCGCCGCGGAGCTCCTGGAGAAGGTCGCCCGCATCTACTGGCTGGCCCTCTCCACGGGCCGCCCCGTCACGACCCTTCCCGCGGACATCCAGGACAGGGCGCGCTCCCTCCGGGAATCCAGGGTGAACAAGGCCCGGAAGAAATGAGCGGCGGCCCCGGCGCTGCGGGCATCCCGGGCCGCTGACCCGCCCCGCCCTGTCTCACTTCGCCGCCACTTCCTCCAGGACCCGCATCTCCGGGTTGCCGTCGAGGAGGCCGCCCATCCTGGCGAAGAAGGCGCCGAAGTGGGGGGTGGACATGTGGGCCTTCAGGGCCGCGTCGTCCTGGTAGCGCTCCAGGACGTAGATCACGTTCGGCTCGGCCGGATCCCGGTTGATGGTGTAGTTGAGCGTGCCCGGCTCGTTCCTCACGTCCTTCAGCAGGTCCCGGAACAGCCCCAGGGCCTCCTCCATCCTGCCTTCCTTGACCTTCACCTTCGCGACGAGTCCGACCATGGTTTTCCCCTTTCTTTTGTTCGTGCAAGCGATTCGCGGCCGATCGAGGGACTTGACCGGTCCCGCATCCTGTACCACAGCGGGAGGCGGATTTCCGCTGTTCTCTGCCACCAAAGCAGCGGAATTTCAGCGCTGAATGTGGTACTTGATCCGGGACGGGCGAAGCGCCCGGGACGACTCCGGATCGAAGCGCAGGGCTGCCGGCCCTTCGTGCAGTCCGTCGCCGTCGACCCGGGGGTTGTCCACTCCCCCCTGACCGTCGGCCTGTCCCCCGTGGGAGGGATCCCGTGAGGGCGGGCCTTTGACTGCCAAAGGAGGTGCCCCATGATTCCGTATTCCCTGTTGATGTCGATGGTTGCCCTGGTCGCCCTGGCTGTCGGCGCGCCCGCGCCGGAATTCGAGGCGGTCGCCCAGGACGGCCGGAAGGTGACCCTGGCGGAGCTGCGCAAGGAGGGCCCCGTGGTGCTTGTCTTCCTCCGCGGGTTCAGTTGACCCTATTCCCGGAAACATCTGGTCCAGATGAAAAAGGATTTGCGGGAATTCGAGTCCAGGAAGGCAACGATTGCCGTCGTGGCGCCCCACTCCGCCGACAAGGTCGCCGCGTACTGGAAGGAGGAGGGGCTGCCCATGATCGGCCTTCCCGACCCGGAGGGGACCCTCTCCGAACGCTACGGCCAGGAATGGAAGTTTTGGAAACTGGGACGGATGCCGGCCCTGTTCGTGGTCGACCGGGAGGGCGCTCTGGCCTTCGTCCAGTACGGCTCGAGCATGTCGGACATCCCGGAGAACGGCGTCCTCTTGAAGGTGCTGGACGGGTTGAAGGGATCCTGAAACCGGGACGTCTTCGGCATCCCCGCCCGCCCGGGCTTCGTCACCATCACCCAAGAACGGTCGGCGTGTCGGGATCACCCGGCCGATTCGACCCGGTATCTCAGGAGGACAGGATGAACATGAAAAGCGGCATGGTCCGGACAGGATGTCTCCTGGCGTTGTTGTTCCTGGCATCGTTTCCCGCAGCGCACCCCGCGGACGCCGCGGCGGCGCCGGGCGCGGCCCCGGCCCTGACCTTCGTGACCGAGCAGTATCCGCCGTTCAACTATGCGGAGAAGGGGCGCCTGGAGGGCATCGCGGTCTACCTGCTCGAGGAGATGATGCAGAAGGCGGGCCTCGATTTCCGGAAGGACGAGATCCGGCTGACGAGCTGGACCGCGGCCTGGCGGACCGCCCTGAAGCGGAAGAACACGGTCCTCTTTTCCGTGACGAGAACGCCGGAGCGGGAAAAGCTCTTCCAGTGGGTCGGGCCGATCGCCCCGACGAAGATCGTCCTGATCGCCCGGAAGGACAGGGCGCTCCAGGTGAACGCCTTCGACGACCTGAAGCGGCTGAAGATCGCCGTGCTGAAGGACGACATCGGGGAGCAGCTCCTGGCCAAGGGGGGGATCAAGGGCAAGTCCGTCCTGGTGAGGAAGAAGGCGGAGGACGCGATCCGCCTCCTCGAGACGGGAAAGATCGATGCCTGGGCCTACGAGGAAACGGCGGGGCTCTGGCTGATCAAGCACCTGTCGGCGGATCCGGGGAACTACGAGGGCGTCTACCGCCTCCACGAGGGAGAGCTCCACTATGCCGTGAGCCGCGGGACGCCGGCGGAGATCGTGCGGAAGCTGCAGCGGGCGCTGGACGACCTCAAGGGGGAAAAGACGCGGGAGGGCTTCACCGTCTACGAGGACATCTTCGGACACTACCTGAAGCCCCGCTACGTGAAAGACCAGGTCACCGACGCGCAGGTGACGGCGCTCGTGGACCGCACGGCGAAGGACCTGGCGGGGGACGCGGCGACGACGATCCGCCGGATCAACGCCGGAGAGCATCCCTACCGGGACCGGGACAACCCGGCCTTCTACGTCTTCCTCTACGACCCGGCCGTGACGATGGTCGCCCACGCCGACAACCCCAAAACGGTGGGCAGGAACTTCAAGGGCAAGACGGACGTGGACGGGAAGGCCTTCCGGGACGAGATGGTCGCCCGGGCGCTCAAGAACGGGAGCGTCTGGGAGGATTACGTCTACACAAAACCCGGCGAGAGCGGCCTCTTCTTCAAGACAACCTACTGCCAGGCGTCCCGGGGCAGCGACGGCAGGACATACGTCGTCTGTTCCGGCAAGTTCAAGGACAAGTAGGCAGTGGTGTCAGGGCTACACATTTGACAAGCATCACATCACTGCGTTGGCAGGCTGGAGGCATTCCCCCGGCCATTGAAGGATGAGACCATGGCAAGGCAGCTGAGGATCGAATATCCGGACGCCTGCTATCACGTCACGGCAAGAGGCAATGAGAGAAAAGATGTTTTCACGAATGAACGGGATCGGGAAAAGTTCCTCTCGTACCTGGAGTCGGCGGTTGTTCGCTATGGCGCGGTAATCCATGCCTATTGCCTGATGAACAACCATTACCATCTGCTGCTGGGAACGCCGTGCGGCAACCTGTCGCAGGTGATGCAGCACATAAATGGAGCCTATACCAACAACTTCAACGCCAAGCGGAAGCGGTCCGGACACCTCTTTCAGGGACGGTACAAGGCGATACTGGTTGAGGCTGACGCGTACGCCATGGAACTGTCCCGTTACATCCACCTGAATCCGGTACGGGCCGGCATCAGCGTCGCGCCTGAAGAATACCGATGGTCGAGCTATCGAGACTATGTCGGGCTGAGGGAATCACCAGCCTGGCTTTCTACGGAATTCATACTCGGTCTGGTTGGCATCGCCATCGAGGATGCTCAGACGCAATACCGACAGTTTGTAGATTGTCTTTCAGACGAATCGGAGCAGGAAAGTCCGCTTGCAGGAGTGAGGGCGACCATGATTCTCGGGCGCGAGGATTTTGTGGCAGAGATTCAGGCACGGCATATCGCTGTCAAACAACCTGACCGCAACGTTCCGGCATTGCGACAACTTGCAGACCGGCCCGCGATTGACCGGATCATCAATGCGGCCATCGGGGAGTTTGGAGAAGACGAACATCTGGCGAAAAAGGCGGCCATTTACCTCTCTCACAGACACAGCGGGGCCAGACTCAGGGAAATCGGTGAACGCTTCGGAGTGAAGGAATCGGCCGTATCCCAGGCGAGTCGCAGGTTCCAGAGGGAGTTGGATACAGACAAGGAACTGGCGAAAATGGTTGAAAGACTGAAGAATCGTCTTTTCTTGTCAAATGTGTAGCCCTGACACCTAACCAGAAAGGGACGAAAGAATGAAAAAAGCCCGAATGATCGTTGTTGGTTGCCTGTGTTTCTTCTTCGCTGCCACCCTTGCCTTCGGCGAGCCGGCCCCGAAGAATCCCTACGAGGGCGCCATTGTCAAAGCCCGGACCGAAATCTGGAAGGAAATCAATAGCGGCAAGTGCGGGAGCGCCACCGCCGCCATCATGGTCGACGGCAAGACCGTCTATGCCGAGGGCTTCGGCATGGCCGACCGGGAGAAGGGGATCCCCGTCACCCGGGCCACCCTGTTCAACATCGGCTCCATCAGCAAGGTCCACGTGGCGACGGCGATCATGCTCCTCGTTGACGAAGGCAAGGTCTCCCTCGACAGGCCCGTTGCGGACTACCTGCCGGAATTCAACATGGCGGACGCGCGGTATCGGAAGATCACCGTGCGGATGCTGCTGAACCACACCTCGGGCCTGCCCGGGACGGAGGGCTCGAACTCCTTCGGGTTCCGGTACGAAGACAGGGTGAAGCGGGAGACCCTCGAGACCCTGTCGCGGGCGCACCTCAAGCACGACCCGGGGGCCAGGGCCGTGTACTGCAACGACGGGTTCACGCTGGCGGAATTGATCGTCGAGCGGGTGAGCGGGATGAGCTACCTGACCTTCCTCGACAAAAGGATGTTCAGGCCCCTCAAGCTGAAAAACACGGGCATCGGCGTGGGCGAGATGCGAGGCAGGCAGGCGGCGTCTTATTACGACCCGAAGGCCGGGAAACGGCATCCCCTCGAAACGCTCTCGGTCCTGGGGGCCGGCGGGCTGTCGTCCACCGCCGAGGAGCTCTGCCGCTTCATGGACGCCTTCTCGCCGGCCGGCCGGCTCCTGAAGAAGGCCTCCGTCGCCGAAATGAGAAAGGCCCAACCCGCCCCGGGGGCGGTCCGATTGAGGAACCCCGCCATGTCGGTCGGGCTGGGCTGGGACATGACAGGCCTCCCACGTTACGACGCGGCGGGGGTCCAGGTGCTGGGCAAGAGCGGCGGCACGGGGAATTACTCGTCCATGGTCTACACGGTTCCCGACCGGAGGATCTCCGTCGCCGTCATCGAGGCCGGAGAGGCGGGGAGCGCCATGAAGATCGCGCTGAACATCCTGGATGCGGTGCTGGTTGCAAAGAAGCTCGTTCCCCGGGTCGAGAAGAGCGTCCGGGTCCCGCCGGTCCCCGAGACGCTGCCGCCGGACCACGCCTCCTTCGCGGGCTATTATGCCAGCGACTCGAAGTTAGGCAGGGTCGTATTCGACGCGGAGAAGAAGAGCGCCACCCTGTTCCTGTTCAAGGAACGGGAACAGGCGCCGGCCGGGACGCTCGTCTACAGCGACGGCTACTATCACGACGCCGATGGCGGCCGCTCCTACTTTGCCCGGAGCGGCGGCGAGACCTACTACGTGAGCGCGCCGGAGGCGCTCGGGATCGACGTGATCGCGCTGCAGAAAGTGAAGCCCGTCGAAAAGCCCCAAAGCCTCCGGATCGACCTGGACGGGAAGGTCTGGCTCAGGCGGAACGTCTCCCCCTGGGAGGGGGTCATGGCCGTGGAGTCGCACTTCGCGAAATCAATTCTCTACAAGGACCTGCCGGGCTACGTGTTCTTCAACGGGATGAAGAGAATCGAGTCCCCCGGGTTCGCGGGCATGCCCTTCGACGCCGTCCGCGACCAGTCGGAGCTGACCCTCTTCGAAAAGGACGGCGCCGTGTGGGCCTGGCTCTCGGACCTCCTGTACAGCCCGGCGGAGACCGCCGCGCCGCTCAAGGCCGGGGAAACCGCCGTGAAGATCGGCGGCGACGGGTACAACCGGTGGCTGGTGGCCGGGGAGGACCTGATCGTGAACGTCCGCAAGCCCGAGCGGGGGAGGGTGATCCTGTTCGCCCCCGAGGATGCCGTGCTCTACGACAGCGCCCTGGACCGGGGCGACGTGTATGTGGCCAAGGGGAGTTATCTCGAATGTGCCGGCTTTGCGGGCGATGCCTTCGGAATCCTGGCCAGGCCGGCCCGTGCGGGCGGAGCGAAGTGAACGGCTGCGGGTTCCCTGCGCACCGCCGGGCGACAGCGCCCTCATGAACGGGGACGGCGAAGTCGTCACGGGCGATTGCAAATGGGCCCGCGACCAATACGGACAGGCATCACACAGGGGGAGCGCGTCATGAAAACCACGACGGGCCGGGGTCTTTGCGTGTCATGGGTTGTGGTCTCGGCGCTGCTCCTGTCAGGCTGCGCCTTGAAGGGCGGCGTCGGCGGCGCGGCGGGGGATGCCGGCGCAGCCACCGTGGCGGCCAACCGGGCCGTGGCGGAAACGCTGAACCTGAAGGACCCCCGGGACTTCGAGGACGCCCGGCGGGGCTTCCTCGCCCGGC
>JBFYXW010000015.1:0-19082 GCA_041310335.1 Syntrophaceae bacterium | reverse complement strand
TGTTCCTTCATCTCGCTCACCCCCCTTTCTACTCCGCCTTGATGCTGATTTTCCGGGGTTTGTCCGCTTCCGCCCGCGGCAGGTTGACAAAGAGGATCCCCTTTTCGAAACGGGCTTTCACCTTGGCCGCATCGACCCGGAAGGGCAACTGCAGGCTGCGGCTGAAGCGCCCGCTGCTTCTCTCCTGGCGGTGGTAGCTCTCCCCCTCCTTCAGGGCTTCCGGATTCCGGACGCCGCTCAGGGTCAGGCTCTCACCCACCACCGAGATCTCCATGCCGTCGGGATCGGCCCCCGGGAGTTCCGCCGAAACGACGATCTCGTCGGTCCCGCTCCACACGTTGATCGCCGGGAAATCCTGGCTGAAAGGCTGGCTGACGCCCGAGAACAGCCGATTCATTTCCCGCTGGAGGCGCTGTACCTCCGGCATGAGATCCACGATCCTGCCAAATCTCCAAACCGGTCCAAACATGTCCACAACCTCCTTTCCTTGTTTGCTCATCGCCCGGCCTGGGGGGTAACGGGGACCCGCGATGGTTTCCCAGGCTGCGGGCATTATTATAACTATTCAATATTGTTCAGGACGTTCATTTTGGCGATAATGTAAACACCGAAGCCGCGTTGTCAAGAGCCTCGGCATTCGGCGGCAGGGCAGTGTGGCCGGGTCCACGCGCCGCCCGCGGCCGGAGAGGGGGCGCGGCCGCGGGCCCGTCGCCGGGGGTGATCGCCGGCGCGGTAAGCGCAGCGGGCTTCGGATGGAAAAGGCGGGGGCGGTTCAGGCCCCCGGGGGGGAGAGACGGAGGGCGGCGATCATGGACTCGTGGATCCGGCCGTTGGAAGCGACGATGTGGGGGGCATCGAGGGTGAAGGCCCCCCCCGACAGGTCCGTCACCCGCCCGCCGGCTTCCTCGACGAGGAGCCATCCCGCCGCCGTGTCCCAGGGCATCAGGCGGAGTTCCCAGAAGCCGTCGAAGCGGCCGGCCGCCACGTAGGCCATGTCCAGGGCGGCCGAACCGGCCCGCCGGATCGCCTGGGCCTGTTGCGCCATGACGCCGAAATGGCCCATGTTGTTGTCGGCGTTCTCCCGGATATCGTAGGGGAACCCCGTGGCCAGGAGGCTGCGGGAAAGTTCCCCGGTCCCGGAGACGCGCAGGGGACGGCCGTTGAGGAACGCTCCCCCGCCGCGTCGGGAATGGAACATCTCCTCCAGCATCGGGTTGTAGACGGCACCGTACTGGACGACGCCGCTCACCTCGAGGGCGATGGAAACGCAGAAGACGGGATAGCCGTGGGCGTAGTTCGTCGTTCCGTCGAGGGGGTCGATGATCCAGCGGTACGGCGAGCCTTTCGGAATCCGGTCCTTCTCTTCCGCGAGGATGTCATGGTCCGGATACCGGTCGAGAATCGCCGAGACGATCATGTCCTCGGACTGGCGATCCGCCTCCGTGACGATGTTGATGACCCCCTTGAAGTCGACGGTGTGCTCCTCGTCGAGCCTTTTCCGGAGCCAGTTGCCGGCCCGCCGGGCCAGGTCCGTCATGAAGGAACCATACGTGTCCATCCTCCCTCCTTCGTCGCAATCGTCGTTCATCGCCGGCCCGCTGTGGCTGCATCGGGGCCGCGCGATGGGGCAAAAAAGTCGTTTCTCACGCCGAAACCCCTCTATTTTCGGTTGCATGGGAACGGCCGAGAGTGGTACAGTTCCGCATCTTTTCATCCTCGGGGGCACAGGCGGCATACACATGGAAAAAGACGAACTCACGGTGAGGGCGGTCCCGGAACAGGCCTCTCCAGCCCAGGACCTCAAGTCCCTCCGGGAATCGAGGGGGATCCGGCTGAAGGACATCTTCGAGGCCACGCGGATCACCGTCCGCAACCTGGAAGCCATCGAAGGCGGCCGTTTCGGCGAATTGCCGGCCCCGGTGATCGCCCGGTCCTTCATCCGGAACTACGCCCGGGCCGTCGGCGCCGACGAAACGGCCCTGCTGGAAAGATACAACCGCTTCCTGGCGGAATCCCAGGCGCCCCCGCCGGAGGAAGCGCCCGCCCCGCCGAAGAGGACGTCTTTCAAAAAAATCCTCGCCACGTCTCTCTGTGTGCTGGCGGCCATCCTGATCGCGGCGGCCGTCCTGATGCTCCGGGAGCCGGTCAAGGCGCCGCCCGCACCGGCCACGGCCACCCCACCCGCCAAGCCGGCGGAAGTCGCAGCACCCGCTCCGGTCGAACCGGTCCGTCCTCCCGACGCGCCCGGAGCAACCGCCCCGCCCGCCGCGGGTTCTCTTCCGGCTGCGGCGTCCGCTCCCGCGCAGGTTCCCGCCGCCCCGCCCCCGCCCCCCGCACAGGCGCCGGTTGCCCCGGCCGCTGCGGCGACGGGAGGCTACTCGCTGGTCGTCGAGGCCAGGGATTACACGTGGATCCGCCTCAGCGAAGACCAGGGCGCCCCCTTTCAGGTCATGCTGAAACCGGGTGAGCGGATGGAGCGAAGGGCCACCCGGTCGTTCGACATCGACGTGGGAAACGCCGGGGGAACCCTGCTGGTGTTCCAGGGGAAACCCCTTCCCCCCCTGGGAAGCCCCGGACAGGTCGTTCACCTGCGGCTTCCCTGACCGCCAGTCGGAAAGATGGGTTTGACAAGGCCCATGGGATGATCTATGGAAAGGGAAAACTCGAGCACGGAGCAGAAATCATGTTTGGTATCGGTATTCCGGAGTTGCTGATCATCCTGGTGATCGTCCTGATCATTTTCGGCGCCGGCAAACTCCCGGAAATCGGCAACGCCCTGGGCAAGGGGATCCGGAACTTCAAGAAGGCGACCCGGGAACCCGATGAAATCGACGTGACCCCCCAGAACAAGAAGGTCGATCCGAAATAACCCCCCATTCGCCTCAGAACGGCACGTCGTCCTCCGGATACCCGCCTTCCGGCGCAGACGGCAACGGCTCCTCGCCGGGGGCCGCTTTCGCCTGCCCTCTTCCGTCGAGCATCTGCATGTTCTGGGCGACGACCTCCGTCATGTACCGTTTCGCCCCCTCCTTGTCCTCCCAGGAGCGCGTCTGGATCCGGCCCTCCACGTAGACCAGCTTTCCCTTGTTGAGGTAGTTTCCGCAGATCTCCGCCAGGCGGCCGAACGTGACGATGCGGTGCCATTCGGTCTTCTGGACCCGCTCCCCGCTCTTGTCCTTCCACTGTTCGTCCGTCGCCAGCCGGAACGTCGTGATCATGGCGCCATCCGGGGTGTAGCGAACCTCCGGGTCCGCCCCCAGCCGCCCGATGAGCATCACCTTGTTGAGCATGCCGGATCCTCCTCTCATGAAGATGGGTTCTTATACACAAGGGACACTCCCGTGGCAACAGGATTTTTCAAGAAAAAACCCGTTGTTGCAGCAGGATGGGGAACGGACTTCCATGCCTGCGAAATACGGAATGGTCACTCTAAAATGCCTCCATCTCCCATCAGTATTTTGGGTTTTCAGGGCCCGCTTGGAACCGGCTTCGAAACAGCCTCTCGAAGCCGGCAACCGGCGCCAAAGTGGCCGAAAAATGGATTGATTCGGGTATCGAAATGCAGTATAAGGGTCTGTCATTTCCGGAAAATGAAGATAACCATTTGTAATTTCAAAGCAAACAACCAGGAGGTTCCACCTTGCTGTTTGATTTTATTCTGGGGAAGTTTTCGAACGATCTGGCAATTGACCTGGGAACGGCCAACACGCTGGTCTATGTCAAGGGCGAGGGCATCGTCCTGAGCGAGCCGTCGGTGGTGGCCGTCCACCGGGACTCGCGGGGCGCCAAGAAGGTCCTGGCCGTCGGAACGGAAGCCAAGAAGATGCTCGGCAGGACCCCCGGCAACATCGAAGCCGTCCGTCCCCTCCGGGACGGGGTCATCGCGGATTTTGACATCACCGAGGTCATGCTCCGCCATTTCATCCAGCGGGTTCACAACCGCCGGACCCTGATCCGCCCCCGGATCATCGTCTCCATCCCCTCGGGCATCACCCAGGTGGAGCGCAGGGCGGTCCGGGAAACCGTCGAGTCCGCCGGGGCGCGCGAAGTCTACCTGATCGAGGAGCCCATGGCCGCTGCCATCGGCGCGGGACTCCCCATCATGGACCCCATCAGTTCCATGGTGGTCGACATCGGGGGCGGCACCACCGAAGTGGCTGTCATCTCCCTGGCGGGCATCGTGTACTCGAAGTCCGTAAGGTGCGCCGGCGACCGGATCGACGAGGACATCGTCCAGTATCTCAAGCGCAAGTACAGCCTTCTCATCGGCGAGCGGTCCGGCGAGATCATCAAGACCACCATCGGTTCCGCTTTTCCGGACAACGAGATCCGCAAGGTGGACGTGAAGGGCCGGGACCTGATCTCCGGCATCCCCAAGATCATCGAGGTCAACTCGGAGGAAATCCGGGAAGCCATCATGGAGCCCATCAGCCTCATCGTAGACGCCGTCAAGGATGCCCTGGAGAACGCCCCGCCCGAACTGGCCGGGGACATCGTGGACCGGGGGATCACCCTCACCGGCGGCGGCGCCCTGCTCCGGAACCTCGATCTCCTGCTGAAGGAGGAGACGGGGCTTCCCGTGACCGTGGCGGAGGATCCCCTCTCCACCGTCGTCCGCGGCGCCGGCATGGCTCTGGACCACATGGACCTGCTGAAGGAGGTGGCCGTCCAGCCGTAAGCGGCGGAGCGGCAACACCCGTCCCCTGAGGGAAGAAGCCCCGGCGGAAGGATTTCGTCCCCGACCCGGCCTCCGGGCGGTCGCCCGAGACAGCCTCCTTTGCATCCATCGGCGGCGCGGGGCGGTGTTTCCAGGCGCCCTCATCCACCTCTTCCGGAACCGGAACAGGGTTTGATCCAGAGATCGCAACCAGCCTCGACGGGACTTCACGATACGAACCCCCTCCATTCGGCTTCGACCGCGGAATGGTCATGAGCGCACCGAAGCAAAAGAAGATCCTGATCGCCCTGGTCCTGTTTCTCCTGCTCACGCTGGCGATGATCTCCCTCCACATCCGGTACCCCGGCAGCCAGGAGCCGCTGCGCCAGGCCATCCTGGAAATCGCCGCGCCCGTTCAGTCCGGCCTGACCGCGACCTTCGGCTACCTGCAGAACACCTGGACGGAGTACCTCCACCTGGTCGGCCTCCGGGAGGAAAACAGGAAACTCGGCAAGAAAATTGATGAGTTGACGAACCAGCTCGTCGAATACCGGGAGGGGCACCTGGAAGCCCAGCGCCTGCAGGCCCTGCTGGCCATCCGGCAGGACATGAAGATCGCTTCCATGGCCGCCCGGGTGATCGACAAGAGCCAGGCGACGCTGTTCAAGACCATTCTGCTGAACAAGGGGACCTCCAGCGGCATCCGGGCGGGACTGCCCGTCCTTTCCAGCCGGGGGGTCGTGGGGCGCGTCATCGAGACATCCCCGCACGTGTCCCGGGTGCTCCTGATGACCGACGAAAAGAGCAACATCGACGGCCTGATCCAGAGGACCCGGGCGGAAGGAATCCTGCAGGGAAACGGTTCCAGCGGCGGGCGGCTGAAGTATGTTTCCAACCTGGAGGACGTTCAGGCCGGCGACCTGATCCTCACCTCCGGCCTCTCTGGTCTTTTCCCGAAAGGGCTCCCCCTGGGTTCCGTCACGTCCGTCGACGAGAAGGCGGACAGCCTTTTCCAGAAGATCGAGGTCACCCCGGCCGTGGATTTCTCGCGCCTGGAGGAAGTCCTGGTCCTGGATTACAGGCAGAAGAAATGATCCGCATCCTCGCCCTCTCCCTGTCGGCCCTGGGGCTCGTCATCCTCCAGACATCCCTCGTGGAGTTCTTCACCGCCGACCGGCTCAGCCTGGAATTCACCGCCGTCCTGGTGATCTATGCGGCCCTGTTCCTGGACACGTGGACGGGCGCCTGGCTGACGATCCTGACGGGCTACTGCATGGACGCCTTGATTTCCCCCATCCCGGGGTTTTATGTCCTGTCATACGGGGTCGTCTTTTTCGCCCTTTCCTCAATCTCCAACCGGGTCTACTCAACCAACATGCTGTTCCTGGTCTCCGTCACGTTCCTCGCCCTTCTGGCCGAGGGAATCATTCTTGTATCCATTTATTATATCCTATATGACATGAACGTCCTCGCCACGGGACTGAAAGTCTATCTTCCCCAGGCGTTCATTCTTGGCGGGCTATCCCCGATCCTGTACAATTTTCTCCGCCGGCTGGACAGAAACGGAAATGGCAAACGAGAACAACAGACTCAACAGCCATGATTCCGGGAAATACCGCCAGCGATTCCGGCTGCTGCTCATCCTCGTCGTGTGCTCGCTGTCGGTCCTGGTGGCCCGGATGTGGTACCTCCAGATCATCAAGGGGAGTGAACTGTATCAGCGCTCCGAGAGCAACAGCATCCGCAACCGGACCATCCGGGCCGTCCGGGGCGTCGTCCTCGACACGAACCGTCAGGTGCTGGTGGACAACCAGGCCGCCTTCGACATCCTGTTCCACCCCCAGCGCGCGGGAAACGTGCGGGACGTGACGCAGCGATTTGCTTCCCTTTGCAGCGAGCGGTCCCTTCCCTACCCCCGGGAAATCCTGGAGATCCGGAAAACCCGCTCCGTCGAGCCGATCCGGATCGAGCGGAACATTAGCCGGGAGAAGCTGGCCCTCGTGGAAGCCCACACCCTGGAACTGCCGGGAATGGTCTCCGAGGTCGTGCCCGTCCGCCAGTACTTGCAGGGAGAAGCCATGGCTCACGTCATCGGGTACATGGGAGAAGTCGGTCCCGAAGACCTGGCCAGGGCGGGGACGCGGTACAGCAGCGGCGACATGGTCGGCAAGTTCGGAATCGAGCGGCAGTTCGATCAGCCCCTGCGCGGGACCAACGGCGCGGAGACGGTGGTGGTCAACGTCGCCGGAAAGGAAATGAGCATCCTGGGGCGTGTTTCACCGGTTGCCGGGAACAACGTCGTCCTGACCATCGACGCGGCGCTCCAGGAGGCCGCCTGGAATGCCCTGGGCGGCAGGCCCGGCTCGGTGGCCGCCCTGGACCCCCGCGATGGATCCGTCCTGGCCCTGGTCAGTTCCCCCTCCTTCGACCCGAACCTGTTTCGCGGCGGGATCTCCTCCGGGGACTGGAAGAAACTCAGCAGGAATCCCGCCCATCCACTCGAAAACCGGGCCGTCTCCGGGCAGTATCCCCCCGGATCCACCTACAAGCTGGTGGTGGCTGCGGCAGCCCTGGAGGAAGGGCTCATTACGCCGGCCACGACGTTCCACTGTCCCGGGCACTTCACCCTGGGAAACCGGACGTTTCGGTGCTGGAACCAGAAAGGCCACGGCAACGTCTCCCTTCACCGCGCCATGGTGCAGTCCTGCGACGTCTACTTCTACAACCTGGGCAAGCTCCTCGGGGTCGACAAGATCGCCCACTACGCCCGGGCGTTCGGGTTCGGCGACCTCACCGGGATCGACCTGCCCCGGGAAAAGAGCGGCCTCATCCCGACGCGGGAATGGAAAGTTTCCCGCTTCAAACAGCCCTGGCTGCCCGGGGAAACCATTTCCATCGCCATCGGCCAGGGCTACAACACCGTGACGCCCCTGCAGCTCGCCCTGGCCTACGGCGCCCTCGCCAACGGCGGAACCGTATGGCGTCCCCGGGTCGTCCGCCAGATCGAGGCCATTGACGGACAGGTGATCCAGACCTTCGCGCCGGAGAAAAAAGGGTCCTTGCCCCTGAGCGATAAGAACCGGATCCTTCTTCGGGACGCCCTCTGGGGCGTCGTGAACGAAGCGGGCGGCACGGGCTATGCGGCGCGGCGGAAGGAGGCCGACGTGGCGGGGAAGACGGGCACCGCGCAGGTCGTGGGAAACCCGGCGGCAGGAAAGGCACGAAGCCTCTCCGCCCGGTTCCGGGACCACGCCCTCTTCGTCTGCTTCGCCCCGCACAAACAGCCGGAGATCGTCGTGGCCGTCATCGCCGAGAACGCCGGTCACGGCGGCTCGGCGGCGGCTCCCGTCGCCCGGCAGGTCATCGACGCCTACTTCGCCCAGAAGAGCAAAGCCGCCAAGGAACAGGTGACCCGCCTGGACCCGCCTTCCCGGAGCGGACAGGCTCCCGAAACAACGGCGGCGCAGCCGGTCCGGAGGGAGGATCCGTGAAGATCGACCGCCGGCTCCTGCTCAACTTTGACTGGACCCTGTTCGGCATGGTCCTCTTCATCAGTTTTATCGGCGTCTTGAACATCTTCAGCACCGGCTACAGCTTAGCCGACGCCCGCCAGACCCCGCTCTACGTCAAACAGCTGCAATGGCTGACCATCGGCCTGCTGGCCATGTTCCTCGCCTTTTCCGTGGACTATCGGTTCATCGCCCGCCACGCCTACGTCATCTACGGGATCTCCATCGCCCTGCTGCTGGCGGTGTTCCTCTTCGGCACCGCCGTCAAGGGGTCCCAGCGGTGGATCAACCTGTGGGGATTCTCCTTTCAACCCTCGGAACTGATGAAACTGACCCTCATCCCGGTGCTGGCCAGGTACTTCGACGAACACCGCCTGCCACATCCCCATCGCCTGCGGGAACTCATCGTGCCGTTCCTGATCGTCTTTCTGCCTTTCGCCATCATCCTCAGGCAGCCGGACCTGGGAACCGCCCTGATGCTCCTGATCATCTCCGTTTCGATGGCCTTTTTCGTCGGCGTCCGGTGGAAATCGGTGCTTGTGGCCGCGATGGGCGTTCTGAGCCTGCTGCCCCTGGCCTGGTTCTTTCTCAAGGACTACCAGAAGCAGCGGATCCTCACGTTCCTGAACCCGGACCAGGACCCCCTGGGAACGGGCTACCACATTCTCCAGTCCATGATCGCCGTCGGCTCCGGCGGCTTTTTCGGAAAGGGATTCCTGAAGGGAACCCAGACCCAGCTCAAGTTCCTGCCGGAGCAGCAGACGGATTTCATCTTCTCCGTTTTCGCCGAGGAGTGGGGATTCCTGGGCGGGCTCATCCTGGTCCTGATCTTCCTGGTCCTGGTTCTCTGGGGGGTGAAAATCGCCCGCAACGCCCGGGATTACGTGGGGATGCTCATCGCGCTCGGAATCGCCATGCTCATCTTCTGGGAGGTATTCATCAACATCGGCATGGTACTGGGAATCCTCCCGGTCGTCGGTATCCCCCTGCCCTTTTTCAGTTACGGGGGTTCCGCCATGGTGGTCATGATGGCCGCCATGGGGCTCCTTTTGAATATCAGCGTTCGTCGTTACATCCTTCAGCCCTGACCGGACCCGGAAGAGGCCACCGCTCATCCGGGGCGGACGGCGCTTCATCAGCAGGAGGGACCATGTTCGGAAAGAAAAAGGCGGACGATGTCCGGGCGTTCCTGGGAAAAGGTTCCGCTCTCCAGGGCAACTTGACCTTCCACGGATCCATCCGGATCGACGGCGACGTGACCGGCCAAATCACCGGAGACGGGCTCCTGGTGATCGGCGAGGGCGCGCGGATCGAGGCCGACATCGAGGCGCCGGCCGTCCGCATCGGCGGCACCGTCCTGGGGTCCATCGAGGCCCGCGAGTCCGTCCACGTGACCCCGTCGGGGAGCCTCCGCGGAAACATCCGCACACCCGTTTTCGTATGCGAAGCAGGGGGGTTTTTCACCGGTCACTGCGAGATGCCCCAGACCGAGGAAACTCCAGACCGAGAAAAGCAATATAATTAATTATATCAATATATTAACTTCCAACCGCGGGAATACTGACCGCAGGTCAAAAAAGGCAAAAACTGCTTGACAAGCCTGCTCCGTTGTGATTAGAAGTCCGCGCTTTACTACCATGGGTATGCAGGCAGGGGTGTTTGGTGACTGTATCTTTCAATATACCTTACAGGGTAAGGCCTGTTGAGATCGTTACTTTAAACTATCGACTCGTAAGATCGTTAAGAACAAAGTAGCCGAGTGGGGAAGTCTTTTCACTCGGCTTTTTTTTTGAAGTCCCATGTGAGGTAAGACGCCGTGATTGATATCGACTCGACCCTTTGGCTGCAACTGGTCAACTTCCTCGTCCTGATCTTCATCCTGAACGCCCTCCTCTTCAAACCCATTCTCGGAATCATGGAAAAGCGCAGGCAGCAGTTCGAGGGCGCCCGCGACGAGGTTCGCGGCCTCCACGAGTCCGTGGAAACGAAAATGGCCGAGTACGAGGAGGCCGTCCGCAAGGCCAAGCAGCAGGCCATGGAACAGAAGGCGGAACTCGTGAAGGAGGGCGCCGAGGAGGCCCGCAAGATCGTGGACGCGGTGCGGGGCGTCATTCCGAAGATGATGGAAGAATTCCAGGGGAAAATGAACCGCGAGATCGACGAGGCCAGGGGCGTCCTGAAAAACCAGTCCCGGCGCCTGTCCTTGGAAATCGCGGAGAAAGTGTTGGGAAGGAGTCTCCAGTAATGAAGGTTCGGTTCGCCAGAATGATGCGCTCGCGTGGAATGTACCTCGCCCTGGTTCTTGCCGGGCTCCTGATCCTGATTTGGGCGCCCGCGCTGCTCGCCTCGAGCGGTGGAGAGCACGGCGAAGGCGGCGCCAACATGAAAGAGTTCCTGTTCAAGGTCATCAATTTCTCGGTTCTCGTGGGCCTCCTGTGGTGGCTCCTGTCCAAGAAGATCAAGGAATTCTTCGCGGGACGGCGGGTCGAGATCCGGGCCGAGATGGACGACGCAGAGGCCCAGAAGGCGGAGGCCCGCAAGAAGTACGAGGAATACTCGTCCCGGCTCACCAAGATGACCGAAGAGATCAGCGGCATCGCCGACATCATCAAGGACCAGGGACAGGCCGAAAAGGAAAAGATCATCGCCGACGCGAAGAAGGCGGCGGAGAAGATGCAGGAAGACACCAAGGCCCGGATGGAACAGGAGTTCCAGAAGGGAAGCGCGGCGCTGCGGCTGGAAGCGGCCCAGCTGGCCGTGGAGATGGCCGAGGAGATCCTCAAGAAAAACATCACCGCCCAGGATCACAATGACATGGTGCGGGACTACTTAGACAAGGTGGTGACCAAACATTGATCGGCAGCGAGATTTCCAAGCGATATGCCAAGGCGTTCTTTGAACTCGCCGGCGAGGAAAACAAGTACGAGGTGTTTTACGAGGACCTGAACCGGTTCTCGGGGGTCTTGGCCTCCAGCAGCGACCTCAAGGAATTCTTCGCCAACCCCGTCTTCAACCATGGCGAGAAGAAGCAGATCATGGACTATCTGCTCGGGCGGATCGAGTTGTCCCCCCTGACGGCCAACTTCCTGGGCCTCCTGGTGGACAAGGGCCGGATCGGTCTCCTCGACGAGATCGTCGCCAGCTACCGGGACATGATGGACAAGGCCCTCCAGCGGGTCCAGGTGTCCGTCCGCACCGCCTATCCCCTGACCCCGGAGCAGCAGGCCAGCCTCCTTGCGCAACTGGAGGCGATGACGAGCAAGAAAGCGGACGTGGCCGTCGTGGAGGATCCATCCCTCCTGGCGGGCATCGTGGTCCGCGTCGGCGATACGGTCTATGACGGGAGCATCCGGACGCAGCTGAACAACATCAGGAATCTCTTAGGGGAGGAAATATAGGCATGGAGAGCATCAAGGCAGAAGAAATCAGTCAGATCATATCCCAGCAGATCAAGGACTACCAGAAGAAGCTGGATATCAGCGAAACCGGCACGGTCCTCTCCGTGGGAGACGGTATCGCCCGAGTGTACGGCGTGCAGAAAGCAATGGCCATGGAGCTCCTGGAGTTCCCCGGCGGGATCCTCGGGATGGTGCTGAACCTGGAGCGGGACAACGTCGGTGTCGCCGTCCTCGGCGAAGTGACGCACATCAAGGAAGGGGACATCGTCAAGCGGACCGGCAAGATCGCCCAGGTCCCCGTCGGCGAGGCCGTCCTCGGCCGGGTCCTCGACGGCACAGGCGCCCCCATTGACGGCAAGGGCCCCATCGAAACGACGGAATTCCGCCGGATCGAGATGGTGGCCCCCGGCGTCATCCAGCGCCAGCCGGTCAACCAGCCCCTGTACACGGGCCTGAAGGCCATCGACGCCATGACCCCCATCGGCCGCGGACAGCGCGAGCTGGTCATCGGCGACCGCCAGATCGGCAAGACGGCCATCTGCGTGGATGCCATCATCCGCCAGAAGGACACGGGCGTGAAGTGCATTTACGTGGCCATCGGCCAGAAAAAATCCACCGTTGCCCAGGTCGTGGAGAATCTCCGCAAGCACGGCGCCATGCCTTACACCTGCGTCGTCTCGGCCTGTGCCAGCGACCCGGCCACGGTTCAGTACATCGCCGCCTACGCGGGCTGCAGCATCGGCGAATACTTCCGGGACCGCAAGCAGGATGCCCTGATCATTTATGACGACCTCTCCAAGCAGGCGGTCGCCTACCGGCAGATTTCCCTGCTTCTCCGGCGCCCCCCGGGACGGGAAGCCTACCCCGGCGATATTTTCTACAACCACTCCAGGCTCCTCGAGCGCGCCGCCCGCGTCAGCGAGAGTCTGGGCAGCGGATCCCTCACGGCCCTGCCGATCATCGAGACCCAGGCCGGCGACGTGTCCGCCTACATCCCCACCAACGTCATTTCCATTACCGACGGCCAGGTCTACCTGGAGCCGAGCCTCTTCTTCTCCGGCATCCGCCCGGCCATCAACGTCGGCCTGTCGGTCTCCCGCGTCGGCGGCGCCGCCCAGGTGAAGGCCATGAAGCAGGTGGCAGGCACCCTGAAGCTCGACCTGGCCCAGTACCGCGAGCTGGCCGCTTTCGCCCAGTTCGGCAGCGACCTCGACAAGGCCACCCAGGCCCAGCTCGACCGCGGCATCCGGCTCGTGGAAATCCTGAAGCAGCCCCAGTTCCAGCCCATGTCCCTGGGCAAGCAGGTCGCCATCCTCTTCGCCGGCACCCGCGGCTTCCTGGACAAGTACGAGGTGGACAAGCTGAAGAACTACGAACCGCAGATGCTGAGCTTCGTGGAAGGCAAGTACCCGGATGTCCTGAAGGAAATCGACGAGAAGCAGGTCATCAGTCCCGAACTGGAAAAGAAGATGCGGGACATCCTCACCGAGTTCGATTCGGTGTACGTCGCCTGATCCGCCCAGGGGGAATCCGAAGCATCCATAAACAGAAAGGGAGTTCGCTGTCGTGGCTGCATTAAAAGACATCAAACGCAAGATATCCGCCGTCCAGAAAACGAGGCAGATCACCAAGGCCATGAACATGGTGGCCGCTTCGAAGTTCAAGTCGGCCCAGATGCGGATGGACAACTTCCGTCCTTACGCCATCAAGTTCATGGACGTCATGAGCAGCCTCGCCCTCCGGGTGGACGCATCCTCCCACCCGCTCCTGGCGGTGCGCCCGGCCAAGCGGATTCGGATCATCTGCATGACGTCGGACCGGGGCCTCTGCGGCGGCTTCAACACGAACCTGATCAAGACCACGGAAAAGTTCATCGCCGCCAAGAAGCAGGAAGGGGCGGAGGTGAGCCTGGTCAGCGTGGGTCGCAAGGGCAGGGATTCCTTCCGCAAAAAGGAAAAGCTCGTCAGCGAGTGGGTCGATCAGCTCGGCCGCTTCACCATGAACCTGGGCGTGCAGATCGGCGATGCCATCATTCCCCCGTTCCTCGCCGAAGAGTACGACGAACTCTACCTGATCTACAACGAATTCCGGAACGTCTCCGTCCAGAGGCCATCGGTCGTTCGCCTTTTCCCCCTGCCGACCATCGGGCAGCAGGAAGAGACGGAGCCGGAAAAGCGGCTCGACTATATCTACGAGCCATCGGAGGAGTACCTTCTGGACAAGATGCTCCGGATGTACGTCCACGTCCTGCTCTACCGCGCACTTCTGGAAACAAGCGCCGGAGAGAACGGCGCCCGGATGGCCGCCATGGACAATGCCACGAAGAACTGCGAGGAGTTGATCACCAGTCTTTCCCTCAAGTACAACAAGGCCCGGCAGTCCGCCATCACGGCCGAGTTGATGGATATCGTGGGCGGTACGGAAGCCCTGTCCAAATCATAGCAATAGGGAACAAAGCCAACCATTATCAAAGGAGATGGGTATGAATATCGGAACCATTGTACAGGTCATCGGACCGGTGGTTGACGTGGAGTTCGAAGAGGGGAAGTTGCCCTCGATCATGAACGCAATCACCATCTCGAACCCCGCGATCAATGACGAGGAAGACAACTTGGTCGTCGAGGTCGCCCAGCATCTGGGGGACAACGTGGTCCGCTGCATCGCCATGGACATCACCGACGGCCTCGTCAGGGGTATGCAGGTCAGGGATACGGGCGCTCCCATTACCGTAGCCGTGGGCCAGGAATGCCTGGGCCGGATCATGAACGTGGTCGGCAAGCCCGTGGACGGCCTCGGACCGATCGTCGGGAAAAATTTTGCCCCGATCCACCGGGAAGCCCCCTCGTTCCTGGAGCAGGATACATCGGTTCACGTCCTCGAGACGGGCGTCAAGGTCATCGACCTGCTGGTTCCCTTTCCCCGGGGCGGCAAGATGGGGATGTTCGGCGGCGCCGGCGTGGGCAAGACCGTCGTCATGATGGAAATGATCCACAACATCGCCATGCACCACGGCGGTATCTCCGTGTTCGCCGGCGTGGGCGAGCGGACCCGCGAAGGAAACGACCTGTACCTGGAAATGAAGCAGTCCGGCGTCATCAAGCAGGCCGCCCTGATCTACGGCCAGATGACGGAGCCCCCGGGAGCCCGCGCGCGGGTCGCCCTGACAGCCCTGGCGGCGGCGGAGTACTTCCGCGATGTGGAAGGCCAGGACGTGCTGCTGTTCGTCGACAACATCTTCCGGTTCACCCAGGCCGGCTCCGAGGTCTCCGCCCTTCTGGGCCGCATGCCCTCCGCCGTCGGTTACCAGCCGACCCTGGCCACGGACCTCGGGGAACTCCAGGAGCGCATCACCTCGACAACGAAGGGATCCATCACCGCCGTCCAGTGCGTGTACGTCCCCGCCGACGACCTGACGGACCCGGCTCCGGCCACGACTTTTGCCCATCTCGACGGAACCGTCGTCTTGTCCCGCCCCATCGCGGAGCTGGGAATCTACCCGGCCGTGGATCCGCTGGACTCGACTTCCCGCATCCTGGATCCCAACGTTCTGGGCCTGGAGCACTACCAGGTGGCCCGAAACGTCCAGGTCACGCTGCAGAAATACAAGGACCTCCAGGACATCATCGCCATCCTGGGCATGGACGAGCTCTCGGAAGACGACAAGCTGACCGTCAGCCGGGCCCGGAAGGTCCAGCGCTTCCTGTCTCAGCCGTTCTTCGTGGCCGCCCAGTTCACCGGCACGGACGGCAAGTTCGTCTCCGTGGCGGATACGGTTCGCGGCTTCAAGGAGATCCTCGAGGGCAAGCACGACGACCTGCCCGAGCAGGCCTTCTACATGGTCGGCGGCATCGAGGAAGTGATCGAAAAGGCGAAGAAACTGTCTGAGGGATAATTCCATGGCTGATGAGTTGATGGTGGAAATCGTCACCCCCGAGCGGCTGGTGTTCAGCGGCAAGGTCGAAGAGGTCACCGTCCCCGGTTCGGAGGGGGAGTTCGGCGTCCTGAGAGGGCACGCGGCACTCCTCTCCGGGGTGGATGTCGGTGCCTTGAGCCTCACCCAGGAGGGGAAGAAGCGGAACTTTGCCGTCGCCGACGGCTACGTCGAAGTGACCGCCTCGAAGGTGACCATCCTGGTGGAAAGCGCCGAGCGGTCGGATATGATCGACAAGGAGCGGGCCCAGCGGGCCAAGCAGCTGGCGGAAGAGAAACTGGCCAAGTTGTCCAAGGAAGATCCCGATTACGACAAGGCGAAGGCCCAGCTGGACAAGGCCCTGATCCGTTTGAGCGTGGTGGAGAGAAACTGAATTGAGCCGGTACGGTCCTGCGGGGCCGGATCCGAATGCAAAAAGCCAGGAACGTTCGTTCCTGGCTTTTTTTATCCTTCCGACCGGATCCCCGTCGCTCAGTCCTCCGGTTCCACGAATATGTCGGCGATCTCGATCTCCCGAACACCTCCGGGGACCTGCACCCGGATCTGCTCGCCGATCTTGCGGCCGATGAGGGCCCGGCCGATGGGTGACGTGACGGAGATCTTGTTCTCCGAGATATCCGATTCAAAGGGTCCCACGAGCCGGTACTCGGTGGATTCGCCGTTCCTGAGGTCCTCGATGGCCACGGTGCAGCCGAAAACGGCCCGGCCGTCGGCGGCGGCCTTCACCTCGATGACCTGGCAGGTGGACAGGTTCTGCTCCACCTCCTTGATCCGGGCGTGAATGAAGGCCTGCCTTTCCTTGGCGGACTTGTATTCGGCGTTTTCCGACAGGTCCCCGTGGGCCCTGGCCACCTCGATGTCCCGGACGTTCTCCGGGAGATCGACGTTCCTCAAATATTCCATGTCTTTCTTGAGCTTGTCGTATCCAGCCCGGGTGATGGGCATTTTGTCCATGTGCGTCCTCCCTGCCGGGAATATCCGCAACCCCGCCGGCAAGAGGCTTCGCTTGTAGACGAGAAACGCCCCCTCTGTCAAGGGAAATCCCGGTTTTTTGGCCTCTTTCCACCGAATCCGGGCCCATGAAAGGAGGGAGAAAAAGCCTTCCGGGGAGGCGCCTCTCTCCCGGGGGTGAATTTATTCGTTGCCATTTTGTCTTCCTTCGGGCATGAAGTCCCCGGGGAAACAAAAAAGGGGGGGTTCCGTTCCGGGGGGAGCGGAACCTTTTTATCAGAGGGCAGGAGGGGGAGATCGAACATGACGAAAGGAATGCGCGTGCATCATGATCGACCTTCTGATGACCGAACCGATCCAGGAGTTTTTCAAGGCCGTGTGCTACCGGCCGCTGCGTGAGGAATGGGCCACCGAAAACGAAGTGCTCCTTGAATACCAGACGCTCCGGCTGCGTATCTTCCGCAGGGAGGGGGCCGACAGAACGGCCTTGATCCTTCCTCCCCAGGCCGGCCATGCCGGAACCATCGCCGACTATCTGCCCGACCAGAGCCTCGTCGGGGTCTTCCGGGAGAGGGGCTACCAGGTCGCCGTGACCGAGTGGATCCCGGCGACGGAAGAATACCGGAACCTGGGCATCTTCGACTACATCCGGCTGACGGACATCGCCGTCGACAAGGTGTTGAAGGCCACCCGGGCCAAAAAGGTTGTCCTGATCGGCCAGTGCCAGGGGGGGTGGCAGGCCGCCATCTACGCCTCTCTCTTTCCGGAAAAGGTCTCGGGACTGATCGTGGCGGCGGCCCCCATCGACCTGGAGGCCGAAGACTCTTTCATCGGCGACTGCTCGAAAATCCCCGGTAACTGCTACCGCATGGCCGTAGAGTCCTTCAACGGATTGATGCCCGGGGATTTCATGCTCCGGGGGTTCAAGGCCCTGCAGCCCCAGGAGCACTATTTCAACAAGTACTTCAACATCTGGGGGATGTGTCTTCGGGAGGATCTCCAAGGGCTGGAACGGTTCAAGCGCTTCACCAACTGGTACGAATCCACCCAGAGCCTGCCGGGCCGATTCTACCTCGAGGCCGTGGAGTGGATCTTCCGGAAGAACAGCCTGACCCACCCCGGGAGCCTGCTCATCGACGGGCGCCCCGTGGATCTCCGGAACATCCGCTGTCCCCTGGTCCTCATCGGCGGCAGCAAGGACCACATCACCCCGCCCGGCCAGGTCTTTGCCATGGAGCACCTGGTTTCCTCCCGGCGGATCAAAAAGCTGCTGGCTCCGGGCGGCCATATCGGCACCCTCATGGGCTCCCAGTCGCTGAAGGAAATCTGGCCCCGGGCCATTGCCTACCTCTCCGGCGGAAACCGGAGACGGGACATGGCGCTCCACTGAAGGGCCCGACGGAACGTGCCAGCCGCGGGGGCTCGCCCCGACCGTTTGAATTGACAGGTGCGGGAAAAGTCGCCTATGATTCTCCGCAGTCGCCCGCCCGGCCCCGGGACCGATCCGGTCACGAGATGAGCCGCACCGACCGGGCGGGTTTCCGGGGATGCCATGGCCCAGTTCTACCTGATCTTCGCTTTTGCAGTCGCTTTTCTCGGGATCGCCATCCTCCTGGGATTCCTGTTTTTCCTTCACCGGAAACAGTCCCGGAGCCGCCAGGGCCTTCGGGAACTGGCCGAGCGCCTTCACGGCAGGGTGACCGGGAGTTCCCTGTTCACGGGAGATCTCCTCGAGGGGCTTCACGGGGGCGCCCCCTTCACCTGCCGCTACTTCATGGGCTCCAAGAACAATCCGCCCTCTCTGACCATCCAGGCCAAGGCGTCCTGCCCGGCCAAGCTGACCATCCGACAAGAGTCCTGGTACGACCGGTTCGCCAAGCGGATCGGCCTCGTGGCGGAAATCCAGACGGGTGATCCCGCTTTCGACGGCTCCCGATTCCTCGACACCGACCGGATCGACATCTATCTGCCCTACCTTTCGGAAGCAGCACGGCGGCAACAGATCGACTCGCTCTTCAACCTGGGATATCCCGTCCGGGAGATCGTTTTCGACCAGAAGGGCGTCCGGATCGTCCTCTCGCCCATCAAGGGGGAGACCTTGGCGGCTATCCCCGTGGAGAACTACCTGGACGGACTCATCCGCCTCTCGTCAGGAATCCCCGCCTCCGGTTTGCCGGCCCTGTATGCCGGCATCTTCGGGTCCGCGCCCCCCCGGAAGCCCATTCCCCTGGCCGGCCTGATCCTCCTGTTTCTCTTTCTCGGCCTCCTCATCCTGGGCGGCGCGATCGCCCTCGGCTACGGGATGAACGAATACGAACCCGTCGGCAACCGCCTTGTCCTGAACGCCCTGGCCCTTTCCGCCCCGGCGGCCCTTCTGTTTCTGGCCCTGGCCTTCCGTTGGATCCGGGGACGCTCGTCGTCCCACCGTGTCTTTCTGTTCGTTCTCATTTTTTCCCTCATCGGCTTCCCTCTCGCCATGGCCGGCGGCGCCGTGATGACCAACGGCCTGCTGGACCAGGGAATCGAGACGGCCCGGGAGGTCCCCGTGACGGACCGCTCCTACCGGCAGAACAAGAACAGCCGGACCTATTCCGTCTCTTTTCCCTCCTGGCAGCACCCGGGCCAAACCGACCGGG
>JBFYXW010000014.1:0-6607 GCA_041310335.1 Syntrophaceae bacterium | reverse complement strand
GGACGGCAGGACTTGATGAAGTCGTTGATGGCCGGCCGGAGTCCCGCCCGCTTGACGGCTTCCTTGATGACGACCCTGCCCAGTTCCACGACGGAGACCCCCTTGAGGGACCCTCCAAACTCGCCTACGGCGGTCCTGGCGCCACTCACGATTACCGCATCTCTCATGTTGCTCCTTCCTCCTCTCTCACGGATTGAAATATTCGGCGGGGACTTCGCCCCGTTTCGTTCATGCCTCGCCGACGGCCTCGACGAATTCGATCTCCCGGGGGTGCTTGTAGTTGGACAGGTAGGTCCGGCAGTGGCGGAGGATATCCTTTTCGTCGGCCGCCATGCCCGGTTTCAGGACGATCCTGGCCTTCACGACCTCGCCCCGCATCAGGTCCTGCTTGCCCTCGATCCGGGCCTGCCGGACCGCCGGGTGCATCTCCAAAACCAGCTCGATCTCCCGGGGATAGACGTTGAAGCCGCTGGTGATGACCATCCGCTTCGCGTGGCCCGTGAGGTAGATGTAGCCGTCGTCGTCCATGGTCCCCAGGTCGCTGGTGTGGAGCCAGCCGTCCCGGATGACCTCGGCGGTGCGGGCGTCGTCCTTGTAGTAGCCCTTCATGACGTTTGCCCCCCGGACGATCAGTTCCCCCACCTGTCCGCGGGGAACTTCCCGGGACTCCCCGTCGACGATCTTGGCCTCTACGCCGGGGATCACCGTGCCGATGGAGCCCGGCCGGTGGGGCCGGTCGATGCGACTGATGGTGCAGATCGGGGAGGCCTCCGTGAGGCCGTATCCTTCGACCAGTTTCACTTGAAACTTGGACTCGAAGGCGTCGAACACGTCGGGCGGGATGGCGGCCCCGCCGGTGATGCAAAAGCGGAGGGAGGTGACGTCGTATTTTTCTGCCTTGTCGTGGAAGATCATGCCCAAAAAGAGCCGCGGCACCCCGGTGATGTAGGTGACCTTTTCCCGCTCGATGGCGGCGAAGATGCCGTCCAGGGTGAAGCGGTCCATGAGGACGATGCTCGCCCCGGTCCGAAGGGGGGCCAGCATGTTGGCGGCGGCGCCGAAGGAGTGGAAGAAGGGGATGATCGCCAGGCAGCGGTCCTGTTCGGTCCCCGCGCACTCCGACGCGAGGAGGCCCGTCTGGCTCTGCAGGTTTCCGTGGGTGAGGACCGCCCCGACGGCCTTGCCGGTAAGACCCGCCGTGTAGATCATGACGGCGGCATCGTCGTCGCGGAGGGCGGGAATCGGGAAGTCGTCGCCTCCCTGCCCGACGAGGGTCCGCCAGGAATAAGGGGAATCCGCGCCATCGACGACGAGCAGGTGTCGGCAGAGGGGCAGTTCGCCCCGGATCTCCTCGAAGCGCCTCGCCGTGGAGGCCGTGGTGATGAAGGCCCTGGCATCGCTGTTGCCCAGGAGGTGCCTGAGTTCGAAGGCGGTGGACATGACGTTGAGCGTGACCGCCACGGCGCCCAGCTTCTGGGCGGCCAGGTAGGCGATGACGAACTCAGGGATGTTGGGGAGGAGGATGGCGACGGGATCGGACCGGCCGATGCCCATCGACTGGAGGTTTCCGGCAAGGGCGTTGACGGCCCGGTTCAATTCCCGATAGGTGAGCCCGCTGCCGTCATGAATGAGGGCGGTCCGTTCTGCGTGACGCCTGGCACTCTCCTCCAGCATGCGGCCAAGGTCCATCGGTTGCCGAATTCCTCCCTTTTGGAAATCCCGTTA
The DNA here is from genome assembly GCA_041310335.1 of Syntrophaceae bacterium. Taxonomy (GTDB): domain Bacteria; phylum Desulfobacterota; class Syntrophia; order Syntrophales; family PHBD01; genus PHBD01. The sequence goes on along the minus strand of JBFYXW010000014.1, from coordinate 4,882 downwards.
CCCTTAACACCGGGGATGTTTTTTTTCAATGAATTTGTGGGTTCGCTGAGGAACTAAATTGCTGTTTGATATCAACAGGATGAACCGTCTCGATGAACGGCGGGAAAGGACCCCGGAACGGGGTTCTCCCGGGCCGGATCGGAGGGAGAAATCCGGCTCTCGGGTTCCGGTCCGGGCGGGCGGGGCAAGCCCCCCTAAAACGAATACCCTGCCCGGAACTCGATGCGCCAGCGGTTCTGTTTCTCGCCGAATTCGCTGTCGGGGCCCCCGAACAGGAAATTGGCCTTGAGCCTGAGTTCCAGATTCGTGATCCGGGTGTACAGGGCCTCCGGCGAGACGGTGTACCCCCCGTCGCCCAGGTTCGCCATGACGGTCAGGGCGGGGGTGAAGTAGAGGATGTCGAAGGGCTCCTTCTGGCTGAGGCGCAGGTACAGGTAGTCCCGCATGGGGTTGAGGCGGCCGTAGGTTCCCTCCGCCGCCAGGAGGGCCCGCCGGAGCAGGCCGTCGCCACCCCCGCCCAGGTACGTGTTCCACCCCCGGTTGACGAAGGAGTAGAAGCCCTTCATCTCTTCCGCCGAGTATCCCGTTCCGCTGTGGTAATACTCGGCGATGATGGTCGTGTCCCGGGTTGTGAGATAGCGCAGGCCGACGAGCCCGCTGATGGCGTTGTAGGTGTCGGAGTAGGAGACGCCGGTTCCGTCGATCCAAGTCCTGGTTTGATTCCGGATCCAGGCGAACTCCCCGTGGACTTCGAACTGGCTCGTCCAGTTCCGGGAGAAGTCGAACCCGAGGCGGGCGGTTCGGCTTCCGTCGGCCAGGACCATCAAGTCGATGTCTGTGTCGTATAGCAGCAGGTACAGCTTCCCCGCGACGTTGAGCCGATTCGGCACTCCGAAGCCGTCGTTGACGTGGTCGTATGCGGGAAGCAGGACGGGGGTGAAGGAAACGGTCTTGAGCGGGCCGTCGAAGCTGCGGATCCAGTCGGCCGCCAGGACAATGTAGCCCTCCAGGGGGAGTTCCGGGTCGTCGGGATCCTTCGGACGGTCCAGGAAGGCGACGGGGTTCCAGGCATATCCCTTTCCCCACTTCAGGTTTTTCTTGCCTGCGTCCACCTTGAAGGAAGGGGAGGGGCGGAGGGAACCGTATCCCTCGTAGATGCTCGTGTTTTCCGTCTCTCCCAGGTACGAGCGCCGGTAGTCCGTGTTGGTCCTCACGTACAGGCGGGCGATGCCCTTCTCGTAGCTCCCCTCCAGTTGCAGCCGCCCGTTGAATTCGTCGACGGCGTCCCCCTCGTCCCGATTGTAAAACCGGAGCTTGTAGAAGGCCCCGTCGGGATTGAGGCGGTAGCGGACCGGCCGTACTTCTGCGTATCCGCCGACGTGCCAGGGCTTCTTCTCGATTTCCGAGAGGTCAAAGGAGTAGGTCTCGTCCGCCGCCGGGGCAGCGGGTGCGAAAGCAAGGAGGGCCCAGAGCAGAAAGGCCGCCGTGGGGAACAGGCGCCGGCCGTTTTTCCGGTGGAATCGCCAACGGTGCCGGTCCTTGATTCCCGGTTGCGCTGCCGTCATGAAGTGCCTCCCGGGACAAGCCCGGCCTCGGTCGGGTCCGCGGTGCAAAGAGGGGCCGGGCCGAACCTGGCGGTTGGCACGGAGCCGGTCCGGCCCCGCCGATCCCTACCGGAGCGAATCGATGTTCGGCATGTAGGTCAGGGTGAAGACCTCGTCCTTGAAGGCCCGCTTCTTGATCTTCGCGAAAATCATGATGGACCGGTAGCCCTTGTAGAGGGGGCTGTCCGTCTCGATGACCGAGGGCCGCACGAGGCCGCCCCCGAAGTCCTTCGTCTCTTTGAAGTGGAGGGTCTTGATCAGCATCCCCGCCTCGGTGAGGCACTCGATCCGGGTCGGCACCTTCCGGCTCCGGTCGACCTGCATCCGGAGCTGGTCGTAGGCCACCTCCCGGGTCTTCGCCTTGAGGTTTAGCAGGTATCCTCCGTCTTTCTCCATCGCGGATTGCACGTTGTATTCCGTGCCATAATCAAGGCTGAGGATGTCGGCGTTGTTGAATACGCCCCCCACGACGGACTGGAGGCTGGTGATGCGGATCGGCTTGCCCACACTGGGGATGTACAGCCACATGTTGTCCCCCAGCCGGAGCGTGCTGCGTCCCTTCTCGCTGGCCGGGGCGAGGAAGAGGGCCGCCACCTTGTCGGCGCCCTTCTTGACGGAGAAGAGGGTGAACTCCTTCTTCTTCCCGTCGGGCTCCACGTTGATCAGCTTCCGGTACATCTCGTAGGACTCGGGGTTCAGGTTCCGGTCCACCTGCTTCAGGAGCGCCGCGCCGTCCAGGGCGAAGGCTGGCAGGGCGAACAGCAGGACCAGGGACGCGAAGAGCAGGTTGCGCAGCATGGGAATCCTCCTTTTCGTTTCCGTTCAGACGTGGCGCAGGGCCTGGATCGGCTCCATCCGAGAGGCCTTCCATGCCGGTTGCAGACTCGCCGCCACGGACACGAGGATGACGGTGACGGAGATCACCAGGAGATCCTCGGGGCGGATCGCCGCCGTTAGGACCAGGCCCTTCTGCTGGCCGAAGTCGAAGGTGACCCGGGAGGCGTTGAGGATCCAGATCAGGAGACTCCCGAGAACGCCGCCGGAGGCGGCCCCCAGGACGCCCATACAGAAGCCCTCGATGAGGAACAGGGCTAGGATCCGGCCGGGAAGGGTGCCGATGGCGGCCATGGTGCCGATTTCCCGGACCCGCTCGAAAACCGCCATGATCATGACGTTCATGATGCTGATGAGGACGATGGCGATGAGCATGAGCTTGATGAAGAAGGTCATGACGTCGATCATCCGGGCGACATTGAAGAACGGCGAGAGGGCCTCCCAGGTGTGGACCTCAAACAGGGGCGTCCCCTTGGCGGTCTTCTCCCCTGCCAGGAGCCCCTCTATCCTTCCGCGAACCGCCGCCAGGCTCCCGAAGTCCTTCAGCCGCACGGCGATCTCGCTGACTTCGGGCTCCCGCATCCGCAGCGTCTCCACGGCGTCGTCCAGGTGGATGTAGCCGTCCCGGCCGCCGGGGCCTGTCACGCCCTCGAGGATGCCCGCGACGAGGAATTGCTTCCCGTTGACGGAGCCGTCCTGGTTCGTCGCCACGACGACCACGGGGTCCCCCACCTTGACGTTCATCCCCCGGGCCAGCAGGGCCGGCAGGAGCATCTCCCCCTTCTCGAGGGTCTTTTTCCCCTCGCTGATCCGGTCGAGGAGCAGGGGGACCGTCTTGAACTCCCTCTCCGGGATGATCCCGTTGAGGCGGATGTTGGTGGTCTCGGTGAAGTTGCTGAACATGCCGCCGAATTTGATCCGCGGGGAATAGGTCTCCACCCCGGGCATCCCGTCGAGCATGTCCGTCACCTTCCGGACCGCCGGCGGCTTCAGGTTGAGGTTCAGGGGCAGGTTGTCGATGGAGGCCACGTAGCCCCGCCGGTGGACCTGGAGGTGCCCCAGCATGGAGTCGGTGATCTGGCCGATCATCATGGCCTTGAAGGACCCGGAGACGGACAGGAAGACGAGGACGAAGACGACGCCAACGGTGATGAGGGATGCCGTCAAGAGGGTCCGGCGGCGGTACCGCAGGAGGTTCCGGACGGCCATCTTGAAGAGGTTAGCCATGGCTTTGCCCTCCTTTCTCCTGGACCTCCCGGAGGGCGCCGTCCTCCAGCCAGAAGAGGATCTCCGCCTCGCCGACGATCTTCTGATCGTGGGTGGAGAAGATGAAGGTCGTGTGCCGTTCGTCCCGCATGCGCTTCATGAGGTCGATGACGGCGTAAGCCGTGGCCGAATCCAGGTTCGCCGTCGGCTCGTCGGCCAGGACCAGCCGGGGGTTCGTCACCAGGGCCCGGGCGATGGCCACCCGCTGCTTCTGGCCCCCCGAGAGCTGGTCCGGGTACTTGTCACGCTGGTCCGCCATCCCCACGGCCTCGAGAAGAGCCCCGATCCGCTCCCTCCGCTCCCGCTCCGGCACGTTCTGGACCATCATGAGGGGATACTCGATGTTCTCGTGGACCGTCAGTACCGGGAGCAGGTTGAAGTCCTGGAAAATGAAGCCGATGTGGTCCCCCCGGAAGCGGGCGCTCCCCTTCATGTCCAGGATCGTGACGTCCGTCCCGGCGACGGAGAGGCTTCCCGCCGTGGGCTTGTCCAGACAGCCGACCAGGTTCAGAAGGGTGGTCTTCCCGCTCCCCGACGGACCGACGAAGGAGACGAAGGAGGCGGGCTCGATCCGGAAGGACAACCCCCGGAGGGCATGGACGGTGACGTCCCCGGTCCGGTAGTCCTTGGACAGGTTTTCCGCAGTGATGAGGCTCATGGCGGTGCTCCTTTTTTCGGATCGGGTCTCCCGCAGGGGGTGCCTGCCGCGGCGATTGTCAGGGCGCCTCCCGCCGGAGGAACTCCACGGCGTTCGCGAACAGGGCGAGGCCCATCCCCTCCTCCGGGAGGTCCTCCCGGGTCCAGCGGGGGTGGTTCGTCCGGTGGAGGTAGGCCTCCGGGTGAGGCATCAGGCCGAAAATGCGGCCCGTCTCATTGCAGATGCCCGCGACAGCCCCGACAGAGCCGTTGGGGTTCCCGGGGTAGTCCATCGTCGCCTCCCGGTCGTCCGGCGTGCTGTACCAGACAACGACCTGCCTCTGCCGCTCGAGCCGTTCGAGAACGCCGTCATCCGCGGGGATGAACTTCCCCTCCCCGTGGCGGACCGGCAGGTAGAGGTTGTCCAGGCCCCGAGTGAAGACGCAGGGCGAGCTGCGATTCACGCCCAGGTGGACCCAGCGGTCCTCGAAGCGGCCCGAGTCGTTGAACGTGAGGGTGGCCGTCTGGGCGCGGTGGTCGCC
>JBFYXW010000013.1:0-3431 GCA_041310335.1 Syntrophaceae bacterium | reverse complement strand
AGGGTCTGCTGGTCCGGGAAGTACCGGTAGATGGACGCTGCGGAGATCCCGGCCTCCCGGCCGATGTCCCGCATGCTCACCTTGTTGAAGGGCTTGGCGGCGAAGGAGCGCTCTGCGGCATCGACGATGAGGCTCTTCCTTGTCTCCCGCTCGCGGGCCTTCAGTTTCGTGAACGTGTCCGCCTCCATCGCCATGCTCCGTCCCCCTCCCGTTTTGATGCCGCCCTATACAAGCATCCGGCGCTGAAAGGCAAGGAAATGGAATGCTTTCCTTGACGACCCCGTTCCGGTGGCCGCAATTCGGGCGTCCTTTGCACCTGCGGGGAAACTCCGAGGATCGCCTCCGCAGGCGCTGCCGGTGGAACTCTCCGCATCGAAAAACGGGAGGGAAAAATGAGGCGCCGGCCGACCGGAACGCTCAGGCGTGCTCCCCGGCCTTCCGGAGCAGGAGTTGCCAGTCCTCGTTCACCATCTCCTGGATCGCCTCCAGGTCCTGGTCCGTCAGGTGCCGGAATCGCCCCTGGAGCTTGAAGTACTCCCGCACCAGGTATTCCCGGGGCTTGTAGTTGATGGTGTACCGGACGCCGTTCTCCACCTCGTAGAGGGGGAAGATGTTCGTCTGGACGGCCATGCGGGCGATCTTGACGGACAGTTCCGAGGGGATCCGCCACCCCGTGGGACAACTGGCGTAGACGTGGAGGAACCGGGAGCCCTTGACGGACTTCGCCTTCCGGGCCTTCCGGACCAGGTCCTCCGGGAAGGCGATACTGGCCGTCGCCGCGTAGGGGATCCGGTGGGCCACCAGGACCTCCACGATGTTCTTCTTCCGGAGGCGCTTCCAATCCGTCCCGGGGGTCGTCGTCGTCCAGGCCCCGTAGGGGGTCGAGGAACTCCGCTGGATTCCCGTGTTCATGTAGGCCTCGTTGTCGTAGCAGACGTAGATGAAGTCCTCGTTCCGCTCGACGGCGCCGCTGAGTGCCTGGAAGCCGATGTCGAAGGTCCCCCCGTCACCCGCCCAGGTCACGACCGTCGTGTCCGTGTCCCCCAGCATGTCCAGGGCGGCCCGGACACCGCTGGCGGTGGCGCCCCCGGTCTCGAAGGCCGTGTGAATAACCGGAATTTTGAGGGTCGACTGGGGATAGGGCCCGGCGATGACAGACCAGCAGCAGGCGGGCAGGACAATGATGGTCTTCTCCCCCAGGGCCTTCAGGAAGAAGCGCATGGCGATGGTGGCCCCGCACCCCGGGCAGCCCACGTGTCCCGAGCACATCAGTTCCTGGTCAAGGACGTCCAATTGCATATGCGGCCTCCGTGAGCCCGATCCAGATGCTTTCCGCCGGCGGCGCCGCGGCGTTTCTGGTCTGTTCGACCATGGACGCCAGGACCGCCGTCGTGATGTCCCGGCCACCCAGCCCGGCGATGAACCCGAAGACCGGGGGGTGGTCCGGGGCGTTGCACAGCGCCGCCCGCACTTCCTGGGCAAAGATGCCCGTCGCCCCGAAGGAGAAGTTGCGGTCCACCACGGCGACCTTCTTCGCCCCCGCCAGGGCCCGGCGGATCGCCTCCACCGGGAAGGGCCGAAAGAGCTTGATCTTCAGGAGTCCCACCTTTTCCCCCTTTGCCCAAAGCTCTTCCAGGAGGAGCCGCGCGGTGCTGGTCACGGTCCCGCTGGTCACGAGGACGATTTCGGCGTCCTCGCACCGGACGGCTTCCACGGCCCCGTAGCGGCGGCCGAAGATGCCGGCGAATTCTTCCTCCACGGAATCCAGCCGCTCCAGGACCTCCTCCATGGCGGCGGCGATCTCCCGGCGCATCTCCATGTAGGCGTTGGGCGCCACCAGGGGGCTGAGCGCGAAGGGGTGCGCCGTGTCCAGGCAGAACTCCGGGGCGTAGGGCGGCAGGAAACGGTCCACCTCCTCCTGCTCCGGCACATCCACGGGCTCGTAGGTGTGGGAGAGGAAGAAGGCGTCCAGGACCACCATGGCCGGGAGGTTCACCCTCTCCGCCAGGCGGTAGGCCACGAGCATCGTGTCGAGGACCTCCTGGGCGTCCTCGCAGTAGAACTGCATCCACCCCGTGTCCCGCTGGGCCAGGCTGTCGCTCTGGTCCGTCCAGATGTTCCACCCCGGCGCCAGGGCACGGTTGACCTCCGCCATGACGATGGGCAGGCGCGCCCCGGAGGCCCAGTGCAGCAGTTCGTGCATCAGGGCGAGCCCCTGGGAGGACGTGGCGGTGAAGGTCCGGACGCCGGCGCTCTGGGCCCCGATGAGGGCCGCCAGGCAGGAGTGCTCGCTCTCCACCCGGAGGAAGCGGGCCTTCATTTTCCCCGAGGCGCAGTAGTCCGAGAGGATCTCCACGATGTGCGTCTGCGGCGTGATCGGGTAAGCCGAGATGACCTGCACCCGGGCCAGACGCACCGCTTCCGCGACAGCGTGACTTCCCTCCAGGACCCGTTTCATGGTTCCTCCTCCAGGGTCATGGCGTTGCGCGGGCACTCCACCACGCAGAGCCCGCACCCCTTGCAGTAGTCGTAGTCGATCCGGCGGCCCTCGCCTTCGTGGCCGCGGGCGATGGAGACGTCGGGGCAGAAGAGGTAGCAGTTGTCGCAGCCGTTGCAGATGCCGCAGTTGAAGCACCGGCCCGCTTCCCGCATGGCGAGGCCCGCGGAGATCCGGAGATCGATCTCGGCGAAGGAGCGGGACCGCTCCTCCACCAGGAGCCTGGGCTGGGTAATCCGGGGCTCGAAGGCGAAGTAGTCCGTGTTGATCTCCTCCGGCAGGACGACGTGGCGGGTCCGGAGGCCCCGGGGACCACCCGTGTAGATCTCCATGGAGAGAGACGGCCCCGGCCCCACGGCGGAGAGGGAGAGGCGTTCCTTCACGGCCCCCGACCCCTCCCGGAAGAGGACGTCCAGGGCCAGGGCGGCCTGCTTGCCCGAGGCCACGGCGGTGACGACCATCTGGACGTCGTTCGTCGTGTCGCCCCCGAAGACGCGGACCGGCTGCCCTTCCCGGGACAGCAGGACGGAGTGGCTGAGCGCGACCCGGCCGGCCCCCTCCCGGGGCGGGAGATGCCAGTCAAAGGCGGCGCCGGCTCCGGCGGCGGTGAAGAGGTGGTCCGCCTCGATGTCCACCGTCCGGTCCCCGTCCGGGACGATGCGCCCCCGGCCGTCGGCGTCCTCTCCCTCGATCCGCATGAGCCGGAACGTCGCGAGGAGTCGCCCATCCCGGCGCACGATCCCGGCGGGAGCGAGGAGTTCCCGGAGTTCGATCCCCTCCTCCAGGGCCATCCGCACCTCCTCGTCAAAGGCGGGCATGTCGGCCCGGCGGCGCCGGTAGGCAATGACCGCGCGGCCGCCCAGGCGGACGGCGGTGCGGGCCACGTCGACGGCGGTGTTGCCGCCGCCCACGACGATCGAGAGGCCCGGGAGGC
>JBFYXW010000012.1:0-16143 GCA_041310335.1 Syntrophaceae bacterium | reverse complement strand
AGCGGGACCCGTCCCTCTCGCCGCAGTCGCGGGAGCACCTGGACATCATCAACCGCAGCGGCGAGCACCTGCTCATGCTCATCAACGACATCCTGGAGATGTCCAAGATCGAGGCGGGGCGTACGACCTTCGTCCCCGGCACGTTCGACCTCCACGCCCTCCTCCGGGACATCGAGCGCCTGTTCCGCGTCCGGACCGACGCCAAGCGCCTGCGGTTCCTCCTGGAGGAGATCGGGCCCGTCCCCCGCTGGGTGTTCACCGACGAGGGAAAGCTCCGCCAGGTCCTTATCAACCTCCTCGGGAACGCCGTGAAATTCACCGAGGAAGGCGGCATCGCCCTGCGCGTGACAACCAGGACCGGAAAGCCGGACACGGTGGACCTCCTCTTTGAAGTCGAGGACACGGGGCCCGGCATGTCGGAAGAGGAGATGGGCCGCCTTTTCCAGGCCTTCGAGCAGACCCGGGCGGGCCTCAAGAGCGGCGGCACCGGGCTGGGCCTGGCCCTGAGCCGCGGATTCGTCCAGGTCATGGGGGGATCCATCTCGGTGACGAGCACGCCCGGCAAGGGAACGACCTTCCGTTTCGAGATCCCCGTCCGGGAGGGACGCGAGGAGGAGGCAAGGCCACAGGAGGCGAGACGACGCGTCCTGCGCCTTACACCCGACCAGGAAGAGATCCGTGTCCTCATCGCCGACGACCGAGACACGAACCGCCGTCTCCTGTCGCAACTGCTGGTCCCGGCCGGATTCACGACCCGCGAGGCCGCCGACGGGGAGGAAGCGGTGCGGACCGCCCGGGAATGGAAACCCCGGGTGATCCTCATGGACATGACCATGCCCGTCATGGACGGTTATGAGGCCACGCGCCTCCTCAAGGCCGACCCGGATCGGAAAGACGCGGCGATCATCGCCGTCACGGCCAGCGCCTTCGAGGAGGACCGGCGGCGGATCCTCGCTGCCGGCGCGGACGGCTACCTGTCAAAGCCCTTCAAGGACGACGAACTGTTCGAAACGATCCGCCTTCTCACGGGAGCGGAATACCTGTATGAGGAAGACAGCGGCGCGGTGCCGGCGCGGCGCGGGACGGACGACGCGGCGGCCCTGCGGGCGACCGTTTCCGCCCTGCCCGCCGGCCGGATCCGCCGGATGCGCGACGCCGTGGAGAGCGCCGACATGGACCTGTTGTTCGAACTGGTTGGGGAGCTGGCCGCGGATCAACCGGACCTTGCCCGGCAGTTGCGGGAGATGGCCGCCCGCTACGAGTACGACGCCCTCATCGACCTCCTCTCTCCCGGCGGAGCCTGAACCATGAAAACCAAGAGCAAGACGGAACCGTACAACGCCGACATCCTCGTCGTGGACGACGTGCCGGCCAACCTGACCCTCCTGGCCGGCATGCTCAAGGAGAAGGGGTACCGCGTCCGGCCCGTCCCCAGCGGCAAACTGGCCCTGAAGGTGGTGGAGCGCGAGCCCCCGGACCTGATCCTCCTGGACATCACCATGCCGGAGATGGACGGCTTCGAGGTCTGCCGGAGACTGAAGGAGGACGTGCGGTTCCGGGACATCCCCGTCATCTTCATCAGCGCCCTCACGGAGACCCTCGACAAGGTGAAGGCTTTCGGATCGGGGGGCGTCGACTACGTGACGAAGCCCTTCCAGTTCGAGGAGGTCAGGGCCCGGGTGGAGACCCACCTGAAGCTGCGGCGCTACCAGGCGCACCTGGAGGACCTCGTGGAGGAGCAGGTGGAGGAGATCTGCGCCTCCCAGGTCTCGACGATCTTCGCCCTCTCGAAGCTCGCGGAATCGCGGGACACGGACACGGGGCAGCACCTGGAGCGGGTCCAGGTCTTCTGCCGGATGCTGGCGGAAAAACTCGGCAGGCAGGAGCCTCACAACCGCGTCATCGACGGCGCCTTCGTCCACAACATCTTCAACGCCAGCCCGCTCCACGACATCGGCAAGGTCGCCAGCCCCGACCGGGTCCTCCTCAAGGCGGGCAAGCTCACCCCCGAGGAGTTCGAGATCATGAAGCAGCACGCCCTCGTGGGGGCAGACACCATGGAGGCGGTCCGCGACGTATACCCGAAGAACGCCTTCATCAACATGGGCATCTCCATCGCCCGAAGCCACCACGAGCGCTGGGACGGAAAGGGCTATCCCGACGGACTCAGGGGCGAGGAGATCCCCCTGGCGGCCCGCATCATGGCCGTGGCGGACGTGTACGACGCCCTCCGCTCCTGCCGCTGCTACAAGGGGCCGTGCTCCCGGGAGCAGGCCCGCGGGATCATCGTGGGGCACAGCGGCATCCGGTTCGATCCCGCCCTGGTGACGGCCTTCCTGGCGCTGGAGGAAGAATTCGACCGGGTCGGCCGGGAGATGGGATACGTGTAGACCCGGGAAACCCGAGGGTCGGGGCGAACGGACCCGCGGCTGGCAGAGGGGAGGGGAGCGACGTGTACACGCTTATTTTTCTTCTGCTGATGGCGGTGTGCTCCGTCGTCAACCTGATCCGCCACCGGAAGGACCTGTCGGTCCGCCGGGTCGTGGAGACCCTGCTGTTGTACCTTCTGCTGGTCAACGTCGGGTTCACGGGCCTCTTCGCCTTCTACGGCCACGCATTCCTCTCGGACCAGGTGGCCGCCGGGATCGGCTGGCCGAAGGGCAGCCCATTTCAGCTTGAAATCGCCGCGACGAACCTGGCCTTCGGCGTGCTGGGCGTCCTGTGCGTCTTCTTTCGGGACAACTTCTGGATGGCCACAGGCCTCGGTTACTCCCTGTTCCTGTACGGCGCCGCCACAGTCCACATCCGGGAGATCTTCCAGGCGGGGAACCTGGCCCTCTACAACGCGGGGCCAACCCTCTACATCGGCGACATCGGGATTCCGACGGTGATCCTGGTATTGCTGTTCCTAAGGGGTCGGCTGAAGCGGGCTTCGTGAAAGGGAACGGGCGGACTTTCCGCGGAGAGACGGGTTTCCCCGGCGGTTTTGCGGATCCATCCAGGGGCGGAATTCCCCTTCAGTCCCTTCCCCGCAGGCGTTCCCTCAGGTATCCCCGGAACACCTCATAATCCCCCACCATCTCGTGGGGCTCCCCCTCCCGACGGTCCAGGTCCCGCATGCTGGGCGGCAGCTCCGGGTCGATGCCCAGGGCCGCCTGGACCTCCTCGGGAAACTTGGCCGGGTGCGCCGTCTCCAGGGAAACGCACAGGGGGAAGTCGCCGTTCTTCTCCAGCCAGGCTTCCAGGCCCCTCCAGCCCACGGCGCCGTGGGGCTCCAAAACCACTTTGTACGCGTCGTAGACCCGGCGGATGGTCCGGCGGGTCTCCTCGTCGGAGACGGAGACGGAGAAGATCCGCCGCCGCATCTCCTCCCGGTCGGGGCACTTCCAGACGCGGCCGTTCCGGTCCACGGTGCCGCCATAGAGGTCGAAGAAACGAGCGAGGTTGCTCGGGTGCCCCACGTTCATGGCGTTGGACAGGCAGGCCCGGGAGGGGGAGAGCTTCGCGTAGACGCCGGTGTCGAGGAAGCGCGGGAACTCGTCGTTCTCATTGGTGGGCATGACGAGGGTGCGGACGGGCAGGCCCATCCGGCGGGCGTACTCGCACCCCAGGGCGTCGCCGAAATTCCCCGAGGGGACGGAGAAGACGATCTCCTCCCCCGGCTCCGCCAGCTGCGCGCAGGCATACATGTAGTAGACGATCTGCGGCAAGATGCGGCCGAAGTTGATGGAGTTGGCCGAGGTCAGGTTCAGGCCGCGGAGCGCCGGGTCGGCGAAGGCCTGCTTCACCAGGTCCTGGCAGTCGTCGAACTTGCCCGCCACGGAGACGGCCTGCACGTTCTGCCCGATGGTGTCGAGCTGCTTCTTCTGTCGACCGCTCACCTCGCCCCGGGGATAGAGGATCGTCACCGCGATGCCCGGGACGCCCCGGTAGGCGTCGCCCACGGCGCTCCCGGTGTCGCCCGAGGTGGCCACCAGGATGTTCAGGCGGCTCCCGGGGTCCCGGAAGTGGCTCATGAGGCGGGCCATCATGCGGGCGGCGAAATCTTTGAAGGACGCGGTGGGCCCCCGGTCCAGGCGCATCACGTACTTCCTGCCCGTCACAGGCTCCAGGGGGACCTCGTAGTCGTAGGCGTCCGCGACGATCCGCTGGAGGGCCTCCCTGTCTATCTCGCCCTCCAGGAAAGCCCAGCCCACCCGGAAGGCCGCCTCGGCGTAAGGCCTGCCCTTGAGGGCCATGATCTCTTCGGGCCTCAGGGCCGGAATCCGCTCGGGCATGAAAAGCCCCTCGTCGGGGGCCTGCCCCTGCAGGAGGGCCTCCCGGAAGGAGACCTTCTCCCGGAAGGGGACGATTCCGGGCGCTTTGTCCAGGTTCCGGTTGGTGCTGTAGTACAGAATCTTCTTTGCCATGTCCGTCCTCACCGGGCCGCCAGGACTGCCTCCACCTCCACCAGGGCCTGCCGCGGCAGGGCCGCGACGCCCACGGTGGCCCGGGCCGGATAGGGTTCCCGGAAGTACTGCGCCATGATCTCGTTCACCCGGGGGAAGTGACCCAGGTCGGTGAGGAAGATGGTCAGCTTGACCGCATCGTCCAGGCCCAGGCCCGCGGCCTCCGCCACGGCCTTCAGGTTCAAGAAGACCCGGTGGATCTGCTTATCGATCCCCTCCTCGAGCGCCATCGTCGCCGGGTCGAGGCCGATCTGGCCGGAGAGAAACACGAATCCCCCCGCCCGGACGGCCTGGGAGTAGGTGCCGATGGCCTTCGGAGCCGCCTCCGCCGCGATGATCTCCCTGACCGCCATTGCGTCCTCCCGCGTTTTCAGGTTGTCCGGCCCCTGGCACGGCCACCGGTCTTGCTTCCGCTCCGCTCGCGGATCCGCAACCCGCAGTCCCCGGCGGCAGGTCGCCACTATAGGAAACGCCCGCTGGCCTGTCAAGGCGGAAGCCTCCTTTCCAGAAGCCTCCTTTCCTGTTGACATTTCGGGGACCTGCCACGACAATCCCCGGAAATTCGTTCCACCGGGGAACCCATGATCCACCCCGAGCGCATCACCCCCCTGAACCGCCGGCCCGCCCGCAGAGGCCGCTTCGTCCTCTACTGGATGCAGGCCTCCCAGCGGGCCTCCTGCAATCACGCCCTGGAGTTCGCCGTCCGGGAGGCCAACGGGAGGGGCCTTCCCGTGGTGGTCTTCTTCGGCCTCACGCCGGACTTCCCGGAGGCGAACCGGCGGCACTACCGGTTTCTCCTGGAGGGGCTGCGGGAGGTCGGGAACGATCTGGAAAAGCGGGGAGTCGCGTTTGTCCTGCGGGCCGTCTCCCCCGAAAAGGGGGCCCTCGAACTTTGCCGGGACGCCGCCCTGGCCGTGGCGGACCGGGGCTACCTGCGGATCCAGAAGGCCTGGCGGGAGGCCGTCGCCCGGGAGGCCCCCTGCCCCGTCGTCCAGGTGGAATCGGACGTCATCGTCCCCGTGGAGTCCGCCTCGCCGAAGGAGGAGTTCACCGCCGCCACGCTCCGGCCGAAGATCCGGGCCCGCCTCCCGGATTTTCTGCACCCCCTGGGGGAAACCCCGGTGAAACGGGACGCCTTGGGACTCCGCCTGGAGTCGCTGTCCCCGGAAGACATCGATGGCGTCCTGCGCGAACTGCCCGTGGACCGGTCCGTGCGGCCCGCCGGAGGATTCCTCGGCGGAACCGGCGAGGCCGGGAAGCGCCTGAGGCGTTTCCTCGCCGGGGCCCTCGACCGCTACGACACGGAACGGAACATCCCGGGTTCCGATGCCGTCTCGGACCTGAGTCCCTACCTGCACTTCGGCCAGATCTCCCCCCTGGAGATTGCCCTGGCGGTCCGGGATTCATGGCACGGGAATCCGACGGCGAGGGAGTCCTTCCTGGAGGAACTGATCGTCCGGCGCGAGCTGGCCATGAATTTTGTCCACTACAACCCGGCCTATGACGCCTACGAGGGGGCCGTCCCGGCCTGGGCAAAGCGGACCCTGGAGGAGCACGCCCGGGACCCACGGGAATATCTCTACGGCATCCGGGACCTGGAGGCAGCCCGCACGCACGACCCGTACTGGAACGCGGCCCAGCGGGAGATGGTCCGGACGGGGAAGATGCACAACTACCTGCGCATGTATTGGGGAAAGAAGATCCTGGAGTGGAGCGCCTCCCCGGCGGAGGCCTTCCGGGCAGCCCTGGCGCTCAACAACCGCTGGGAACTGGACGGCCGGGACCCCAACGGCTTCGCCGGGGTGGCCTGGTGCTTCGGAAAGCACGACCGGCCTTGGGGGGAGCGGCCCGTCTTCGGGAAGGTCCGCTATATGAATGCCGCGGGGCTCCGGCGGAAATTCGACATGGGGCCCTACCTCCTGCGCTTCGGCGATGGCACTTGACACCGGCTCCGGCGGAAATCCGGCCCGGGGCCCCGCCGGCAACGCTCAGGCGGCGGGATGCGACACTCCCGCTCCACCGGAGAAGTATCCATCGGGGTGAGTCACGGCGGGTTCACCGATTCTTCATTTCCAGAGGCCCCGCGGTCCTCAAGCTCCCCGAGCCCTTGTTTTCCCTTGCTTTGCGCTGCCCGATCCCGTATGTTTCCCCACAGCCGCCCCCTGGCGGCCCCTGAATCATTTGAATCCAAGGGGAGTCGCCCATGCGATATAGAAAGATCCTCGCCATCCTGATCGTCCTCCTGCTCATCCTCTTGCCGTCGGCCGCCCTGGCCAAGGCAAAGAAGGCGCGGGCCAGGGTCAAGCCCGGACCGCCGGCGCCTATCCTCAAATCGGCCATCGTGGTGAACCACAACAACGGGGCCACCCTCTTCGCCCAGAACCCGGACCAGTTGATCCCGCCGGCATCGCTCACGAAGATCCTGACCCTCTACCTGGTCTTCGAGGACATCGAGCAGGGCAGGGCCCGCTTCACCGACCTGGTGACCGTCAGCGCCAAGGCCAACGCCACGAAGGGCACCACCATGTTTCTCAATGCGGGGGAGAAGGTCCCCCTGGGGGAACTGGTCAAGGGGATCTCCGTGGCCTCGGCCAACGACGCGTCCCAGGCGGTGGCGGAGCACCTGGGGGGCAGCGGGGCGGATTTCGTGAACCGGATGAACGGCAAGGCCCGGGAACTGGGCATGACCCGAAGCCGCTTCCTGAATCCCCACGGGCTCCCGGCAAAGGGCCAGGTCACGACGGCCCGGGACATGCTGAAGCTGTCCCGCGCTTACCTGGACCGCTTCCCGAACTGCCTGGCGATCCACTCCATGCAGGAGTACACCTTCCACGACAAGACCCAGCACAACCGGAACCGCCTCCTGGGCCACTACCCCGGGGCGGACGGCATCAAGACGGGATTTGTCCGGGCTTCGGGCTACAACATCATCGCCACGGCGAAGCGGGACGAGGTGCGGGTCCTGGCGGTGATCCTGGGGGCCCGGACCCCGAAGATCCGGGTGAAGGAGACGGAGCGTCTCCTGGACGTGGGTTTTGAAAAGGCCAACGGCGGCCGGAAGCAGGCCGCCGCGGGGAGAATCGAGCGGGCGGATGCGGATCAGGACGGACTGTCCTTCTCCGTTCCCTCTTCCTTGCCTGCGTCCCGGCAGGCAGGGCGCATTCACGTGCTGACGCCCAGCTTGGGCAATATGTAGGCCTGCAACAAGAACCACACGCCGATCACGGCCAGCACAATCCAGAAATCATTCATGGTTTCCTCCATACGGCACCGGGCTGAGGGTTTTTTCCGGCCTGCGGGTCGTGCTTTCCTCTGACCGCGTCCCGGGGGATTTTATCGCGCCGTGATGAGAAGATAACCATCCCCGCCGCTCGGGGCAACCCTCGGGTCATGGAAACGGAGTCGCGGAAGCCCGAACGCCGGCCAGCCCTGCGGAAAACTCACGCCCGGGAGAGAAAGACCGACCATCCCGCCCGGAGAGAACCCGGGAGCAGGTCCACGGCCCCCGAGGCCTCTGCCACGGGGGTGAAGCCGCACTCGCTGCAGCGGACGGCGCCGCGGTTCTTCACGTAGCAGCCCCGGGTCACCGTCCCGTCGGGGTCCACGTTGACCAGGACGTCGTCGTGGCAGGTCCAGGAACCCGCCGCCATGGCGAGGAGGCGCCCCTCGTCGTTGAGGATGGGATACCCCCGCCGCTTGAGGGCCACGATCTCCTCCACCGCCTCCCGCCGCTCCGCCCGCATGAGCGAGAGAGGCGCCTCCCCCTGGCCGTAGGGGTAGAAGAACTGGAGCGTGACGCCCCGGACGGCCGGGATCTCCCGGACCATGGCCAGGAGCGCCTCCAGCTCCCCCCGGTTCTCCCGGTGGACGGTGACGTGGACGAGAACCCGGGGGTGGCGGGTCTCCCGCAGGTTCCCGAGGACCCGTTCGAAGGAACCGCTCCGGAGGCGGTCGTGGGTGTCCTTCAGCCCGTCGAGGCTGACCCAGAGGATGTCCGCCGGGCTGTCGAGGGGGAAGGTCCCGTTGGTCGTCACGGCGACCCGGGTGAAGCGTTCCTTCGCATAGAGGACGGCGTCCTCCAGGGTTCGTTCGTCATTCCGCCACAGGAAGGGCTCACCCCCCTCGAAGACGACGATCCGGGTCCCCATCTCCGCCAGGGCGTCCAGGGAGCGGCAGACGGTGTCCCAGTCCATGGAATTCCCGGGCCGCTTCCCCCGCTGGTGGAAGGGACAGCCCCGGCAGGCGAGGTTGCATTTCCAGGTGATCTTGAAGCTCGCCAGGAGGGGGTCCTTCCGCCGCAGGAGGAGGCGGCCGGCGAAGAAGCCGGCAAAATCGAGGATGTCCCCCAGGGGAAACGGGTGTCCGCTGCTCATGGCGGTCCCCATACCACAACGACCCGTCCCGTCAATGGAATTCTCGCTTGCAAAACGGGGGTCATTCCGTAAGATAGCGTTCACCGGCGGGAGCACGCCCGCGTCCCACACCCGGTATGGAAAGGATATCCGACACCTTGACCCTCGGAAACAGCAACGTGCACTACCTCGACAACGCCGCCACCTCCTGGCCCAAGCCGGAGGAGGTCTACCGCGCCATGGACGCCTTCGCCCGGGAAATCGGGGGAAGCCCCGGCCGTTCGGCCCACCGGCGCTCCGTCGCCGCGGCGCGGATCGTTCTTCTGGCCCGGGAGAACACGGCCCGCCTCCTGGGCGTCTCCGACCCCATGCGGGTGGTCTTCACGAAAAACGCCACGGAGGCCCTGAACCTGGCCATCCTGGGCCTTCTCTCCCCGGGGGACCACGTCGTCACCTCCTCGGTGGAGCACAACTCGGTCATGCGGCCCCTTCGGTTCCTGGAGGCGGGCGGCGTCCTGGTCACGGTGGTCCGCTGCTCGCGCCAGGGAGAGCTCGACCCGGCGGCCGTGGCCGCCGCCCTGCGGAGCAACACGAAGGCCGTCTTCGTGACCCACGCCTCCAACGTGGCGGGGACGATCCTGCCCGTGGCGGAGATCGGGAACATCACCCGGGAGCGGGGGATCGTCCTGGGCGTCGACGCCGCGCAGACCGCCGGCGCCGTCCCGCTGTCCATGGAGCAGGCGAAGATCGACCTGCTGGCCTTCACGGGCCACAAGTCCCTCTTCGGACCCCAGGGGACAGGGGGGCTCTGCGTCGGCCCCGGCCTGGAGCGGCGACTGAACCCCCTCCTCCGGGGCGGCACGGGGAGCCGCTCCGAGTTCGAGGAGCAGCCGGACTTCCTGCCCGACCGGTTCGAGTCGGGAACGCCCAACACCGTGGGCCTGGCGGGCCTCGCCGCGGGGGCGGCGTTCCTCCTGGAGCAGGGCGTGGAAAACGTTCGTCGCCACGAGGAAATCCTGACGGGGGCCTTTCTCGACGGCCTCCGCTTCCTCCGGGACGTCACCGTCTACGGCCCCCCGGAGGCGTCGCGGCGCATCCCCGTCGTCTCCCTGAACGTGAGGGACCTGTCCCCCGCGGAAGTCTCCCAGGCCCTGGACGAGCGCTGCGGCATCCTGACCCGCCCGGGCCTCCACTGCGCCCCGGCGGCCCACCGGACCCTGAAGACCTTCCCCGACGGGGCCGTGCGCTTCTCCTTCAGCCTTTTCAATGACGCCGGCGACGTGACGGCAGCCCTGGAGGCCCTGGAGGAACTGGTCCGGGGGAATTGAAACAGATCGGAGGAGGGAAATGGGTTTCCGTCACCCGTCTCCAAGGCGCCGGACACGGTTTGACGAGAGGTCGCATTGTGTACCCCTGACGGCTCCGGTAATGGGGAAAGACACCGCAACCCTTAGCGGGAGAGGAGCATGACCGAGGAGAAAGTCCGCCTGACCGAGACGGTCCGCGGGGCCGGCTGAGCCTGCAAGATCGGTCCGGGCGACCTGCACGAAGTATTGAAGGACCTGGCGCTCGCCTCTCATCCCAACCTCATCGTGGGGATGGAGCACGGCGAGGACGCGGGGGTGTACCAACTCCGGGAGGACTTGGCGGTCATCCAGACGGTGGACTTTTTCACGCCCATCGTGGACGATCCCTACACCTTCGGGCAGATCGCCGTGGCCAACGCCCTGAGCGACGTCTACGCCATGGGGGGGCGGCCCCTGACGGCCCTGAACATCGTCTGCTTCCCCGTGGGGAAAATGGACAAGGCCATCCTCCGGGAGATCCTTCGGGGCGGCCTCGACAAGATGCGGGAGGCGGGGGTCCTCCTCGTGGGGGGCCACAGCGTCGAGGACGACGAGCCCAAGTACGGGCTTTCCGTCCTGGGGGTCGTCCATCCCGACCGGGTCCTCCTGAACCGCGGCGCCAACCCGGGGGACCGGCTGCTCCTGACCAAGGCCCTGGGGACCGGTATCGCCGGCACGGCAATCAAGGCACAAATGGCCGACCCCGAACTGGAGGCGGCGGCGGTCCGCTCCATGGCGGCCCTCAACCGCGCCGCCGCGGAGGAGATGGAAAAGACGCCGGGGGTGAACGCCTGCACGGACATCACCGGCTTCGGGCTCCTGGGCCACGCCTGCGAGATGATCGAGGGAACGGGGGTGGGGATCCTGATCCGCTCGGCGGAGGTGCCGCATTTCCCGGGCGTCCGGGACCTGGCGGAAACGGGGATCCTCCCGGCGGGGCTCCATCGGAACCGGGCCTTCCGGGTGGGAATGGTGACCGTTGAGGCCTCCTGTCCGGAATGGCTGGCAGACATCCTCTACGATCCCCAGTCTTCGGGGGGGCTGTTCATCGCCGTGGCCGCCGGGGAGGCGGAAGACCTGCTCCGGCGCATCCGGGCCGCCGGTGCGACCGCCGCGGCCATCGTCGGCGAGGTGACGGGGGAGAACCCGGGGCGGATCCGGGTGGTGTGAACAACAGGACGGAGCCCCCGTTGTCGGGCAATCCATGGAAAACGAGAAAAGGGGACAGATTCGAAATCTGTCCCCTTTTCTTGTGGGTCTGCAAGGTATCGAAAACAGGGGCTCTGCACCCCTGAGATTTACGCGTCGGAGGAAGTGGATTCCGTCTTGGCCGTATCGCTGGAGGTCGTCTCCGGGGCGGAAGGCGATTCCTTGGCTTCCGTCACCTCGCTCACGGGGGCCTTCTTTCCGCCGTAGTCCGTCACGTACCAGCCCGACCCCTTGAGGTGAAACGTCGTCTGGGACATGAGTTTTTTCACCGGCCCCTTGCAGAACTCGCATGACGATGCAGGGGCGTCGGTTATCCGCTGGAACATTTCGTAAACCTTCCCGCATTTCCTGCACTTGTACTCGTAGATCGGCATCTCCTCAAACCTCCATCCAAATCTCAGTTGACCCAGTCACCCAGCCGGTACCGGCTGTCGAAACACTCGGCCACAATCCCCACTTCCGGTTGCCGGAGCCCCTGGAGAACGGTCCGGGTGATCCCGTGGACCTTCTCCTCTTCCTTTTCTTTCTCCACCTCCGGGGCATCGAAGGTGACGTCCCCCCGGTCGAAGCGGATGATATGCACCAGCTCGTGGGCGGCGATGTAGAGGAGCAGCGGACTCAGCCGGATGAACGAGGTGCCCCGCTCCACGGCGTCGAGGATCCGGTGGTCCTGCAGGCACACCCGGTAAAAGTGCATCCCCGCAGCCGGCCCGTCGTCTTTCTTCCCCCGCCCGACCTGGTACTTGCACAGGTGGGCGAAGGCCTCGTCCCGCACCTCGTGGCTTTCCAGGAAAGCCAGGGTCTTCACGTCGTACCGGTGGGTCTTCAGTTCCTCCGAGGTCAGGCGGAAGTGCCGGCCCACCAGGCTCTCCGCCTGGGCAAAGGCGTCACCGGCAACCTGGACCTGCGCGGGATTGAAGAACCGCCCCATGATGTTCACCCTGAAAAAGGACGAGGACTGCGAAACCGCACCTAATATATTTCCTTCCTCATCCCTGTCAAGGGGTTTGATGCGCTCATTTCGGGATCGGCGCCGACGTGAGCAGGTACTTCAGGTCGTCGTCCTCGAAGCGGATCGAGAAACCCACGAAGGGAGACCGGCTGTCCTTGTTGATGAAGTCGTCCCACCCGGCGGTCAGGTACAGGTATTTGAGGAGGCGCCACTCGCCGTATCCTTTCAGGTGGGCCCGCCGCTCGTCGTCGCTGAAGTCGAAGGCCTCGAAGGTGACCTTGAGCCGGTCGTTGAAGGCCAGGTAGTCGAGGCCCGCGCCGCCCGTGGATTCCAGAATGCCGCCCCGGAGGACCACGTCCCGGTAGCGCTTGGCCACCTGGGCGTTGAACAGGAGCCCGTTCTTGTCCCACTCCTCCACGCGGGTCGTGACGCCGCTGACGGTGTAGTCCCGAGTGGTTTTCCTGCCCTTGGGATCGGCCACGATGCCCAGGATGTAATAGTAGTCCTCCCGGGGCTGGATCTTCAGATCCACGTAGCTCTTCCAGTTGCTGCTCTCGAACAGGTACTCCCCCCGGTACCCCAGGTGCGTCCGGTACTGCTCCTGCCGGACCAGGTAGCGGTTGATGCTGGAGAGGCCGGTATTGAGGCTGGTCACCGTCTCGTCGTCGTTGATGAGCTTGCCGAGGGTGCCCTTCCCCTGGCTGAGCTTGTCGGAGACGTCCTGCAGGGACGCCATGGTCTTGTTCAGCCGGTCCGCCATCGCCTCGTCCTTCAGGAGCTTGCCCACGGTCCCCTCGCCCTTCTGGATCCCCTCGGTAACGGCGCTCAGGGACGCGAAGGTCTTTTCCATCTCCTTGGAGGCGCTCTGGAGGTTGTCCACCACCTGGGCGATCTTCTCGTCGTTCCGGGTCACCACGCGGTTGAGGTTCTCGCTCAGCATGCGGCCGTTTTCCAGCATGGCCTGGAGGGTCCGCTCGTTGTTCTTCACGACGGCGTTCAGGTTCCGGGCCAGGTCGCGGATGCCGACGACGATACCCCCCACGGCCTCCTCACCCGCCTGGCCGCCCAGGACCTTGTTCAGGGTCGTCGTGACGCCCCGGACGTCCTCGGCGATGCCGGAGATCTGGTGGATCAGCTTGTCCACGTCGGCCTGCTGCTCCACCCGGGCGATCTGCTGCCCGTCCTCGAGGTAGCCGTTCCCTTTCGTCCCCGGGGAGAGCTCGACGTACTTGTCCCCCAGGAGGCCGTGGGTCCGGATGGAGGCCTTGACGTCCTTCGCGAGCTGGATGTCCGGTTTGATCCGCAGGGTGACCAGGGCCTGGCCCTCCTGGAGGGCGATGGACTCGACCCGCCCCACCTCGACGCCGGCCACCTGGATGGAGGCGTCCTTTTCCAGGCCCGCCGCGTTGTCGAAGAACACCTGGATGTGGTAGCCCCGCTTCAGGCCGAAACCGGGCTGGGAGACCTGGAAGGACATGTAGGCCAGGATGATGAGCCCGGCGAGAACAAAAAGCCCGACCTTTGCTTCCGTGCTGATGGATGTCATGCAAACCTCCCGCTCCCGGCGGTCCGCCCGGCGTCTCGTTACAGGATCTGGATGGGTCCCTCGGTGCTGCCCGTGAGGAACTGGACCGTCACGGGGTTCCGGGACGACCGGACTTCCTCCGGGGTCCCGTATTCGATGATCTTTCCGTCATAGAGCATGGCGACGCGGTGGCCGATCTCGAAGACCGACTGGATGTCGTGGCTGATGACCACGCAGGTCAGGTTGAAGGCCCGCTGGGTCTCGATGATAAGCTGGTTGATGGCCTCCGTCATGACCGGGTCCAGCCCCGTGGTGGGCTCGTCGAAGAGGACGATCCGGGGCTGCATCGCCAGCGCTCGGGCCAGGCCCACGCGCTTCTTCATGCCGCCGCTCAGCTCCGAGGACATCTTCTCCTCCACACCTGTCAGGCCCACGGCCCGGAGGCGATCCCGGACGATCTCCATGATCTCGTCGTTGGACATCTTCGTGTGCTCCCGGAGGGGAAAGGCCACGTTCTCCGCCACGTTCATGGAGTCGAAGAGGGCCGCCTCCTGAAAGAGCATGCCGAACTTCTTGCGGACCTCGTTGAGGTCCTTGTCGTTCATGGCGACGATGTCGGCCCCGTCGACGAGCACCTGCCCGCTGTCCGGCCGGATCAGGCCGATGATGTGCTTCAGGAGCACGCTCTTGCCGCCGCCGCTCCGGCCGATGATGACGGTCGTCATGCCCGCCTCGACGGTGAGGTTCAGGCCGTCGAGGACCTTTTGCTTGCCGAAGGATTTGTGGATGTCGACCAGTTGTATCATCTCAAAACATGATCGCCGTCAGAAAGTAGTCGCTCACCAGGATCGAGATGGACGACAGGACGACCGCCTCGGTGGTGGCCCGGCCGACCCCCTCGGCACCGCCGCGGGTGTTGAATCCCTTGTAGCAGCTGATGATCGCCATCAGGAGGCCGAAACAGGCGGCCTTCACCATGCCATTGTAGATGTCGCCCAGGGTCACGTACTTGTAGATGTTTTTCATGAAGGCGCCGGAGTTGATGTTCAGGACCTGGACGCCCACGAAGTAGCCTCCGATGATGCCCATGAAATCGGAAACGACCGTGAGCAGCGGAACCATCAGGAACCCGGCGATGAGCCGGGGAACGATCAGGTGCTTCACCGGGTTGGCGGCCATGACAGCCAGCGCGTCGATCTGCTCCGTCACGCGCATGGTCCCGAGCTCCGCCGCCATGGCCGAGCCGGCCCGGGCCGTCACCATCAGAGAGGTGAGAACCGGCCCCAGTTCGCGGGTCATCCCGAGGGCCACCGTGGACCCCACCAGGCTCTCGGCGGCGAACATCCGGAACCCGTGATACCCCTGGAGCGCCATGACCATCCCCGTGAAGGTCCCCGTGAGGACCACCACGAAGATGGACTTCACCCCCACAAACTCCATCTGCTTGAGGATGTGGCGGGCCTTCAGCGGGGGTCGCACCATCCAGGAGAGGGCCGACAGGAACAGGAGGAGGATCCTCCCCAGTTCCTCGACGTTCTCAAGGACGATCCGGCCGATGCGGTCGACGGTGGCAGCGGGGCCGTTCATTCACAGGGGCCCTCGCTTGGCCGCGTGGTCCTGCAGGGCCGACTGGATGATCCGGTCGATGACCCCGCCCTGGGTGATCCCCATCGCCGCAGCCTGGTGGAAAAGCACCGTGGAGGGCGTCATGCCCGGCAGGGTGTTGGGTTCCAGGACGGCCACCCGCCCGTCGGGGCGGAGGAACATGTCGATCCGGGCGTATCCCTTCAGGTCCAGGGCCTTGAAGGAAGCGACCGCGGTCTCCCGAATCCGCTGGAGGACGTCCTCGGGAACCCGGGCCGGCGTCTTGTTTTCCCCCTGGCCGTAGAGGAACTTGTCCTCCAGGGAAAGGATCTCCGTCGTGGGAATCGTCTCGGAGGGAACCAGGGCCTCCGGCTCCCCGGAGCCCAGGACGCCGCAGGTGACCTCGATGCCGGAGAGAAACTCCTCCACCAGGGCCATGCTGTCCCAGGCGAAGGCCTCTTCCAGGGCGGCGGGGATGCCCGTCTCGGAGACCACCTTCTTCACGGCGGTGCTGCACCCCTCCCGGGTGGGCTTGACGACGCAGGGGTAGCCAATGGACTCACCGATCTCCTTCAGGACCGTCCCGGAATCAGCAGCCCAGCGGGCCGCGGCAACCTCGACGGTCCGGGGGACGTCGATGCCGCTGGCCGCAAGAAGCCTCCGGCAGACCCCCTTGTCCATCCCCAGGGCGGAGGCCAGGACCCCCGACCCCGTGTAGGGAACCTGG
>JBFYXW010000011.1:0-7912 GCA_041310335.1 Syntrophaceae bacterium | reverse complement strand
CCCAGGGCCAGGAGCACCAGGGGATACTCGTAGAGGCCGGGAAACACGAGAGGAGCGGCGAGGCTCACGGCGGCCCCGCCCAGGGCGCCCCCCAAGGCGATCGCCAGGTAGTACCGCGTGAGGCCCGCGGGCGACGGCCTCGCCCGGTACAGCTCGGCGTGGGCGAGAAGGCACAGGACGAACAGGACCAGGAGGTGCGCCGCCAGGTACGTCAGCCGGGGCGACGTCAGGAAGAAGAGGAGAAGCGCCGCCAGCAGGATTTCTGGCCAGAGGCGGACCAGGAGGACCGGCAGGCCCCGCCCGTCGCGGAACACGACGACGAAACTGGCCAGGTACAGGGCCAGGGGAAGGATCCACACCAGGGGATAGGAACCCACCTCCACAGCGACGACGTTCGTCACCGTCAGGAGAAAGGCCGACGGCAGGGCGCTCAGGAGAAGCCAGGAGACGGGGCCCGCTTTCTCCGGGGTGGACGACGCCGGCGGTTCCTCGGCCGGGCTTTCCCCCGCCCGGATCGGCCGGCCCGGACGCAGGAGAAACCAGGAGGCAACCGCCAGCCCCCAGTAGGCGAAATAACCGGCCGTCCAGATCCACCCCTGGGCGGCGAGGCCCAGGAAAGGCTCCACCAGGAAGGGATAGGCCAGGAGGCCCAGGAGCGAGCCGGCGTTGGACGCCCCGTAGAGGACGAAGGGATTGCAGCCGGCGGAAGAGCGGGACAGCCAGAGCTGGGCCACCACCGCGGTGGTGGAGAGGACTGCGAAGGGAACGGCCACGTGTCGGAGGAGCAGCCAGAACAGCGAGGCCAGCGGCCCCCAGGCCTCCGGCCCCGGGGGGATCGAGAGGGGCAGAAACGCCAGGGGTGCCAGGAGGAACAGGAGGTGGGCGGCGCCCGCCCGGGCGGCCCAGAGGTGGGCGTACAGGTATCCCGCCAGGAGCATCCCCTGGAAAAACATCAGGCACACGAGCCAGACCTGGATGGACCCGCCCATCAGGGGAAGGAGAAGGCGGCCCGTCATCGGCTCCAGGGAAAAGAGGAGAAACGCACCCAGGAAGACGTGGGCCGTGAGGACCATCCGGGCCGGGTGTCCCGCCGCCCCGCCGCCGGGTTTTCGATCCGGGGTTGTCACCGGCCGGCACCCGGGGCCGACCGGCGGATCCGCTCCACCGACGGCTCGGGAAATCCTGCACGGGCCAGCGCGTCTGCCAGGATGGACCAGAGGGTCCCGTTGGACGGGTCGTCCAGCACAGCCGCCAGCGCGGACAGCCATGGGGGGCGCCCCGTCGCCCGCACCGTGTCGGTCTGCCCGACGGCCAGGCCCGCGTCCCGGAAAGGCCCGTCGGCGGACGCGCGGATGCTCACCTGGACCCACTGGACATCCCCCGGCAGCGTCACCTGCCAGCGGACGGCGCCCCTGCTTTCCGCCTCCCGGGTGACCCAGCCCTGTTTTGCACCAACCCCCGCGAAGACATCCTCCAGCCCGCCGCCGGCGGTTTTCAGGATCAGGGCGACCGCCAGGGGGACTTCCGTCTCCCAGCGCTCCGGCCGGCAGGTGAGGTCCTCCGCCCGGCCGGCATACCCGATTTCCAGGAGCCGCCCATGCGTCAAGGGCCCGCCGAAGAGGCGCTTCGTCAGGGCCCTGCCCTCGTCGGTCGGTTTTTCTCCCGCCAGGGCAAAGACATCCTCGTAGGGTTCCGGCGGCCTCATGGACGTGACGGCTACGGCGGTCGGCGGCTCTTCCCCGGCGAGGACGACTGTCGGGAGCCCCCCGGGAAAGGGGGACGGCAGGACACGGATGTCCCGGTAGCGGACGGGGGGAATGGGGATGGATACGCCGTCAACGGCGAGAACCCAGAACGGGCCGGATTCGAACCGCTCCGGACGGGGGGACAGGACGACCCCGGCGGCCGGCTCCTGGAGCAGGTTCCCGCGGAGGATCTCGCAGCGCCCGGGCCAGGACGCCGCCGGATCGCCGGCCAGGGAGGCCGGCGATCCGGCGCACCCGGCAAGCAGAAGGAGCGCCAGGAGGATGAGCAGGCCCTCCGGCGGGGAAGCGGCCCCGGATGTCCGTTTGCCCTCCCGGCCCACCGAGGCGGACGGGAGGCCCAGGGTCTCCCCGGGCGGATCCTCCGCCGGGTCGCGACGGATCCTTCCCGCGGCCCTCACGACTTGGGTGCCTTGGGCGGCATGACGACCGCTTCCCCGTCCAGGACGACCGTGCCGTCCTGGTTCCGGCAGGTGGTCTTGAGGCGGGCGCGGTTCTTCTCCGGGATCAGTTCCGCCACTTCCACCCGGGCCGTGATCGTGTCGCCCATGCGGACGGGAGCCAGGAAGTTCAGTTCCTGCCGCAGGTAGATGGTCCCCGGCCCGGGGAGCCTCGTCCCCAGGAGCGCCGAGATGAAGCCCGCCGACAGCATGCCGTGGGCGATGCGGCCCTTGAAAAAGGTTTTCTCCGCGTAGGCCTGGTCCAGGTGGGCGGGATTGAAGTCGCCGCTGATGCCGGCAAAGAGATACACGTCCGTCTCCGAGACGGTCTTTGACAGTTCCGCCGCGTCCCCCACCTTCATCCGGTCGATGGTGATGCCCGTCATGTTCCCTCTCCTTTTTGTTTTTCGACAGCCCGCTCACCCGCTAGAACCAGCAGCGGTGACTCCACGCATCGTCCTTCAAGCCCTTCAGGTCGTTCTGGAGCATCATGTAGAGGCTCGCGTTCTGGATCGCCAGGCCGCCGTGGTAGGCCAGGACCGTGACCAGTTCGATCTCGTCCTCCGCAAACTCCCGGGGAGAGCCGCTGTAGAGGCGGAGGACCCCGATGACTTCCTTCTTGGCCTTGATGGGAACGCAGAGGATCGACACGATGCCTTCCTGCTCCTTCTCCTTCCGGTACTGGACGCCCTTGTCCCGGGCGGCGTCTTTCACCACCACGGGCACCCCCGAGAGGGCCTCGGCGATGCTCCGCTCGGCGTAGATGGGCCCCTTGTCGATGTATTTCTTGCTCAAGCCGTAACTGGCGGCGAGGCGCAACTCCGTCTTGTCGTCGTTCAGCAGCCGGATGCTGGCGGCCTTCACGTCAAGGACCCGGGCCACCTTTTCCGTCAGGGTCTGGAGAATCGTCCGGATGTCGAGGCTCGAGTTGATGTCCGAAAGCAGTTCCAGGGAGATGCGGATGTTTTTCCGGATCGTCTCCAGCAGCCGGGCATGCTCCACCGCCATCCCCCCCTGCTCGGCCAGGGTGGTGAGAAACTCGATTTCCTCCTTGGAAAAATCCCGCACATTTGCCGTGTAGAGGGAAAGGACGCCGACGGGCCGGTCCTTCACCATGACCGGAACCGCCAGGATGGAGCCGATGCCCTCGGCCTTCTTCATGTCCCGGTTTTCCAGGCGCTTGTCGTTCACCGCGTCCCGGTAGTGGAGGTAGCCCTTTTTCAAAATTTCCGCGGACACCTGGCTCACGTGCCCCGGCCCGGCGTGGCGGTACTTGCGGGAGAGTCCCTTCTGGGCGACGGCGACGTATTTTTTCGTTTTCACGTCCGCCAGGAACAGGGAGGCCGCCTTGCCATCCATGGCCTCCACGGCGCTCCGGACGATCAGGTCCAGGAGCTTGTCCCGCTCCAGGGTCGTCCCCAGGGCGCGGCTCACCTTCTTGATCGTCTGGAAAAAGTCCTTCCCTTCCTTCTTTGCAGCCATCGTCTTTACCTCGCTTCCATGGATTCCCGGCCCGTCGTCCGGTCCGCCGGCTCTTTCCCGCTCCTTGCCCGAGGCGCCGCCGGCTTCTTCTTGGCTGTTCCCTTCCCCCCTGCCGCCTTCTTCGCCTTGGCCGCGGCCGCCATCACCGCGAGCACCGGCTGCTCCGCCTTCTTTTCCTTCTCGGGAGCTTCATCCCGTTCGCCGAGCCACTTCACGATCTTCGGGGCGAACTCCCGCTGGGTCTTGGAACTGACGTAGATCCCGATGTGCCCCGTCTCGAGGCAGATGTCCTCCGTGTCCTTGCTGCCCACCGCGCCGGTCAGCTTGTCGCAGGCCTCCGGGGGAACCAGGTGGTCGTACTGGCCGTAGAAGTTCAGAATCGGCATGGTGATCCGCTTCAGGTCCACCCGCCTTCCCCCCACCATCAGCTTGCTCTGGATGAGGAGGTTCCCGTGATAGAGGTCCTTGATGAACTGCCGGAAGGTCTCCCCGGGGACGTCGGGGCTGTCGAAGATCCACTTCTCCATCCGGACGAAATTCTCCACGAAGGCCTTGTTGTCCATGTTCTCGAAGAAGCCGATGTACTTGTCGATCATGAGCCGGGCCGGGTTGAGGAGCAGGAACCCCATGTTCATGACGTCGCCGGGGAGGTTGCCGAAGGTGTCGATCAGCCGGTCCACGTCGATGGCCCGCATCCAGAGGTGGAGCAGCCCCTTGTCGGTGTCGAAGCTGGAGGGGGTGACGGTGGTGACGAGGTTCCGGATCTTCTCGGGGTGCAGGGCCGAGTAGATGACGCAGAAGGTCCCGCCCATGCAGATCCCCATCAGGTTGACCTTCTCGGCGCCGGTCCGCTCGCGGATGAAATCCACGGCGCCGTCGATGTAGCCGTTCACGTGGTCGTCGATGGTCAGATACCGGTCCTTGCGGGTGGGGTAGCCCCAGTCGATCATGTACAGGTCCACCCCGCTGTTCATGAAGGTCCGGACGACGCTCCGGTCGGGCTGGAGGTCCAGCATGGTCTCCCGGTTGATGAGGGCGTACACCACCAGGAGCGGGGTCTTGAGGGACTTCTCCCCCTCCGTCCGGTAGTGCTTGAGCTTGACCCGGTCCTCCTCCCAGACCACGTCGTAGGGCGTCGTGGCCAGGTCGGTGTAAAGGGGGCTGAGCAGGACTTCCGAGGCCTTGGTCACGCGCTCCTGGGCCTTTTCGGCGTCCTCCGCCAGGTTGGCCAGGATCAGGTCCAGGGAGACTTTCGGCTGTTCCATGGTTTCCCTCCTATGCAGGATCGGGGACGGAACCTTTTTCGAGGGCCTTGAGCCGCCGTTCCAGTTCCCGGACCCGCCGCTTGAAGACGTGCAGGTCCTTGATCAGGTCGTCCATCTCCTTGTTCGTCGGCACCGGCAGGAACTGGATCACGTCCTGCATGACCGAGTTTTTCGCCACGAGGAAGGAGTCCAACTGGCTGAGCGTGCTCCGCAGGGCCTCCAGGTACTCGGGAGACTGGAAGAGGGTCATGTAGTGCCCCTCCAGGATCCGCAGCCACAGCTGGTAATAATCCTTCGATTTTTCCGGGATCTTGCCCTGCTTGTTCATCTCCTCCAGCTTTTCCCGGAAGACCTTCGAGGTCTTCTCCACCGGCACGGACAGGACGTAGAGGAACTCCGAGAAGGAGGCCTGGAAGAGGTTCATCTGGTCCAGGTACTCGTTGAGCCGCTCCTGGTAGCAGCGCGTCAGCCCCAGTTGCGGAATCTGGTAGAACTGGCGGATCTCCTCCTCGTAGATTTCCTTCCAGGCCTTGATCAGGTTCTGGTCGATGGCGTCGAACTGGTAGGCTTCCGTCTTCTGCCCGATCTTGCCGGCCTTCTCGACCATCCGCTCCTGGGCCTTCATGACGGCGAGCCAGCCGGCCTGCGCGAGCTTCATGTAAAAATCGGGCAGGGTTCCCAACCCCTTGATGGCGGCGTCCGTATTGGCCGGATCCGTCGCGGCGGAGGAGAGGGACTGCCACATCCGGAAAGCCGTCTCCCAAGACTCCTGCAGGCGTCCGCGGGCCTCCGCAGGCCTGGGCGTCCCCTGCGGAAACTCCCGCGAATCCCCGGCATCCCGGGGCTGCGACGCCATCCGCATCCAGGCCTCCCAGAACTCCTGGGACCGCTTCATCCAGTCGGCCAGTGGAAATTCCGGCGGCCTGTTTTCCGGCTGCTCTGCGCTCATCTCGAACCTCCCGGCGGTGACGGCAAAGGGTGAACGGCTGCGCCCGGGAGCGGGGACAGAATGCCCCGGGACGAATGGTGAAGGTCGTGGGAACTGGTTGAAAGGTAATCCGAATCCGGTTCCCTTGTCAACGGAAAAGCCCTGTCGCTCCCGCCTTCAGAGGACCTCCAGGAGCACGTCCCACGGCAGCTTCGGAAAGTTTTGGTGGATGCTGTGGTCGTCCTCCAGGATCCGGTAGGAGAGGTTCCAGTACACCCGGACGGCGATGTCCCGGACGGGCCCCGGAGGCACCACGTCGTCGCGGGAACCATGGTAGAGAAACACCGGCAGGTCGAAACTGCGGTCCAGGCAGGGCTTGAATTCGGCCAGGTGGAGCGCCGGCGCCAGGAGGACGAGCCGCCGGACCTTCTCCGGCGACGCACATGCGTACAGGGCCGCCATGAGGCCCCCGTAACTGGAGCCCACGAGGATCAGGTTATCCTTCCCCTCCAGCCTCTTCCGGAGCGTCTCCATCCGCTCTTCCAGGCTCCCCCGGTAATCTCCGACGATCATTCCGGGATAACGCTCTCGGAACCAGACGCCCTTCGTGCCCTGGCTCGTGCTCTCGAGACCGTGGATGAACACCCGCACCGGTTGGGACATGGGAACTTCCTCCTGTTCAGGAATTCGGGCTTGTGTTATGAGGTGCTGAATTTTGACAGTCCCGCTCCATTTTCGCAAGAAGGAACTGCAACAAATGGTCACCGTCAAGCCTTTCACCGCTCTGCATCCCCGCTGGGACCTGGCCCGGGACGTGGCGGCCCCGCCGTACGACGTCGTCAGCCGGGAAGAGGCCGCCCGCCTCGCCGCCGCCAACCCCCTGAGTTTTCTTCGTGTGGAGAAATCGGAAATCGACCTCCCGCCGGACACCCCGTCGGATGACGAGGCCGTCTTTGCCCGGGGGCGGGAAAACCTGGAGCGCCTCCTCCGGGACGGCATCCTCGTCCGCGAGGCCCGGCCACGCTTCTTCCTGTACCGCCAGACCTTGGGAAACCACAGCCAGACGGGCCTGGTGGCCCTGCTCAGCACCTGGGAATACCAGTCCGGGACAATCCGGCGGCACGAATTCACCCGGGAGGACAAGGAGCGGGAGCGGACCTGCCACGTGGACCGCCTGAACGCCCAGACGGGGCCGGTGTTCGTGACATACCGGAGCCGGGAGGACATCCGGCGGATCCTGCGGGAAGCGGGCAGCCGGCCGCCGGATGCGGATTTTACCGCCGACGACGGCGTCGGCCACACGATCTGGACGGTGAAGGACCCGGCCGCGGCCGAGGCCATCGGGAAAACCTTCGCCGCCGTGGACACCCTCTACATCGCCGACGGCCATCACCGGGCAGCGGCCGCCGCCTCGGTGGCCCGGATGAGGCGGGAGGCCGACCCGGAGGCCTGGCGAGGGGACGAACCCTGGAACTTCTTCCTGGCCGTCCTGTTTTCCCACGACGAGATCCGCATCCTGGACTACAACCGGGCCGTCCGGGACCTGAACGGCATGGACGAGGACGCCTTCCTGGGAGAAGTGGCCCGCCGGTTCCGGGTTGCCTCCGGGGTAGCGGAAAAGACGCCCCTCCGGGCGGGCGACTTCGGCATGTACCTCCGGGGCCGCTGGCACCACCTGACGTACCTCCCGGGACCGGACGAGACGCCGGACGCCGTCGCCTCCCTGGACGTCTCGGTCCTGCAGGACCGTCTCCTCAGCCCGGTGCTGGGCATCGGCGACCCCCGGACGGACCGCCGCATCGACTTCGTCGGCGGCATCCGCGGCCCTGGAGAGCTGGAGCGTCTCGTCGACTCGGGCCGCTTCGCCGTGGCCTTCACGCTGTTCCCCACCAGCCTCGACCAGATGATGGCGGTGGCCGACACGGGCCGCGTCATGCCCCCGAAATCGACCTGGTTCGAGCCGAAGCTCCGGAGCGGCCTCTTCGTCCACGCCCTGGGCTGACGCCGCGGAGACGTGCCGTCCGAGATGCGGGA
>JBFYXW010000009.1:0-3394 GCA_041310335.1 Syntrophaceae bacterium | reverse complement strand
TGAGTTCCTCCGCCTGCCGGACGGCGTACTCCAGGCCGTACTTCTCCACCTCTTCGGGTTTGTTCATGACCCGGTCCAGCTTCTCCCCCAGGCCCGGGGGGATCGACGCCCCGCAGAGGGAAACGATGCGCCGGATCTGGTTGTAGTTTAGGATGGGCCAGAGCCCCGGCAGAATGGGGACATGGATCTTCAGCGCCCGGGCGCGGTCGCGGAAGCGGAAGTAATGCTCGTTGTCGAAGAAGAGCTGGGTGACGATGAAATCCGCCCCGGCATCGACCTTCCGCTTCAGGTTCTTCAGGTCGTCGTCCAGGGAGGCCGCCTCGGGATGGCCTTCCGGATATCCCGCCACGCCGATGCAGAAGGGCCAGCGACGGCGGATGAACTCCACCAGGTCGCTGGCGAAGTTGAATCCCCCCGGGGTGGGGGTGAAGGTCGCCTCCCCCGCCGGCGGGTCCCCGCGCAGGGCGAGGATGTTCTCGATGTTCCGCTCCCCGAAGGCGTCCAGTGTCCGGGCGATGTCGTCCCGGGTGGCCTCCACGCAGGTCAGGTGGGCCAGGACCTCCCGGCCGAAGTCGTTCTTCACCTTGGAGGCGATCTCGAGGGTCTTGTCCCGGGTGGTGCCTCCGGCACCGTAGGTAACGGAGATGAAATGGGGCTCGAAGCGGCCCAGTTCCCCGATGGTCCGGTAGAGGCTTTCCAGGTTCCCCTCCCGCTTCGGCGGGAAGACCTCGAAGGAGAGGCAAAACCTGTTTTCTTTGAGGATCTTCTTGATTTCCATGAACAAACTCCCTTTTCAAAGGCCGGTATTCATGTCATTTTGGCGGCCCCTTGTCAATATCATTTCGCGAAACCGGTTGAGTTTCCTGAATGAAACGGATACATTGCCCCCATGTTCACGCTGTGTTTCAGGCCAGGCTTGATCCGGCGGGCCCTCCTCGCGATCCTGCCGCTTCTGTTCCTCCTGCCGGGCCCCGGTTTCGCCGGCATGGAGATCCAGAATGTCCGCCATTGGACAGCCCCGGACCAGACCCGGGTCGTCTTTGACGTGAGCGACGGGGTCGTGTTTTCCGTCCGCAAGGAAAACGGCCGTGTTTTCATTGACTTCCAGGACACGACACGCAGGGAGTCCCTCCCCTCCTCCATCGAACTGAACAAGCCCGCCATCGAGAAGATCGTCCTGGGCCCGGGACCGGGGAGCACGCTCCGGGCAGAGCTTCATTTGCCCGAGGGGGCCGAATCGAAGGTGTTCCGCCTGAAGCGCTTCCAGGACAAACCCGAGCGGGTCGTCGTGGACCTCCGCCTGCCCGCGGTGGAAAAGAAGGAGAGCGAAACCCGGCAGGCCGTGAAGAAGCAGCTGCGGGAGCGGATCGTCGTCATCGACCCCGGACACGGCGGGGATGATCCCGGGGCCGTGAGCCGCCACGGGACGAAGGAAAAGGACGTGGTCCTCCAGATCGGCAAGAAACTCCTGGACGAACTGAACGGGAGGGAAGGCTACCGGGCCTTCCTGACCCGGACCGGCGACTACTACGTGCCCTTCCGGAAGCGGGTCACCATCGCGAAGGAGTACGGCGCGGACCTCTTTGTCAGCGTCCACGCCGACGCGGTGAAGGGGGCCCATGCGCGGGGTAGTTCCGTCTACGCCCTGTCCCTCACCGGGGCCTCGACCGAGGCGGCCCGCCTGCTCGCGTCCAACGAAAACCTCTCGGACATCATCGGCGGCGTCGCGGAGGAAGAGAACGGCGAGGAGACCGACGCCATCCTGCTCAACATGTTCCAGACGAATACCATCAACCGCTCGAAGCTTTTCGGCTCCGCCGTCCTGAACCGCCTGGGAAGCGTGGGGAACATCAAGTTCGCCTCCGTCCAGGAAGCCCCCTTCCGGGTCCTGAAGCTCCCGGACATTCCCTCGGTGCTGGTGGAGACAGCCTACATCTCCAACCCGGAGGAGGAGAAGCTCCTGAAGAGCCGCGGGCACCAGCAGAAGATCGCCGGCGCCATCGCCGACGCGATCACGGAGTTCCTGCCGGCGGAGGAGATCGCCGGGCCCGACGTAAAGATCGTGAGGAAGGGCCGGGCCGACGGGGAGAAGGACGCCGCCATACCTTACACCGTCAAGCGGGGGGAGACTCTCGGCATCATCGCGAAACGGAACGGCACGACCCTCTCGGCGCTGCTCCGGCTCAACGGGATGAAGCTCGACGACCCGCTCCTGGCGGGTCGGAAGATCAAGGTGCCCGCCGCGGAAAGCGAAGAGGTGGCGCCGCCGAAAAAGGTGGCCGGAAGCCGGGAGACGGCACCGAAGAAGCGCTTCGTCACCTACCGGGTTCAGAAGGGCGAATCGCTGGAGCGGATTGCCCGGAAAAGGCAGGTCCCCCTCCAGGCCATCCTGGAAGCGAACGACATGAAGCCACGGGATCCCCTCTTCGTGGGTCGCCTGCTGAAAATTCCCGTGGGCGAAACGGCGGTGGATGCGGCGTCTGCCGGCGAGAAGACGAAAAAGACAGCGGGGAGCCGCGAAAAGACGATCGTCTACCGGGTGAAAAAGGGCGACAGCCTCTCGGACATCGCCCGGCGCTACCAAACCTCGGTGCAAGCCCTCATGGCGCTCAACTCGCTCAAGCGCAGCGAGCCCCTCTACGTGAACCAGAAGCTCCGGGTCCCGGCGCCCTCCGCCCTCTGAGCACGGACATGAAGAACATCCTTGTTCCCGCCTTGTTGCTCATGCTGGCCTGTTCCTGGACCGTTCCGGCGGCCTCCGCCCAGGGCCACCCGGCGGGACCCGGCGCGGGGACGCAGATCCGCGCCGCCGCGGCCCTGGCCCCGGACCTGGTTCCGGCGTTCCCCTCCCCCGCCCCGACGGCGGAGAAAACACCGATTCAGGACGGAAATGGCCACTCGCCGAAGGATCCCTCCGTTCAGAAAAAAGTCCGATCCTACCTGGACGAGACAATCCCCCTCCTCCCGCCATCCTGGACGGAACGCGAGAAGTACTGGGCTGCCCCGTCCGCGGTCTCTTTCGCGTCGGGCACGGAAAGCGGCGGTGCCGCCTGGAACGAGTTCTATCTCCGGAACTTCCGCCTTTCCCTGTCGAGCACGCCCAACGAAGACGACCACCTGAAACGCCTGTTCCCCGGGGAAACCCAGGAGAGCCGGCGCTGGGAGCAGTTCCGGAACCTGCCGGGCCGGCTCCGCTCCGGCTCCTTCCGCGACACCGCCGAAAGCCTGGGAGTTGTCGTCGAGCCCCGGATCCGCCTGGGAATCGAATTCTGATTGTGCTATAGCGCCGCTGACCAACGAACGGAGGATCGACCATGAACGTCACCGACGGCGTCCACGCCTTCCTGTGGGAGAGCTATTCGGAAAACAACTGCAACACCTACCTGCTCACGGG
>JBFYXW010000008.1:0-2943 GCA_041310335.1 Syntrophaceae bacterium | reverse complement strand
TCGACCCGGAGGGGAGGGCCGTGGAGACGATCCTGGTGAAGTACGAGTGGCGGGAGACCCTGTGCCGGAAGCACATCGTTTCCTGC
Organism: Syntrophaceae bacterium; assembly: GCA_041310335.1. Classification (GTDB taxonomy): domain Bacteria; phylum Desulfobacterota; class Syntrophia; order Syntrophales; family PHBD01; genus PHBD01. Next base: position 2,857 of record JBFYXW010000008.1, on the reverse strand, counting down.
GGCGGCGGCTACCGGGAGCCGGGGAACCGTCTGTGTGACGGCTATGGATTCGCCCCGCCGCCCCCGGGGAGGCGCTGACGCAGGGGGAACGAGGCTCCCGTGCAGAGGTCGGATCTATTTTTGCGGTGCAAAATGAATCCGACCTCTGCCTTACACCGACGACAGGTTCTTTCCCCTCGTCACCTCCCGGTGCTCGATCCCCAGGAGCTCCATCACGGTGCCGCGAAAATCCGTCAGGTCGTACACGACCGCCCCTCCTTCCCATTCTGTCACACCTTCTCCCCCCGATCGTGAATATCTTGTCAAGAAGTCCTCGGGGTTGATTTCCCGCCGGGGTTCCGGTAGGTAGATGTTTCCCTTTCGGGAGGGGAAGGCGATATGATCGGGATTTCAAAACTCTACTGCGGCGCCGTGGAGGCCGCCGACGTCCTCCGGTACAACCGGGAGTCGAAGCGGCTGCCGTCGCACCTGCTCCAGTTCTCCGCCGACAAGCGGCCGGTGGTGGTCTGGAACATGACGCGGCGCTGCAACCTGAAGTGCATCCACTGCTACTCCAACTCCCGCAACATCCCCTACCGGGATGAAATGACAACGGAGGAGGGGAAGGCCCTGATCACGGATCTCGCGGCCTTCGGCTCCCCGGTGATCCTCTTCTCCGGCGGCGAGCCCCTGATCCGGAAGGACCTGCCGGAACTGGCGCAGTACGCCGTGGACCGGGGCATGCGGGCCGTCATCTCCACCAACGGCACCCTCCTCACGCCGGAGCGGATCCGGGTCTTCCGGGAGATCGGCCTGTCCTACATCGGGGTCAGCCTCGACGGCCTGCAGGAGACCCACGACTTCTTCCGGGGCGTCCCCGGGACCTTCGTGCGGGCCATGCGGGGCATGCGGGCCTCCCGGGACGCGGGGATCAAGGTGGGCGTCCGCTTCACCGTGAACCGCCACAACGTGCAGGACGTCCCGGCCATCTTCGACCTCCTGGAGGCGGAGGATATCCCCCGTTGCTGCTTCTACCACCTCGTCTACTCCGGCCGAGGCTCCGCCCTCGTGGAGGAGGACCTCTCCCACGGGGAGACGCGCCGTCTCCTGGACCGGATCATGGACCGGACACGGGACCTCTTCGACCGGGGCCTGCCCAAGGAGATCCTCACGGTGGACAACCACGCCGACGGGCCTTACATCTACCTGCGCCTCCTCCGGGAGGACCCGGCCCGGGCCGCGGAGGTCCTGGAGCTCCTGAAGATGAACGAGGGGAACAGCTCCGGCAACGGTATCGGCTGCATAAGCTGGGACGGGGCGGTCCACGCCGACCAGTTCTGGCGGGGCATCTCCTTCGGGAACGTCCGCGAACGGCCCTTCAGCGCCATCTGGACGGACACGTCCAACGACCTGATGGCGAAGCTCAAGGACAAGAAGCCCCACGTGAAGGGCCGCTGCGCGACCTGCCGGTGGCTCGGCGTCTGCGGCGGAAACTTCCGCGTCCGGGCGGAGGCCGTGACGGGCGACCTCTGGGCGCCGGACCCGGCGTGCTACCTGACGGACGAGGAAATCGGCTGAAAAGAAGGAGGAGGCGACCATGCAGTTCCCCCTGTACCGATCCAGAAGGCTGCGAAAAAACGAGAATTTCCGGCGCATGATCCGGGAGACCCGGCTCTCCGTGGACGAATTCATGTATCCCCTCTTCGTCGTGCCGGGCAAGGGCGTCAAGAAGCCCATCCACTCCATGCCGGGGAATTTCCAGATGTCCGTGGACTACATCGTCCAGGCCGCCAAGGGCGCGAAGGAACTGGGGATCCCGGCGATCCTCCTCTTCGGCATCCCCGACAAGAAGGACGAACTGGCCACGGGGGCCTTCGCGAAGGACGGCATCGTCCAGCGGGCCGTCCGGGAGGTCAAGAGCCGCGTCCCCGACCTCCTGGTGGTGACGGACGTCTGCCTCTGCGAGTACACCAGCCACGGCCACTGCGGGATGATCGAAAAGGGCGAGGTGGACAACGACTCGACCCTGGAGGTCCTGGCGGAGACGGCGGTCTCCCACGCCCGGGCGGGGGCGGACCTGGTGGCCCCGTCGGCCATGATGGACGGCCAGGTGGGGGCCATCCGGGAGGGCCTGGACGAGGCGGGCTTCGAGGGAGTGCCGATCATGGGCTACTCGGCCAAGTACGCTTCCTGCTTCTACGGCCCCTTCCGGGAGGCCGCGGAGAGCGCCCCGCAGTTCGGGGACCGGAAGGCCTACCAGATGGACCCGGCCAACAGCGACGAGGCCATGCGGGAGATCACCCTGGACGTGGAGGAGGGTGCCGACATCATCATGGTCAAGCCCGCCCTGGCTTACCTGGACGTGATCCGCCGGGCCCGGGAGGAGTTCGACCTGCCCATCGCCGCCTACAACGTGAGCGGCGAGTTTGCCATGATCAAGGCGGCGGCGCAGATGGGCTGGATGGACGGCGAGCGGGCCATGATGGAGGTCCTGACGTCAATCCGGCGGGCGGGAGCGGACATCATCATCACCTACTTCGCCCCCGAGGCGGCGAAGGTCCTGCAGCGGTGAATCGAAGGTCCGATCCGGGCCGGGGCGTTTTGCCGCCGCGGGGAAGGGACATTCCGGAAAGGGAACGGACGGAAGCAAGGGTTGAGGGAAGATGAGCATCCCCGAGGAAAAACGGCGCCTCCCCATCCTGGAGGACACGCTCAGGATGGTGGCCTGGGAGATCACCCGGCGGTGCAACCTCTCCTGCATCCACTGCCGCGCCTCCTCCGAGCGGGGCCCCTACCCAGGGGAACTGACCACGGACGAGGGCCTGCGCCTCCTGGACGAGATCGCATCTTTCAGCCGGCCCGTCATCATCCTCACGGG
>JBFYXW010000007.1:0-7971 GCA_041310335.1 Syntrophaceae bacterium | reverse complement strand
CGGACCGTGCAGGCGGCCTTCGCGGCGGGGGCCGACCAGATCGTCCTGTGCGACACCAACGGGGGCACCCTGCCCCACGAGGTGGAGGAGATCGTCCGGACCGTCGGAGAGAGCCTCCCCGGGGCGAAGCTGGGCATCCACGCCCACAACGACGGGGGCGTCGGGGTGGCCAACACCCTCGCCGCCGTCCAGGCCGGGGCGAGGATGATCCAGGGGACCGTCAACGGCTTCGGCGAGCGCTGCGGGAACGCCGACCTGGTCGCGTCCGTCTGCAACCTCCAACTCAAGATGCACCGGCGCTGCCTCTCCGACGCGGCGGTGCGGCAGATGACGAACCTCTCCCGGTACGTGAGCGACGTGGCCAACGTCCCGCCCCAGAACTCCATGCCCTACACCGGCCGGAGCGCCTTCGCACACAAGGGCGGGATCCACGTCAACGCCATCCTGAAGAACGCCGCGGCCTACGAGCACATCCGCCCCGAGGCGGTGGGGAACCACCAGCGGGTCCTCGTTTCCGACATGGCCGGCCGGAGCAACATCGAGTACAAGGCCCGGGAACTGGGCATCGACCTGGGCAAGGACGGGTCGGTGAGCAAGAGTATCGTGAGGCAGATCAAGCAGATGGAGGACAAAGGGTACCAGTTCGACGCCGCCGACGGGTCCCTGTCGCTCCTCATCCGCAAGGCCACGGGCGAGTTCACCGAGCCCTTCGTCCTGGAGTGCTTCAACGTGGCGGTGGTGAAGACGGCGCACCACCCCTCCACCGCCCTGGCGACCATCAAGATCTCCGTGGGCGACGAGGAGGAGCTGACCGCCGCCGAGGGAAACGGTCCCATCAACGCCCTGGACCACGCGCTCCGGAAGGCCCTGTCGAAGTTCTACCCGGAGATCGAGGGGATGCATCTGACGGACTTCAAGGTCCGCATCGTCGAAGGGAGCGAGGGAACGGCGGCGGTGGTGAAGGTCGTGATCGAATCGGCCGACGAGAAGGAGTCCTGGAGCACCATCGGCGTTTCGGAGAACGTGATCGAGGCGAGCTGGTACGCCCTGGTGGACAGCATGCAGTACAAGCTCAGCAAGGACCGGCTCAACAAGAACCACAAGCGCCGGGAAGCCACGCCGGCGTAAGATTTCATTGCCAAGCAACGTGCCATCTGATATTCTTCTATAGATTTCATGGCAGGGAGCCGGAAAGGAACCCTCGAGAAGCGGTATGTATGTTGCTGGCAATCCACAATTCGCATCCCCAACCACGCCAGATCCGGAGGGCCGTCGAGGTGCTCAGGGCCGGAGGCCTCGTGGTGTACCCGACGGACACGGTCTACGGGCTGGGTTGCGACTTGTACAATAAAAAAGGAATCGAACGAATCTATCAGATCAAGAGGCGGGACAGAAGCAAGCCCCTGAGCTTCATCTGCGCCGACCTGAAGGACATCAGCCAGTACGCCCGGGTCACCGATTATGCCTACAAGATCATGAGAAGGCTTCTCCCCGGTCCGTACACCTTCATCCTGGAGGCATCCAGGCTGGTTCCCAAGATCATCCTCCCCAAGCGTCACACCACGGGCATCCGCGTGCCGGACAATGCCGTCTGCAACGCTCTCCTGGCAGAACTGGGTTCGCCCATCATCAGCACGTCCGTCAAGACCGAGGACGGAAGCTTCATGAGCGACCCCCGGGAGATCGAGCGGAAATTCGGGCACTGCGTAGATCTGGTGATTGACGGGGGGAACCTGGTCCCAGAGGAATCCAGCGTGATCAGCCTGCTCCAGGACGAAGCGGAGGTTATCCGGGTTGGCAAGGGGGATGTCTCGGCCTTTCTCTGAGAAAGGAACCGACATGAAAAGAATGCTGCTCAACGCCGTGCACGCCGAGCAAAAGCGCATGGCCATCGTCGAGGCGGGCAAACTCCTGGAGTTCTACATCCAGATGTCCGTCCGGGAGCCCATCACGGGCAACATCTACAAGGGAACGGTCCTGAAGGTCGAACGGGGCCTCCAGGCGGCCTTCGTCAACTACGGGGGCAAGCGGGACGGCTTCCTGCCGCTTCGGGACGTGTGCCAGGACTACTTCACCGCCGGCGAGGGGGGGCGTCCCGTCCTCAAGGCGGGGCAGGAAGTGCTCGTCCAGGTCCTCCGGGAAATGAGCGAGCGGAAGGGGGCGCTCCTCACGACGTACCTCTCCCTCCCCGGCCGCTACCTCGTCCTCCTTCCCAACAAGGCCGGCAGCGGCGTGTCCCGGAAGATCGAGGACGAGGAGGACCGCAAGCGCCTCAAGGAACTGGTGGAGCAGATCCGGGTCGGCGAGGGCATGGGACTCATCGTCCGGACCGCCGGCATGACCCGGACCAAGCAGGAGCTCTCCCGGGACTACCAGAACCAGCTCCGCCTCTGGAAGGAGATCCAGAAAGCGGCGAAGGCATCCCCCGCGCCGTCGCTCATCTTCCAGGAGAGCGACTTCGGGGTCCTGGCCCTCCGGGATTACTTCACCTCCGACATCGAGGAGATCCTGGTGGACGACCCGGACACCTTCAAGCAGATGCGCAACTACTGCAAGGTGGTGGCGCCCCGGATGTCCAAGCTCGTCAAGCTCCACAAGGAAAACACCCCCATCTTCGACCAGCACCACCTGGAGGACCAGATCCGGGTCATCTACCAGGAGCGGGTGGATCTGAAGTCCGGCGGCTACATCATCATCAACCCCACAGAGGCCATGATCACCATCGACGTGAACTCCGGCCGGGGATCCAACAAGCGCAACGTCGAGGAGACGGCCTTCCGCACCAACATCGAGGCGGCGGAGGAGATCGCCCGGCAGTTGCGCCTGAGGGACCTGGGGGGGCTCATCGTCATCGACTTCATCGACATGGACGAAAGCAAGCACCGGGCGGAGGTGGAGAAGACTTTCAAGAAGGCCCTGAGCCTCGACCGTTCCCGGATCCAGCTCTCCCGGATCTCCAAGTTCGGGATGCTGGAACTCTCGCGGCAGAAAAAGCAGCCCACCATCCAGGAGATCAGCTTTTCCGCCTGCCCCTACTGCAAGGGACGCGGGGTCCGGCCGTCGCTGGAATCGACGGCCCTGGCGGCCTATCGGAGGATCCAGACCCAGGCGGTCAAGGGGCTCTCGGCGGTCCTGAAGGTCTCCCTGCCCCACGAGATCGCCGACTACCTCCAGAACCAGAAGCGCTCGGAGCTGCTGAAGCTGGAGAACCTCTACGACATGGACATCCTCATCGCCGGAAGCCCCGACATGGCCTGGGACATGCTCCACGTCGAGTCCGTCGGCAGGCCCGCGGCGCCGAAACCCGAACCCGTGCCCGAAAGGGAAACCGGCGAGGAGATGGAAGCGGAGATCGACCTCCCGGAGGAACCGGAAGAGCAGGAGACCCCGGAGACCCCGGAAGTCCCGGCGGAAGCCCCGAAGGCGAAATCGCGGCGGAGGAGAAAGCCCGCGAAGGCCGGGGCCGCCGCGACAGGGAAGAAGAAAATCACCGAGGCCGCAGAGGCCGCGGCCGCTCCCGAGCCGGCCCCGGAGCCGGCCGCACCGCAGTCCGAAGTGGCGGAGGCCGGGGAAGCCGTCGAGGCGGCGCCCGGCCAGGAACCGCCGAAGAAAAAGTCCCGCCGCCGTCCACGGCGCCGCCGGAAAACCGGTTCCCGGACGACAGCGCCGGGGGACGCCTCGCCGGAAGGAGAGGCAACGGCCTCCGGGGAAGCCGCCCCGCCGTCCCGCGAGCCGTTATTTGATGACGAGGACGAGGACGATTCCTTCGGGGGTTTCTTCTCTCCCTCCCGGCGCTAGGGGTTGTAGCGGTTGCTTCCCTATTTCGGTTTCCCCAGCTCCTTCGAGCGCAGGGTCGCCGCCTCCACGGCCCGGATCAGGGCCGCCCGGAGACCGCCCTCTTCCAGCGCCTGGATCCCCGCGATGGTCGTCCCGCCCGGGGAGGTCACCATGTCTTTGAGCTGACCCGGGTGCCGGTCCCCCTGGAGGACCAGTTTCGCCGCCCCCAGCATGGTCTGTGCCGCCAGGACCAGCGCCGTGTCCCGGGGGAGCCCCATCCGCACGCCCCCGTCGGAGAGGGCCTCCATGATGATGAACCCGTAGGCGGGGCCGCTGCCGCTGAGCCCCGTCACGGCGTCGATCTGCTCCTCCGGGACGATCACCGTTTTTCCCACGGCATCGAAGATCCGCCGCGCCGCCTCCAGGTCCTCTTCCGTGGCGTGGCTTCCCCGGGCCAGGGCGGTGGCGCCCTCGCCGATCAGGGCCGGCGTGTTGGGCATGGTCCGGATGACCCGCACCCCCTTGCCGAGGTTCCCTTCGAGGAAGGAGAGGGGAATCCCGGCGGCGATGGAGATCACCAGCTTCGAGGGACCCACGGCCCCGGCCAGCCCCTGGAGGACCGGCCCCATGACCTGGGGCTTCACGGCCAGGATCAGAATGTCGGCGTTTTTCACCACCGCCCGGTTGTCCGTCGTCGTGTGGATGCCGTAGAGTCCCTTCAGCTCCTGCAGCCTTTCCTTCACGGTGTCGGAGACCCAGATCCGGCCGGCCTCCGCAACGCCCCGGGAGAGGAGCCCCCCGGCAATGGCCCCGCCCATCTTGCCGCCGCCGATGAAGCCGATCCTCGCGTGCTTGTCCATGCCCCCGTCCCTCCTTTTGGTATAAATGCTGAAATTGCGGGAATCATAGGGGATCCTTCCTCCCGGCGTCAAGCTTTCATTTGCGCTGCCCCCGCCGGTTGTGCTAAATGATGCGCCACTATGAAGCAGGAGGTGAAGGCTCATGATGCGTGTCGTGGAAGTGGAAGGCCGGAAACTGTCGGCCTGGGTGAGCGGGGAATCCTTCGACCCGTCCCGGAAAACCCTCGTGTTCATACACGGGTCCGGGGGGGATCACACGAACTGGATCTACCAGTACTCGGCCCTCAAGGACCGGTTCCAGACGGCCGCCCTGGAGCTGCCGGGCCACGGCCTCTCCGAGGGGCCCGGCGAGCAGTCGGTGGACGTCTACGTGGAGTGGGTCCGGAAGGCCATCGCCGCCCTGGGCGTCGCCCGCCCCGTCCTGAGCGGTCATTCCCTGGGGGCCGCCATCAGCCTGACCTTCGCCATCCGGTACGGGTCGCTCCTCGCCGGGATCGTCCCCGTGGGCGGAGGCGCACGCATGCCCGTCAACCCGGCGATCCTGGAGGGGCTGAAGACAAACCCGGCGCCGGTCTACGAGATGGTCGTCAAGTTCTCCTTCGCCAAGGCCAACCTGGAGCGATTTGGAAGAGCCGTTGTCGAAGGCATGTTGCGGACGGACCCCATGATCGTCCACGGCGACCTCACCGCCTGCGACCGCCTGGACCTGACCGGGACCGCCGCCTCCATTCGGGTCCCGACGCTCGTGGTCTGCGGCGCCGAGGACAAGATGACCCCGCCCCCCCTCTCGGAATTCCTGCGGGACGCCATTCCGGGCGCCAAGCTCGTCCTGATTCCCGCGGCGGGGCATTTCGTCATGATGGAGAGCCCCGAGGCCTTCAACCAGGCCGTCGCGGATTTCGTGGACTCCCTGTAGCACCCGGTACAGCCGCTTCCCCGCCCTTTCGGGGTCCCGGGTTCGGCACCGAGCCGGCCCGGGCGAGTGCCGGGGGCGGAACGGAACCGAGGAGATTGCATGTTCGCCGAATACAGCCCTGTCGTGGCCATCGTCCGGCTCGTCAACGTGGCCCTGACCCTCTACATGTGGATCATCATCGCCCGGGCCCTCGTCTCCTGGGTGAACCCGGACCCCTACAACCCGATCGTGCGCTTCCTCTACCGGGCCACCGAGCCGGTCCTGGCCCCGTTCCGGAGGCTGCTCCCGCCGTATCGCACGGGGGGGATCGACCTCTCGCCGCTCTGGGTGCTGCTGATCATCTACATCCTCCAGGAGTTTCTCCTCCGGGCCCTGGTCCAGGCGGCCTTTCGCTTCTGAGCCCGGCGGCCCGCGCCGGATGACGCCATGACGATTCCGCTCACCGAAACGAAAAACGGCCTGGTCCTCGCGGTCCGGGTCCTTCCCCGGTCGTCCCGGACGGAGGCCGCGGGCGTCCGGGACGGGGCGCTGAAGATCCGGATCACGGCCCCCCCCGTGGAGGGGCAGGCCAACGAGGCTTGCCTGCGCTTCCTGGCGGAGGCGCTGGGGGTCCGGAAATCTCAGGTCGCCCTGACGGCGGGCTCGACGGGGAGGAACAAGGCCTTCGCCATCTCCGGTCTCGGCCGGCGGGAACTGGAGGAACGGCTGGCGGCGCTGCTGGGGAAGGGGAAACCGTGAGCGCCGGGCAGCCGGTCCGCTCCGAGAACGTGCGGGTCGCCCGGGCCGCGGGGGTCGTGGGGCTGGCGACGATGCTGTCCCGGGTCTTCGGTTTCGTCCGGGACGTGGCCATCGCCGCCATCTTCGGGGCGGGCCTCGCCACGGACGCCTTCTTCGTGGCCTTCCGGATCCCCAACATGCTCCGGCGCCTCCTGGCGGAGGGGTCCCTGACGGTCTCCTTCGTCCCCGTCTTCACGGAGTACCTGAAGCAAAAGACCCGGGAGGAGGCCTTCGAACTGGCCGACGTGGCCTTCACGGCCCTCTCCATCATCCTGGTGGTCGTCTCCATCCTGGGGGTCCTCTTCGCCCCCCTCATCGTGACGGTCATGGCCCCCGGGTTCTCGCGGGTAGCCGCCCAGTACGACCTGGCGGTGTTCCTGACCCGCCTGATGTTCCCCTACATCTTCTTCATCTCGCTGGTGGCCCTGTGCATGGGGATCCTCAACTCCCTCCGGCACTTCGCCGCCCCGGCCCTCTCGCCGGTGATGCTCAACATCACCATGATCATCGGGGCCCTCTTCCTGAAAGACTTCTTCGCGGAGCCCATCGTGGGGCTCGCCGCGGGCGTCATGGCCGGAGGGGTCCTCCAGCTGGCCATGCAGTGGCCCTTCCTGGTGAGGATGGGGGTCCGGCTCAAGCCGAACTTCGACTTCCAACACCCCGGCGTCCGCCGCATCGGGGCCCTGATGCTGCCGGCGATCTTCGGCGCCGCCATCTACCAGATCAACGTCTTCGTCGGGACGGTCCTGGCATCGCTGTTGCCCAAGGGGAGCGTGTCCTACCTTTATTACGCCGACCGGATGGTGGAGCTGCCCCTGGGGGTCTTCGCCATCGCCATCGGGACGGCGGCGCTGCCGAGCTTTTCCGAGCAGGTGGCCCAGGGACGCTTCGACGAGTTGAAAAGGACGATCTCCTTCTCGCTCCGGCTGATGCTCTTCATCACCATCCCCTCCATGGTGGCCCTCATCGCGCTTCGGGTACCCATCATCTCGGTCCTCTTCGAGCGGGGGGCGTTCACCGCCGAGGCGACGACCCAGACGGCCTGGGCTCTCCTGTGCTACTCCGTGGGCCTCTGGGCCTTCTCGGTCATCCGGGTGATCGTCTCGGCCTTCTATTCCCTCCAGGACACGAAATCCCCCATGAAGGCGGCCATCGTCGCCCTGGTGGTGAACGTCGCCTTCAGCGTGGCCCTGATGTTTCCCCTGCAGCACGGGGGGATCGCCCTGGCGACGTCCATCGCCTCGGCGGTGAACGTGGGGATGCTCTCCGTCATCCTCTGGCGCCGGATCGGCCCCTTCCTCATGCGGGACTTCTACCCCTCCCTGGGCAAGGTCCTCTTTTCCTCGGCGGTGATGTGGGGGGTCATCCTCGGGGTGGATCTCCTGTACCCCTGGAACGCCGCCGGACCCTTCCTCGGCCGGGCCGTTTTCCTGGCCCTGGCGGTCGTCCTCGGGGGCGGCGCCTTCTTCCTCTCCTCGTGGCTGGTCAAGAGCCCGGAGATGACGGCCCTGGCGGGGGCCCTCCGGCGGCGGCTCGGTGCGGGCCGATCGGGGAAACCCCTCTGAACTCGGGGTGAAAGGGGACAAAGGGGTTGACTTGACCCGGCGGCGATGGTAGGGAAAATGTCCCTTTGGACCAATC
>JBFYXW010000006.1:0-13238 GCA_041310335.1 Syntrophaceae bacterium | reverse complement strand
GTGAAACGTGATCTTGTCCCGGGGATCGCTGAGGCCTTTGTTAAATCCAAGATCAGAGACGGCCCGGTCGAAGGTGTTTGATACGGAGGCGAGGCGACCCCCTTGCTTGTCGCTGAAAATTAAGTCGTCCGGTCGCCCCGGAATCATCTCCACAAACAGGCTCTTTACTCCCTCCGTCATGAACACCGTCCTGTCCTTCCCGCTTTTCGTGTTTCTGAAGACAATGCTACCCTCCCCAAGACTGACGCGCCGCCAGGTCAGCCCAGCCAACTCGCTAAAGCGGGCCCCCGTATAGAGGCTTAGGTAAGCCAACTCATAGACCTGGCGACTTTTCGCTTTCAACTTGTCCAAGAGCAGGTGCGCCTCTTCGGTTGTCAGGGCCCGGTTTTTCTGATTGTCGATCCGCGGCAGCTCAACATCCCGCGTCGGACAGTCCCTCTGCACAATCTTCTCCCGCCTGGCCATGGTCCAGGTTTGGGAAACCACCGCGAAGGCATAATGCAGGGTTCGGGTGGCCTTCCCCGCCTTTTGCATGTTCTTGCGGATCTGCCGCAACTGCTCGCCGCCCAGTTCGCATATAGGCAACGAGCCGATCACCGGAGAAAGCCACTTGTCGAAAATGGCCCGCTCAACCGGAATGCTCTTTTTCCCCTTCGCCTCCATCGCCGGGAGGTAGATTTTCGCGAAGTAGTCTGAAAACGTGATCTCCTCTCGCTTCCGCGCCTCCGCCCCTGCCTCTTCGGCCTTCCTTCGCTCCTCCGCCAATTTGCGCTTCTCCCTCAAGCTTTGCGGCCCATCGCCTCGCCTGGCATTGGTTTTTAGTTCTTTCATGAGGTCGTACGCCTTATCGGACAGGGATTCGATCCCTAGGCGCTCATCCTCTTCGGTCGGGGTCCACTCGGTTTCCCATCCCAGGGCGATTTCCCGGTCCTTTCCGTCTATCTTCCACCGGACGGAAAAATAGCGATCCTTCCGGATGCCATGTTTCCTGGTCTTGTGTTCCCGGTATCGTACGCCTGGGAAGCCCGTTTTTATCCATTTCATCGCCACACCCCTATGCCTTCTGGACCCCTTGATTTAGTAACGATGCCCGCAACAGCGGATATTCTTGATAACCCTTCGTTTTTACCGGGCCTCTTGATGTAGTCGCGCAATTTTTGGTGAAAATCTGTCCCGCTATTGTCCCGCTTTTGGGGCTGAAGGTAGCCAGGTTAATGTGTTCCCGTGTGAAAGGAACATAATCTGCAAAATGCCGATTGTCAAGGGTTTTGTCCGGATAAAGGGGGGTTAAGGTAAGTAATGGGAAAGGGCGTTTTTTAAGAATGGCATTCAAGAGGTCAGGGGTTCGACTCCCCTCAGCTCCACCAGAAAATCACAGGGCCGCAGATTCGTTCTGCGGCCCTTCTTGCTTTCGTGACCCGCCGTCCCGCATCACAAGACCGAAACAACCGGCCTCGGCGGCGGCCAGGAGATGGCCTCTCTCGCCAGCATGACTCCCGTCTTCCCCCGCCGGCTCGCCCCGGCCCGTCATTCATAGACCTTGCCGCCCGTCTTCAGCCCCGTCAGGTAGATCACCTCGCAGGAACCGCTCCCCGAGTCCTCCCGGGACAGCGAGGAGATCCAGCGGTACCAGCCGCTCCCCTTTTTCCCGTCCACCTCCACCAGGTATCCCCGGAGCTCGGCCCGGTCTCCCCGCTTCAGCAGGCCAATCGCCTTCCGCAGGTTTTCGTTCGCCGGGATCAGGTGATTGTTGGAGGAGTTACGGAGGATCACGTCGTTTCCGAGGTCGTTTCCCGCTTCGGGCCGCCACCAGTACCAGCGGTCGTCCTGGGACCAGGAGATCTTCCGATACCGGTCCCCCTCGGCGAGTTTCCCCCAGACCATGGCCGCGTCATAGGGGGCGAGTTCCCCCGCCAGCCCCATCCGGTAACGCTCGACACCCACGACGATACCGCCCAGGGTGTACCGGGCCTTCGGCACGATCTTCAGATCGAATCCTTCGATTTCCCTGCGGATCAGAAAAGGCGGGCCGACGGGCTCCTGCCTCGGGCTGGTGGACGCGTCGATGGCGGAGGCATCGGTGCCGCTGGCCCGGGGCCGGTCGCAGCCGCACAGGAGAAGGAACAGGACCGCAACGGAGAGCAGCGGGACCAGGCAGAGCGGCTTCTGTTTCACGGGGTGCCTCGGCATGGTGTGGTGAAAAAAAAGCCCCTGGATCCGGGCTCCGGGGGCTCTCTTGCATCCGGAATCTCGTCCCGATGCAGCACGGTGGCTGGCTATCGCCATCCCTATGATTTCAATGGCGTCCCCACGGGGAGTCGAACCCCGGTTACCGGCGTGAAAGGCCAGTGTCCTAGGCCACTAGACGATGGGGACGTCGGTCTCACGTAAGAGGCGCCATATATCCGGATGGACAGGGGTTGTCAAGGACCAATTGCCCGACCGAGAGGCGTGTCGCACCCCGGAAGGGATCGGAGGCCTTCAAAACGGAAAAAGGGGACGGAATATTTCATCCGTCCCCTTTTTCCGTTTTCGCTGTCGTGTGTTCTATGGTGCCGAAGGCGGGATTTGAACCCGCACGGGTTGTGCCCACTACCCCCTCAAGATAGCGTGTCTACCAAGTTCCACCACTTCGGCATGCTTTGCTTTTTCACATGTGCTCCGGAGGGTTATCCCTTCCCGGGCCCCCGGCTCACAGGGTCGCAAGACTACAGGGTCCGGCGTTTCTTGTCAACCCGAAAACCGCTCTCCGACAGCCCGGTTCGCTACTTCGCGGCCGGTGCGGGAACAGCCGGGGCCGGGGCCTGAGCGCCCTGCGAAACGGGCGGGGCCGGAAGTTCCGGAGCGGGCATGGCCTTCTCCGCCGCCGGCCGGGCTCCCTTCACGACGGATCCGGCGCCCTGAAAATGCGGGTGGGAGAGAACCAGGGACGTCAGCATGAAGATGACGGCGATGCCGGTGGTCATCTTGCTGAGAAACGTGCCGGGGCCGCTGCTTCCGAAGACGGTCTGGCTCGACCCGCCGAAGGCGGCGCCCATGTTGGCGCCCTTCCCCGCCTGGAGAAGCACCACGGCGATGAGAACCAGGCTGACTACGATGTGAATGATACTGATGAAGGTTTGCACGGGAGAATGCTCCTTATCTTTTTTAATCCGTTACGGGCGTTGATACCGGACGATCCTCGAAAAGGATTCTACGTCCAGACTCGCCCCGCCAACGAGGGCCCCGTCGATGGACGGGCATTCCATGAGCCCGTCGATGTTCTCCGGCGTCACGCTTCCCCCGTAGAGGATCCGGAGACCCGCGGCCGCCTCTGCGCCGAAATGCCGCACAATCCAGCCCCGGATGAAGGCGTGGGCTTCCTCGGCCTGCTGCGGCGTGGCCGTCCGCCCGGTGCCGATGGCCCAGACGGGCTCATAGGCGACAACGCACCGGCCTATATCACCGGCTTCCAAATACTTCAACCCCGCATTTGCCTGACCTTCGATGACGGGGAAGGCCTCTCCCGCCTCCCGCTGGTCCAGCGTCTCGCCAACGCAGAGGATGGGGATCAGTCCCGCCGCCAGCACCGCTTTCAGTTTCCGGTTGATGAAGGCGTCGTCCTCGCCGAAGAGCTTCCTCCGCTCCGAGTGGCCCACGATGGCGTAGCGGCAGCCGACGTCGGCCAGCATCCCGGCGGAGATTTCCCCGGTGAAGGCGCCTTTCGCCTCGTCGCTCACGTTCTGGGCCGCCAGGCCGACGGGGGAGCCCGCCAGGACCTCGGCAACCGCCCGGAGGGCCGTGAAGGGCGGCGCGACCACCACGTCCCGGTCGAGGGGTTCCGGGAACGCTTCCACGAACCGCCGGGCATGGGCCACCGCCTCGCCCACGGTCATGTGCATTTTCCAGTTTCCGGCGATCAGGGGTCTTCGCATCGTCTCCTTTTAGAACTGCTTGGCCATGTAAACAGCCAGGTCCCGCATGCGGCAGGCGTAGCCGCTCTCGTTGTCGTACCAGGAAAAGACCTTGGCGAAGTTCCCGTCGATGACGTTCGTCAGGGGGGCGTCCACGATGGAGGAGTAGGGGCTGCTGGTGTAGTCCACGGAGACCAGCTCCTCCTCGGCGTAGAGCAGGATCCCCTTCAGGGGGCCTTCCGCGGCCTCCTTCAGGGCGCCGTTGACCTCGTTGACCGTGACGTTCCGCCCCAGCTCCGCCACGAAGTCCACCACCGAGACGTTCGGCGTGGGGACGCGCAGGGCCAGGCCGTCCATCTTGCCCTTCAGGTCCGGGATCACCTCGGTGACCGCCCGGGCTGCGCCGGTGGTGGTGGGAACGATGGACATGGCCGCCGCCCGGGCTCGCCGCAGGTCCTTGTGGGAGCCGTCCAGGAGGCGCTGGTCCATCGTGTAGGCGTGGACCGTCGTCATGTAGCCCCGGCGGATCTGGAACCGGTCGTGGAGAACCTTGACCACGGGGGCCAGGCAATTCGTGGTGCAGGAGGCGTTGGAGACGATGTGGTGCCTCGCCGGGTCGTAGGTGTTCTCGTTGACGCCCATGACGAAGGTCCCGTCGATCCCCTTCCCGGGCGCGGCGATGATGACCTTCTTCGCCCCCGCCGCCAGGTGCCCCGAGACCTCGTCCTTTTTCCGGAACTTGCCCGTCGATTCCAGGACGATGTCCACGCCCAGGTCCTTCCAGGGAAGGTCCGTCAGGGGGGAGGACACGTTGGTGACGACGATCCTGCGTCCGTTCACCACCAGGTCCTTGCCGTCCACGGCCACCTCGGCCTGGAATTTCCCGTGGACCGAGTCGTACTTCAGCAGATGGGCCAGGATGTCCGGCTTCGCCCGGGAGTTGACCGCCACGATTTCGATGTCCTTCTCGTACCCGAGGCAGGCCCGGACCAGGTATCGCCCGACCCTGCCGAATCCGTTGATCGCCGCCTTTACCGCCATGATCGTACCTCTCCATATGTTCGTTCCATCCGGGAATCCGGATGCCGGTCTTTCGGAATGGTCCGGGTCATCGTAAGGCCCCTTCGCGCCCGGCGGGCGGATGATACCCGCCGGAGCCGGTCAAGTCAACCCGTTTCTTGCCGTTTTCTTGCCGACCGGAAATCGAACGGAATCAGGTGAGATCGCCGAAGATGTCGGCGGAAAAGACGTAGATGCGGGTGTCCCTGTCCCGCCAGGCCTCGGGGGGAAGGCCCGCCTTGTGGCAGGTCTCCCGCAGGAACGTCTCCCGGTCCCAGCCGTACTCGACGGCCACCTGGGGCAGGAGGAGGCCGGAGTGGTGCCCCCGGACGACAAACAACCCGTGGAGGCCCACCTGGATCTCCCCCATGTCCCGGATTTCCCGAAGGGGGGTCAGGACGGAGATCTCCAGGGACAGGTCCGGGAGCTCGTCCTTCCGGAGGGCGGGAAAGCGTGGGTCCTCGAAGGCCGCCGCCTGGGCCATCCGCTCGATCGTTTCATGGAGGGGCTTGACGGGCTGGATGTAGCCGATGCACCCCCGGAGCCGTCCCCGCTTCTTGAGGGTCACGAAGGCCCCCCGCTTCTCCCGGAGGATCGGCGTGGCGTCTTCCAGCCCCGGCGGCTCTTTTCCCTCCAGCCGGGCCCGGATGGTCGACAGGGCCAGGTCGAGGAGATCCTGTTTTTCCTTGTCCGTCAGTTCCATGGCTTTCCTGCTCCCCGGGGACAGGTGAGCGTCCCCGCGCTCTCCGGCGATTCCCCGAGGGGAAATCCCGGGGTCTGAAGCGGGGTTTCAGCCGGCGGTACAGAAAACCGCCGAGGCGTATCCCACCACCTCGCGCCGATCTCCCGTCACGTCCCCCGAGTTGGCGTATTTCAGGAACTCCGCCCGGTCCGCCCCCAGGGCCCGGGCGGCCATCATGGCCACCGCCGCGGGCCCGCCGCCGCAGGCCTCGCAGGACCGGCGGGCCAGGTCCCGAAGCAGCCCCTCGGGATCGAAGTTCTTCAGGTTTTCCACCGCCGCGGAATCGAGCCGGACGGCCTCGCTGTAGGAGTGGAAGTGGGACAGGTCGGAACTGCCCACGACCAGGGTTGTGCTTTTCCCCACGGCCAGGGCGATGGCATCCGCCAGCCGCCGGCAGGTCCGCCCGTCCTGGGCGCCCATGACGAGGGGAACGAAGGAGAACTCCCCGAGGGCCACCTGCAGGAAGGGAAGCTGGATCTCCAGGGCGTGCTCCCCCGCGTGGGCGGCGGGGATCTCGGCAACGGGGCCCTCCGCCTGGAGGAGCGCCTCCGCCAGCTCCCGGTCCACCGGCACGATGCCCAGGGGCGTTTCGTATCCCTCCCCCGTCCAGATCGAGACCCCCTCGAAACGCACGCGATGGGAGGGAGAGATGACGATCACCTTCTCATAGGAAGCGCCCCGGACCAGGCGGTAGGCGTGCGCCGCGACCTGGCCGGAATACACGTAGCCCGCGTGGGGGGCCACGATGCCGATGATACGCCCCGGGATCTCCCGGTCGGGGACGTTCCGGAAATACGTCTCGATATCGGCCTTGAGGACCTGGGGCTGGCCGGGATACCAGGAACCGGCCAGGACCGAACGCCGGACATTGCTCTTCATGGCAACCGCCTCCCGGGACGGCTTCGGGCGCCGCCCCCGTTAATTGAGCCGCCAGACCACGCCGTCGGGGGTGTCGGAGACCTCCACCCCGCTCTCCAGGAGGAGCGTGCGGATCCGGTCCGCCTCCGCCCACTTCGCATCCCTGCGCAGGGCCTCGCGCTCCTGGATCAGGCGGTAGGATTCCTCCGAGAGCCGCTCCTCCTCGAACTTCATGACGCCCAGGACGCCGTCCACCTTCCGGAGGGCCTCCAGCACCCGGTCCCGCTCCTTTTCGGTGAGCAGGCCCAGCGTCAGGGGGATGTTCATCTTCCGGACAAACTCGAAGAGGACCGCCGTCGCCGCCGAGATGTTCAGGTCGTCGTCCATGGCGGCGGCGAACCCTTCCTTCAAATCGTAGAGGCACTGGTCCGTGTCGGGAAACCCCGGCCCGGGCGAGAACCGCAGGAGCCGCTGGATGAAGCCGTCGAGGCGCCGCACGGTGTTCCGGGCCGTGTCCAGGGCCCCGTGGGAGAAGTTCAGGGGCTTCCGGTAGTGGGACCCCAGGAGGAAGAGCCGGATCTCCCGGCCGCCGTAGCCCCGCTCCTCCAGTTCGTCCAGGGTCACGGTGTTGCCCTGGGAGCGGGACATTTTCTTGGCGTCCACCATCACCAGTTCGGTGTTGAGCCAGTAGTTCGCCGGCGCCTTGCCCGTGGCGGCCCGCCCGATGGCGTACACGTTCTCGCAGTGGGGGAAGACGATGTCGCTGCCGCTGGCGTGGATGTCGAAGGTCTCCGCCAGGTACTTGAGCGAAATGGCGGCGCACTCCAGGTGCCAGCTGGGCCGCACGTTCCCCCAGCGGGTCTTGTAGTAGATCCCGCGCTTCAGCTCCCCCAGGGTGGAGCGCTTCAGGAGGGTGAAGTCCACGGGGCTGTCCTTCTCGTACTCGTCCAGGTCGACGGTCCGGCCCTGCTTGACCTTGCCCAGGTCAACGTTGGACAGGCGCCCGTACGCCTCGAGCTTGGAGATGTCGAAGTACACGGACCGGAGCTTCTCGTAGGCGAACCCCCGCTCCACCAGCTTCTCCACGAGCTGGACCATGGCATCCACGTTCTCGCTCGCCTTGGGGAAGGGCTCGTCGCGGATGATGCACAGCCGGTCGAGCCCCCGGAGGAAGGCCTCCATGCACCGCTCCGTGTAGGTCGCCAGCGCCATGTCGGCCTTCTCGGCGCCCCGGATGGACCGGTCCGCCAGGTCCACGATGTTCATGACGTGCTTCACCTGGTAGCCCCGGTATCCCAGGTAGCGGCGGATCAGGTCGGAGACGACGAAGCGGCGGTAGCTCCCGATGTGGGGCACGTCGTGGACCGTGGGCCCGCAGGAGTGCATCAGGACCAGGTCCGGGCGGATGGGGCGGAAGAACTCCTTCTCCCGGGTGAGGGTGTTGTAGAACTTCAAGGTCGTTTCTTCCCGGTCCACGAAGAGGCTGGTGCTGAGGTAGCGCTCCCCGCCGTCGGGGATGATGACGACGATCACCCCCTCCTCCATCTCCCGGGCCTTTTCCACGGCCACGTGGACGGCGGCGCCGGAGCTCATGCCGGCGAAGATCCCCTCCTCCCGGGCCAGCCGGCGGGCCATCTCGAAGGCGTCCTCGTCGAGGATATTCACCTTCTCGTCCAGGCGCTTCCGGTCGTAGATGCCGGGGACGTAGGACTCCTTCATGTTCTTGAGCCCCTGGATCTTGTGCTGGAGGTAGGGCTCCACGCCGACGATGCGGACGGCGGGGTTCCGCTCCTTGAGGCACTCCGAGAGGCCCATGGCGGTGCCGCTCGTGCCGAGGGCGCAGACCACCGTGGTCACCGCGCCCCCCGTCTGCCGCCAGATCTCCTCGGCCGTTCCCGTGCAGTGGGCCAGGACGTTGTCGGGGTTGTTGAACTGGTCGGGAGCGTAGTATTTTCCCGGGTTCTCCCGGACGAGCTGGTAGCCCCGCTCGATGGCCCCGTCGGTTCCCAGGTTGGCGGGGGTGAACAGGAGTTCCACCCCCATGGCTTTCAGGATCCGCTTGCGCTCCTCGCTCACCGCCTCGGACATGACCAGGCAGATCCGGTATCCCTTCACGGCGGCGATCAGGGCCAGGCCGATGCCGGTGTTGCCGCTGGTGGCCTCGAGGATGACCTTGTCGGCCGTCAGCTCGCCCCGGCGCTCCGCCCCCTCGATCATGGCCAGGGCGGTCCGGTCCTTGATGGAGCCCCCGGGGTTGGCGCTCTCCAGCTTCGCGAGGATGCGGACCTTCGGGTTCGGGTTCAGCCGCCTGATTTCGACGAGGGGAGTGTTGCCGATGGCCTGCAGGATGTTCGGGTAGGTTTCGTCCATGAAGGTTTCCGGTAAAACGAGGGCAACGGGCCTGCGGGCGGCCCGGGCCGGGAAGGGGTCTCAGCTGTCGAGCTTCGGCACGGGGATCTTGAGGAACTCGATGCCCTCATCCCGGAGGGTTTCCTCCTCCTGCGGCGTCGTGGTTCCCTTGATGTTCCGCTTTTCTTCGTCCCCGTGGTGGATCTTCAGGGCCACCTCCGCGAACCGCTCCCCCACGTCGTCGAAGTTCCGGTTGAGAAACTCGTGGAACATCCGGAAGGCCTTCGCCGGGGTGATCTCCCGCGGGTCCCGCTGCTCCGGCCGGGACTCCCGCCCCACGAAGGCGCGGCTGGACGGAACGACGGAGATCTCCACGTCCCCGCAGACCGGGCAGGTCAGGAGATTCTGCGCCTTCTGGTCCTCGAAGGCGGTCCGGTCCTGGAACCAG
This sequence comes from Syntrophaceae bacterium, assembly GCA_041310335.1. GTDB lineage: Bacteria > Desulfobacterota > Syntrophia > Syntrophales > PHBD01 > PHBD01. The sequence goes on along the minus strand of JBFYXW010000006.1, from coordinate 3,889 downwards.
CCCTCGAAGGTGTGCTCTTTCTTGCAGCGCAATTCGTAGATGATCACCGTCGCTCCCTAACGTGCCGGGATTACCGGGCTCCGGAGAAAAAAAGGGGTGGACATTTACCCCTGGATTGTATAAGGTGCCCGCCGTGTCGGGATGTGGCCCAGCCTGGTAGGGCACTGCATTCGGGATGCAGGAGTCGCGCGTTCAAATCGCGCCATCCCGACCATTTTTTCTTTTCCCTCCGCCTTCCTATCCACCCACCACCGAGGCCATCTGGAAGATGGGCAGGTACATGGCGATGATCATGCCGCCCACGACCCCGCCGAGGAAGACCATCATGAAGGGCTCCAGGAGCGCCGTCAGGGCCTCCACCGCCGTGTCCACCTCGTCGTCGTAGAAGTCCGCGATCTTCGCCAGCATCGTGTCCAGGGCGCCCGTCGCCTCGCCGACGGCGATCATCTGCACCACCATGGGCGGGAAAATGTTCGCCTCCTGCAGGGGCTCGGCGATGGTCTTGCCCTCGCTGATGCTCTGGCGGACCTTGACGAGGGCGTTTTCGATGATCTTGTTCCCCGCCGTCTTGCTGACGATGGAGAGCCCCTCGAGGATGGGCACGCCGCTGGACATCATGGTGGAGAGGGTCCGGGTGAACTTGGCCACGGCCACCTTCTTGATGAGGGAACCGAAGACGGGGGCTTTCAGGACCATCGCGTCGATGGTGAGGGTCCCCTTCTCCGTGGCGTAGAACCGCTTGAAGGCGTAGATCAGCGCCGCCACGATCACGACCGCGACGAGCCAGTACTTCTGGGCGGCGGCGCTGGCGTCGACCAGGAACTGCGTCGGGGCGGGAAGTTTCCCCCCCATGCCCTCGAACATCTCCTGGAAGACCGGGATGACCTTGATGAGGAGCAGCGCCACGACGCCGATGGAGATGACGAGAACGGAGGCGGGATACGTCATGGCGCCCTTCACCTTCGCCTTGAGCTTCATCGCCTTTTCCATGTAGGCCGACAGCCGCTGGAGGATCACGTCGAGGATGCCGCCGCTCTCCCCGGCGGCGACGAGGTTGACGAACAACTGGTCGAAGACTTCCGGGTACTTCTTCAGGGCGTCCGTGAGGGTCGTGCCGCCCTCGATGTCCTCCTTGATGGACCGGATGATCTTCTGGAAGGTCTTGTTCGCCTCCTGCGTCGCCAGGAGTTCGAGGCACTGGATGAGGGGGAGGCCGGCGTTGATCATGGTGGCGAAGATCCGGCAAAAGATCACGACCTCCTTTTCCTGCACCTTCTGCTTGAGGAAAGGCAGGTACTCCATGAGGTCCTTGGGTTTCGCCTTGACGGTGACGGACTTGAATCCCTGCCGCCTCAGCAGGGTCCGGACCGCCGCCGGATCGGTCGCGTCGAGTTCCCCCTTTTTCAGGACACCGGCCCTGGTCGTACCCTCCCAAACGTACGCAGGCATAATCCCATCCTTTCTTCAGACGGTTGGTTCCCCGGCAACTCCCCGGTCGCTGTGCCGCCGGCGCGAGACCTCGTAGAGGAGAATCCCCGCCGCCACCGAAACATTCAGGGAATCAAACGATCCCCCCATGGGAATGGTCAGGAGGAAGTCGCACTTCCTGCGGATCAGGGGGCGCAGTCCCGAACCCTCGCTCCCCATGACCACCGCCGCATCCCCCCGGATGTCCGCCTCGGCCACATCCACTCCGTCGGCCGCGTCGGTCCCGTAAACCCAGAACCCCATCTCCTTGAGCAGGTCCAGCGCCTGCGCCAGGTTTCCCACCCGGGCCACGGGAATCAGCCCCGCCGCCCCGGCGGAGGCCTTCATCACCGCCGGCGTCACCGGCGCCGCCCGGTGCTCCGGGATCACCACGCCCGTGGCGCCGAAACAGCAGGCCGTCCGGATGATCGCCCCCAGGTTCTGGGGGTCCGTGACGCCGTCCAGGACCACGACGAGCCGCCGGTCCTCGAGACCGCGCCCCTCCCCGGCCGCCTCCTCCAGGGACACGTACCGGAACGGCCGTCCGAGGGCCGCGACGCCCTGGTGGGACTCCCGGCCCGCCAGCCGGTCGATCTCGCGGCGGTCCACGTACTGCACGGCGATGCCGCGCTGTTCCGCCAGTTCGAGGACCGGCTCCAGGGCGGAGCCCCCGCGTCCTTTCGCGACCAGGACCCGCTCGAGGGACGCCTCTTCCGAACGGAGCGCCTCCAGGACGGGATTGATCCCGTAGATCACCTCTGTGTCCCGCGGCAGCGCCATGTCCGCCCCCAGCCCGATCCTGTCTACCGCAGTCGGTTGGACAACCCCTCCCCGATCTGCGCGACGATGCGGTCCGCCTCCGCGGCGGGATCCCGGGCCAGCCGGATGGGACGGCCGACCACGACGTAGTCGGCACCCGCCCGGACGGCCTCCGCGGCGGACCAGGCCCGCTTCTGGTCGTCCCCCGGGACCGGGTCGGCCCCGCGGATTCCCGGTGTGACGATGATGAAATCAGGCCCGCAGGCCTCCCGGATGGCCGCCGCGTCGTGGGGCGACGCCACCACGCCGCCCGTCCCGGCGTCCCGGGCCAGGCCGGCCAGGCGGAGAACCATCCCGTCCACGTCGAGGGCAAAGCCGATGTCCGCGAGGTCCTTCCCGTCGAGGCTCGTCAGGACCGTGACGGCGAGCACGACCGGGGGAGCGGTCCCCCGCTCGCCGGCATACCGCCGGACGGCTTCCGCGGCGTCGGCCATCATCCGTTTCCCGCCGGAGGCGTGGACGTTGAACATCGCCACCCCGAGGCCGCAGGCCGCTTCCGCCGCCCGGGCCACCGTGTTGGGGATGTCGTGAAACTTCAGGTCCAGGAAGACCTCCGCCCCCTCCTGCCGGATCCGGTTCACGATCTCGGGCCCCAGGGACGTGAAGGCCTCCTTGCCGACCTTGAAGAGACCCACGTGGTCCCTCAGGCGGCGGACCCACGACAGGGCATCGTCGAGGCCGTCCCCCACGTCGAGGGCGAAAATCAGCCGGCGCTTCGCCCGGTCACTCGGAGTATTCCTCATCCCCGACAAATTCCGTCTGGTCCAGCAGGGGCTTGTAGGAATCCTTCAGCTCGAGCAGGTACTCCGGGTGGGCGAAGGTGACCTTGGCCGCGGCGATCTCCCGCAGGGCCGCCACGATCTCCCGGTTGTTGCGGATGTCCGCCAGCGGGGCGGATCCCTTCAGGAGCTGGCGGGAGCGCTTCGCCGCCAGGATCACCAGGGCAAACCGGTTGCCCGCGTTGCGGAGCGCGTCTTCTACCGTTATTCTTGCCATGAGTCGTCGTTTCCTCTCGTTATTTTTGAATGAGTTGCTCGATCCGGCCGGTCCAGCGGGCCGTCCGGCACCGCTCGGCCTCGTAGATGGCCCGGATGCTCTCCACCGCCTCGTCCAGCCGGTCGTTGCAGACGATGTAGTCGTATTCGCCGGCCGCCCGGATCTCCTCCACCGCCCGGTCGTACCGGCGCTCCATCGTTTCCCGGGCCTCGCTCCCCCTCCGGGAGAGGCGGGACCGCAGGGCGTTCAAATCCGGCGGCAGAATGAACACATAGATACCACCGGGAAAGTTTTTTTTCAATGCCCGAGCCCCGCGGGTGTCGACGTCCAGGAGAAGGTCCTCGCCCCGCTCCAGGAACTCCAGCATCGTCACGGCCGAGGTGCCGTAGAGGTTGCCGTAGTTCTCCGCCCACTCGGCGAATTCCCCGGCCTCGATGCGGCGCCGGAACTCCTCCTCGGAAATGAAATGGTAGTCCCGGCCGTCCACCTCGCCGCGGCGGGGGGTGCGGGTCGTGCAGGAGACGGAGAAGCGCATCCCCGGCGTCCGCTTCAGGAACTCGCGGCAGACGGTGGTCTTTCCCGTCCCGGAGGGGGCGGAGACCACGAG
>JBFYXW010000005.1:0-6112 GCA_041310335.1 Syntrophaceae bacterium | reverse complement strand
GCCGTGGCCGGCATGAGCTGCATCAGGCCTCGGGCGCCCTTGGGAGAGACGGCCTGGTGGTTGAAGTTCGACTCGGCCTTGATGACCGCCTTGACGAGGGCCGGGTCCATCCCGTGCTTCTGGGCCGTACGGCTGATGAGGACGTCGTACTTGTTGATGTCCCGGGCGATCTTGCGGTTGAAAAGGATCCGCGGCTCCCTCATGATGAGGGTGTACTTCTTCGTCACGTCCGTGGGGACGTTCGTGAGGTGGATGACGCCGGTTTCGTCCTCGTATTTGTAGATATCCGCCGAGGCACCCCCCGGCAGCGCAAGCACGATCAGGGTCAGGGAAAGGGCGATCAGGCCGCCCCGCATGATCTTTACCTTCGCTGGCATACTGTTCTCCTAACTTACGAAGTGTAAGGGACGGCGAACCGGATTGCAAGCCTTTTCGGCGGAGATTCCGGTATGATATCCTTCTTGACAGGAAAATGGAATGTCAGTATAAGGTCACGCTCGATTACAGGCGGGTCCAGCCCTCCCACGTTTATCGGAACGTCGCAGTACCCATCCGCATCAGGCGAACAGCAGGGAAGGACCGGGCCTTCCACACGGAAAGGCGGCATATGAAAGAAGACCGGCAGCAGATTCAGCGGCTGATGATCGCAAACCGGGGGGAGATCGCCCTCCGGATTTTGAGGACCGCCAAGGAACTGTCCCTGGACGTCGTCGTGGTTTACGAGAGTCCCGACAGCGAAGCCTATTACATCCGGATGGCCGACGATGCCGTCATGATCGGCGACGGCCCCCGGAAGGATTACCTGGATATTGAAAAGATCATCTGGGCGGCCCGCAAGACCGGCGCCGATGCGATCCACCCGGGCTACGGGTTTCTGGCGGAAAACCCGGATTTCTCCGCCGCCTGCGAAAAGGCGGGGATCCTCTTCGTGGGTCCCCCGCCGGGCGTCATCAGCAACCTGGGAAACAAGGTGGTGGCCCGGAAGATCGCCCAGAAGGCGGGGATCCCCTGTGTTCCCGGTACGGGGGACCTGCACCGCGGCGAGGCAGGCGTCCGGGAGGCCGTCGACTTCGGCCGGATGCAAGGCTATCCCCTGATGCTCAAGGCGTCCGCGGGAGGCGGCGGGCGTGGCATCCGGAAGGTGGTCGACGAGGCGGACCTCCTCCGGCAGCTTCCCCAGGCCCGGGCGGAGACCCTGGCGGCCTTCAACGACGAGAACATCTACGTGGAGAAGTGCGTCGAGGCGCCGCGCCACGTGGAGGTGCAGATCCTGGCGGACAAGCACGGGAACGTGATCCACCTGGGAACCCGGGACTGCTCGATCCAGCGTCGCCACCAGAAACTGCTGGAGATCGCCCCGGCGGACCTGCCGCCTGACGTCCTGGAGGCCATGTGCGACTGCGCCATCCGCTTTTCCCGGGAATCGGGATACGTCAATGCCGGGACGGTGGAATTCCTGGTCGATTCGAAAACGAACGAGTTCTGGTTCATGGAGATGAACACGCGGCTCCAGGTGGAACACACCGTGACGGAGGAGCTCTCCGGAGTGGACATCATCCGGGAGCAGATCCGCATCGCCGAGGGCAACGTCCTCGGCATTCCCCAGGAGCTGGGCTTCCTCCGGGGCAAGGCCATCCAGGTGCGGATCAACGCGGAGGACCCGAAAAACAACTTCATGCCCGAAGGGGGAAAAAGGCTGGAGGTGTACCAGTCCTCCGGCGGCCCCGGGGTCCGGCTGGACGGCGTGGTCTACCAGGGGTTCAAGATCCCCACGGAATACGACTCCATGATGGTCAAGATGACCGTCCGGGGGCTGAACTGGGAACAGGCTATCCAGCGGCTCAAGCGCGCCCTCCAGGGCTTCCTCATCGTGGGCCCCAAGACGACGATCCCCTTCTACCTGGCCATCTGCGACGAGCCCGACTTCCAGGCGGGCCGCTTCGACACCAGTTACCTGGAGACGCACCCCGAGATTTTCCAGTATCCCGAACCGGAGCGTGAGGTGGCAAAGCTCGCGGAATTGATCGCCGAAATTCACGCCCGCAAGATCAACCCCTACGCATACTGAGCCTCGCCGCCGGCCGCGGGGAAGGCACGCCGCCGGCTGGACAGGGGACAGGGAGGAGCCATGCTGAACCATATTTCCCAGAGTGTGCTCGACGAGCGGATCACCCCGAAGGACCTCCGGGAACGGGGGGTCCCTTACATCCTGGACAAAATCCGGCACGCCGAAGGGTACTACCTGACCAACACGGAGAGGGATCAGTCCCAGTCGGACTTCAAGAACCGGATCATGCCCCACACCCAGCTCCTGGTGGCCCGGCAGCGCAACGACGCGGGCTACCTCTCCCTGGAGATCACCGGCGGGGCCTCCGTCCACGTGGACATGCTGCGCAAGCAGATCAACCCCCTGGAGAAGCTCCAGGTCCTAAGCGAGCGCATGCCCGACACCATGTTCCAGACCCTCTGCCGGGGGATCAACCTCTTCGGCTACCGCCCCTACCCGGAGAACGTGGTGCGCCTGACCGTGCGGACCTTCGCCCGCTACGTCCACGTCTGGCGCGTCTTCGACTTTCTCAACCACATCCCGAACATGCGGGCCGTCTTCGAGGAGGTCCAGGCGGCGGGGTGCATCCTCGAGCCCTCCATCTGCTTCTCCACGGGGCCCGAGCACACCGACGAGTACTACGTGGGGAAGGTGGGGGAGATCCTCGAGGTGACGGGACCGGACATCCTGCTGTGCATCAAGAACCACGGCGGCCTCGGGACGGCGAAGCGGATCGGCGACCTGGTGCAGGCCATCCTGCGGAAATACCCGGACCTCATCATCCACTACCACGGCCACAACACCGACGGGAACGACATCGGCCGGATCGTCGAGGCGGTGCGCAACGGCGCGAAGATCGCCGACGCGGCGGACCACGCCTTCACCGGGTTCTACGGCCCTCCGCCGCTCCTCACGGTCATCGAGACCCTCGACGAGTACGGTCAACGGGCCATGGGCATCGACAAGCAGGCCGTCGTCGACACATCCAACATCCTCCGGCCGGAGCGGGAGCATTACAAGGATCTCGAGTCCCAGTTCCTGGGGTTCGACCCCTCCGTTCAGGTCCACAAGCTCCCCGGCGGGGCCACGGGTTCCAGCTTCGAGCAGGCCGTCAAGGGAGGCTTCCTCCAGCGGATGCCGGAGATCCTCCAGCGGGAGCTGCCCCGCGTCCAGGTCGAGCTGGGGAACTGGTGGAGCGTGACCCCGGGCTCCCAGATCCTCTGGACCACGGCGGTGAACAACGTCCTGAAGGGGGTCCGCTACAAGGACGCCAACGACGACCTGAAGAGCCTGATGCTGGGCCGCTACGGGGACCTGCCCTTCTACTGGCCCTCCGACGAGATCTACCGGGCCGTCTTCGGCCCCGACTGGAAAGAGATCCGGGAGTGCGACACCTGCTACCAGCGCATCGAGGACGTGGACCTGGACGTGGAGAAGAAGGTCCTGGAGAAGCGCCTGGGCCGCCACGCCACGGAGGACGAGCTGGTTCTCTACCTGCAGCACCCCAACGACGCCGTCAACTTCTTGAAGTTCGAGTCGAAGTTCGGGAAGACCTGGGTCCTCTCCCCGAAAATCTGGTTCAGCAAGGGGGGCTTCTCGCAGGGCGCCAAGTTCGACTTTCCCGACGCTTTCGGCCGCCTGCACTCCATCGAGATCGGGCCCCAACGGAAGACGAAATCCGGCGACGTGGTCACCTACCTGGTCATCGATCATCACACGGAGCCCATCCTCACCGTCCTGGAGGAGGAGGGGAGCGACCAGGCGAAGAGGAAGATGGTCCTCTCCGCCAAGGAGATCGCCGACCTGGCCAAGAAGGGGGACATCCGCTCCCACATCAGCGGCACCGTCAACGAGATCCCCGTCACGGAAGGGGCCCGGGTCGAGCCGGGCCAGATCCTGATCATCCTGGAAGCCATGAAGATGCTCAACAACGTGGCGGCGGAACTGACGGGGCAGGTGACGGAGATCCGGGTCTCCCCCGGTGACAAGGTGGAGGTGGGGGATCCCCTCTTGAGCATCCGGAAGGAATAGGGTGTCCCGGACCGGGTTCGGGAAACTCAACCATTCGAAGAAAAAGGAGAATCAGGGAGATCCGGGAATTCGGCCTTGACTTTCCCGGCATCCATCGGTAACGTAACGCTCGCTTTTTCATTCCCGGTATCCGTCGGTTCCCTTCTCACGCCGCTCACGTTCCGATGATCCGTCCGCGATACGACGAGAGAGGGGCCTCGTGATGCCCCGGACGGCGTCTGGCGCACGCGGAACCACAAGGAGTCAGGATGGCGAAACGCGGCTTTACCCTCTTGATCATACCCCGTACAGACGGTCCCGTCCGAACCTTCGGGGTGCCCCGATCTTTCCTGGTAAGGCTGTTGTCCGTCCTGGCCGTCGCGGTTCTCCTTTCCCTTTACCTGGTGTACGATTACATCTCCGTCCGCCGGGATGCGGCCGAACTGGCACGCCTGCGCACCGTCACGGCGGACCAGGAGAAACAGATCGCCAGCCTGGCAGGCCGGCTGGAGCGGTTCGGCGCCCGCATCGACGAACTGGGCGCACTGGACCGGAAGATCCGGATCGCCGCCAACATCGAAAGCAGCCGCGACAAGCAGGAGATCCTCGGGATCGGGGGGTCCGTTCCCGAGGAGCGGCGCATCTCGTCCCGCCTGGAAGGGGACCGCCAAGCCGTCCTCCAGGAAATCGCCCGGGGCGTCGACCAGCTGGACCAGGAGGCGGTCCGTCAGGAAAAGAGTTTTGTCCAGATCCTCCAGTTCCTGAACCGCCAGCGGTCCATCGTGGCGACGACGCCGTCCATCTGGCCGGTGCGGGGACTGGTGACCTCCGAATTCGGGGCCCGTTCCTCGCCCTTCGGCGGAGGCAAGGAATTTCACGAAGGCATCGACATCGCCACCCAGCATGGAACGGCCGTCCGGGCGCCCGCCGACGGCGTGGTCCTGGACGCGGGCTGGCAGAGCGGCCTGGGAAACATGATCAAGCTCGACCACGGACGGGGTCTCTCCACCCTCTACGGGCACCTGTCCCGGATCCAGGTCCGTCAGGGGGCCATGATCCGGAGGGGGGAGATCATCGGGTTCGTGGGGAACACGGGCCGGAGCACCGGTTCTCACCTGCATTACTCGGTTTTGTTCAGCGGGGTGGCCGTGAATCCCCGCAATTACCTGCGACCGTGAGCGGCCGCCGGGGCCGTCCCGGCTGACCCTCGGCGTCCGAACGCCCGACACCGGTTCGAAACCGGTTTTTTTATTGGATATCCACCATGTTCGAAGGCATTCTGAAGAGAATCGTCGGCAGCAAGAACGACCGCGATCTCAAGCGGTTGTCCCTGCTGCTGGAAGAGGTCAACGACCTGGAACCGGCCGTCATGGCCCTCAGCGACGCCGAACTTAAGGCAAAAACACCGTATTTCAAGGAGAAACTGGCCAACGGCACCTCCCTGGACGACATCCTCCCCGAGGCCTTTGCGGTCGTGCGGGAGGTGTCCCGGCGAACCCTCCTGATGCGCCCCTTCGACGTGCAGGTCATCGGCGGGATCGTCCTCCACGAGGGAAAGATCGCCGAGATGAAGACGGGGGAGGGCAAGACCCTGGCGGCCACCATGCCGATGTACCTGAACGCCCTGACGGGCCGCGGGGCCCACCTGGTGACGGTGAACGACTACCTGGCCCGGCGCGACGCCTCCTGGATGGGTCCCATCTACACGTTCCTGGGCCTGTCCGTCGGCATCATCGTCCATGGGCTGGACGATCCGGAGCGGCGCAAGGCCTACCTGGCGGACATCACCTACGGAACGAACAACGAGTTCGGCTTCGACTACCTCCGGGACAACATGAAGTTCACCCTGGAGGACTACGTCCAGCGGGAATTCAACTACGCCATCGTCGACGAGGTGGACAGCATCCTCATAGACGAGGCCAGGACGCCCCTTATCATATCCGGCCCCGCAGAGGAGTCGACCGACAAGTATTACAGGATAGATAAGATAATACCCCGGCTCGTCAGGGGAAAGAAGGACGAATCGACCAAGGAGGAGACCAGATCGGAAGAGCG
>JBFYXW010000004.1:0-9366 GCA_041310335.1 Syntrophaceae bacterium | reverse complement strand
CCTGGACCTGCAGTCGGTCCGCGACCTGCCGGTGGCAAGCCTTCCCTACGGAAAGCGGAAGCTCGTGGAGCTTGGCCGGGCCCTGGCCCTGGAGCCGAAGGTGCTTCTCCTGGACGAGCCCTCGGCGGGCATGAACACGGAGGAGAAGGAAGACCTGAACCTCTGGATCCGGGACATCCGGGAGGACTACGACGTGACGATCCTCCTCATCGAGCACGACATGAACATGATCATGGGGATCTCCGACCGGATCATGGCGATGAACCAGGGGCAGACCATCGTGGAGGGAACCCCGCGGGAGGTCCAGAGCCACCCGGAGGTGATCCGGGCCTACCTGGGGGAGCCCGATGCTTAGACTCTCCAACGTCGAGACCTGGTACGACCTGATCCGGGCCCTTCACGGGATCTCTTTCGAGGTTCCGGAAGGGCAGATCGTGGCCCTCCTGGGATCCAACGGGGCGGGGAAATCGACGACCCTCAAAACGATCATGCGGCTCCTCCACGGCCAGAAAAAGGAGCAGCCCGAGAAGGGGACCGTCGAGTTCCGGGGGGTCCGCATCGACCGGAAGAATCCCGACGAGATCGTCCGGATGGGGATCAGCTACGTGCCTGAGGGTCGGGAGGTCTTCCCCGAACTGACGGTGCGGGAAAACATCCTCATGGGGGCCTACACGCGGCGTGACCGGAAAGCGATCCGGGAGGACATGGAAGGGGTCCTCGATCATTTCCCGGTCCTCCGGGAGCGGCAGGCGCAGCAGGCGGGATATCTCAGCGGCGGCGAGCAGCAGATGCTGGCTATCGGGCGGGCCCTCATGAGCCGTCCGAAGCTCCTGATGCTGGACGAGCCGTCCCTGGGGCTGTCGCCCCTCCTGACGAAGGAGATCTTCCAGATCATCCGGCAGATCAACAGCCGGGACGGGGTGACCATCCTCCTGGTGGAGCAGAACGTCCACATGGCCCTGCAGCATTCCCAGTTCGCCTACCTGATGGAGAACGGCCGCATCGTCCGGGCGGACCGGCCGGACGTCCTCCGGGAGGACGAGGACGTGAAGGAGTTCTATCTGGGCGTGGCCCGGGAAGCGTCGGTGAAGGGTTTCAAGCGTTACCGGCGGAAGGTGAGGTTCCGGTGAGCGAAGGGACGAACGGCATCGTCGACACCCTGCCCAAGGCCCTGGCGGCCATCGCCGGGCGGCAACCCCGGCGGGTCGCCATGCGGCGCAAGGACCTGGGGATCTGGCGCGACATCTCCTGGGCCGAATACCTGCGGCAGGTGAGGCTGGTCGCCCTGGGGCTCCACGCCCTCGGGGTCCGCCGGGGGGACCACGTGGCGGTCATCGGGGAAAACCGGCCCGAGTGGCTCTACAGCGCCCTGGGAACCCTGGCCGCGGGGGGAACCTTCGTGGGGATCTACACGACGAACCCCGTCGCCGAGTGCGAATACGTAGTGGGCCATTCGGAGTCCGTCGTCTACATCTGCGAGGACGAGGAGCAGTTCGACAAGGCCCTGGCGTTTCGGGAGCGGACCCCGATGCTGAGGAAGCTCGTGGTGTGGGACATGAAGGGGCTCCGGCACTTCCAGGACCCCATGCTGATGAGTTTCGAGGACCTCCTCCGGGAGGGTGAGCGCCTGGACCGGGAGGAACCGGGTCTTTTCGACCGCCTCGCCGGCGAGGGCCGCGGGTCCGACATCGCCGGAATCATCTACACCTCCGGCACCACGGGCCCCCCGAAGGGGACCATGCTGTCCCATGAAGGGTACCTCTGGGTCGGCAGGAAGGCCAGCGAGATCTGCAGGGCCAGGGAGGTCGACGAGACCATTTCCTTCCTCCCGCTCAACCATGTCTACGAGCAGATCTTCGACCTGATGGTTCACCTGACGGTGGGGCATACGGTCAACTTCACGGAAAACACCGACACGGTCATGGCGGACATGCGGGACGTCTCGCCGACCCTCTTTCACGCGGTGCCCCGGATCTGGGAGAAATATTATTCGGGCATCGTCCTCCGGATGGCCGACGCGACGGCCCTGAAGCGGGCCGCCTACGCCACCGCCGTCCGGATCGGCTCCCGGTACAACGAAACGAGCCTGGCGAAACGGCAACCTTCCCTGCTGCTGCGCCTCGCTTACGGGCTGGCCTACTTCGCCGTCTTCCGGAAACTGAAGGAGCGGCTCGGGTTCGACCGGGTCAGGCTGGGCTTCTCCGGCGCCGCCCCCATTTCCCACAACATCCTCAAATACTTCCAGAGCATCGGCATCCCCATCCGGGAGGGGTACGGCATGACGGAGACCACCGGGATCACCCACATGTCCGACGAGCACCACTTCAAGCTGGGAACGGTCGGCCGGGCCCTGCCGGAGACGGACGTCCGCATCGACCGGGACGGGGAGATTCTGGTCCGGCATCCGGCGATCTTTCAAGGGTATTGGAAGGACGAGGAGAACACCCGGGAGGCCCTGCGCGACGGCTGGCTCCACACGGGGGACGTGGGGGAGGTAGACGAGGAGGGCTACCTCCGGATCACGGACCGGAAGAAGGACCTGATCATCACCGCCGGGGGGAAGAACATCGCCCCTCAGTACATCGAGAACCTCCTGAAGTTCTCGCCCTACATCAACGACACCGTCGTCATCGGCGACGGGCGCAAGTACATCACGGCCATCATCGTCATCGACGAGGAGAATGTCGTGAAGTTTGCCCAGGATTGCAAGGCTTCCTACACCACCTTCGCGAGCCTCACCCGGGCGGAGGAGGTGATTTCCCTGATCCAGGGGGAGGTGGACAAGGTGAACGCGCAACTCGCCCGGGTCGAGAACATCCGTCGCTTCCAGATCCTCGACAAGAAGCTCTACACGGAGGACGGCGAAGTGACCCCCACCATGAAGGTGAAGCGAAAATTCATCAACGCCCACTACGCCGACCTGATCGAGTCCATGTACGCCGAGTGAAGGGGCGGCTCCCGGCACGGCTCCTCTTCCCGCCCGGCACGCCGCCCGGCCATTTGCCTGCAAGTGGTTGAAATCAATCCGCGAAAAAAAGTGCTCCCGGGTCAAATAAAAGATTGAAAAGTGACGGCAAATTGGATAAAGGAAGCCCGTCGTACTTCCGCTGTCCGTGACGGTAACCTGATGGATCTCTCCGGAGTTCCGCGTCCATCCGTTGATTAATCAGTGGAATCCATGCCTTGGGCAGTCTTTTACCGCATTGGTCCGGGTCATGGAGGAGCGGGTTCGCCGGGGTGAATCTTTTCGGTATCACCGCCTGAAATGCGTCTAATTTTTTCACCACGTGAGAGGAGGGTAACATGGCAGAAGAGAAGAAAAAATTGACAAGGGCCGAGAGACTCGAGGCCGAGCGGGAAAAGAATCTGCAGCACTGGCTGGCGCAGGACGAAATCCTGCTGAAGCACCGGGAGGAGGCCTACGACATCGGCGGCGAATCCCAGGTCGCGAGGCTCGCGAAGCAGAACAAGAAGCCCATGCGCGATCTCATCAAGCTCCTGATCGATCCCGGCACGGATTTCTTCGAGCTGGGGCTCGACGCCGGCTACGACATCGGCAAGAAGCGGCTCTACGGCGGGGAGATCTACGAGTCGGAAAAGCGCAGTCACATCCCCGGCGGCGGCCTCGTCACCGGCGTGGGCACGGTCATGGGAAAAGACTGCATGATCTTTGCCAACGAGAACCGCTATGCCGCGGGAACCTATTTCCCCATCACCCTGAAGAAGCACATGCGGGCCCAGGCGATCGCCGAGCAGTGCGAGCTGCCCTGCGTCTACCTCACCGATTCGGGCGGCATCAACCTGCCCCTCCAGGTGGGCTGCTTCGCCGACGACGGTCACTTCGGAAGCATGTTCTACAACATGTGCCGCATGTCCGCCAAGGGGATCCGGCAGTACACCCTCTCCACCGGCGGCAACACGGCGGGCGGCGCCTACATCGTCTACCTGGCCAGCGAGTCCATCATGATCGAGAAGATGGCCTATGCCTTCCTGGCGGGCCCCCCGATGGTCAAGTCCGCCATCGGCGAGACCGTCTCCATGGAAGACCTGGGCGGCGCCTATGTCCACACCCAGCACTCCGGCGGCTGCGACCACTTCGTCCGCACCCAGGAGGAGGGGGTCGCCAAGCTCCGGGCCATGATGGAGTTCGAGCCGACCTCGAAGCTCTACATCGACCGCCGGGAGAACCGCGAGCCAAAGTTTGATTTCAAGGAGATGATGCGCGGGACTCCGACGGACACGTACCAGTACATCAATATCAAAGAGACCATCAAGTGCCTCGCCGACGACAGCTACTTCTATGAGTACAAGCCCACCTACGGCCCCGGCCGCGGCGATTCCGTCGTCGCCGGCAAGATGTGGATGAAGGGCATCCCCGTCGGCGTCATCGCCTCCAACGCCAGTGGCGTTATCTACATCGACGCGGCCCGCAAGGCGACGGAGTGGATGATCCGGTGCGGCAACGCGAAGCTTCCCGTCCTCTTCCTCCAGGGCTCCCCCGGTTACATGGTCGGCAAGGCCGAGGAGTGGGGCGGCATCGGCAAGTACGGCTCCGACATGGTCCGGGCCTGCACCTGCCTCGACACCCCGAAGGTCACCTACGTCATCGGTCCCGACCACGGCGCCGCGAACTACGGCATGTGCGGCCGGGCCTTCAAGCCCCGCTTTGCCTTCACGAACATGCGGGGCCGCACGACCGTCATGTCCGGCGAGACGGCGGGCTTCATCGTCGAGACGGTGCGCCGCAAGAACATCGTCGACAAGGGCGGCACAGTCAACGAGGAAGAAATGGCCGCTTTCCGCAAGATGATGCGCGACCGGTACGATGCCGAGGGCCATCCCTTCTACACCGGATCGCTCCTCTTCCACGACGGCGTGATTGCCTTCAACGAGGCCCGGGAGAAGATCGCCCGTGCTTTCGAGATCTCGCTGCGCGTGCCCATCAAGAAGTCCGATTGGGGCGACTTGAAGGTGTAATCCCGAACCGGGAAGAAGGGAGGAGGAAACCATGGCGGATGTTTTGCTGAAAGAGAGAACCGAGGACGGCATCCTGATTCTGACCCTGAATCGGCCCGATGCCATGAACTGCTTCAATTTCGATCTGCTGGCGGTCCTGGCGGACACGATCCGCGAGGCCAATTTCGACCTGGACCTGCGCTGCATCATCATCACCGGCTCCAAGGCCGGCGACGACCCCAAGAAGTGGTCTTTCTCCACGGGGGCGGACCTGAAAGAGCGGCGGACCCTGACTCAGGACCAGGTGCGGCGGTTCATCTTTACGATCCGCAACACCTTCACGGCGGTGGAGCAGGTCCGGGTGCCCGTCATTGCCGCCATCAACGGCTTCGCCTTTGGCGGCGGCACCGAGCTGGCCCTGGCGTGCGACATCCGCATCGCCTCGTCCAACGTCCTGATGGGACTGACGGAAACCTCCCTGGCCATCATCCCGGGCGCCGGCGGCACACAGCGGCTTCCCCGGATCGTGGGCATGGCGAAGGCGAAGGAACTGATCTTAACGGCCCGGCGGTTTGGTGCCCAGACAGCCCTCGAGATCGGGCTGGTGAGCAAGGTCGTGGAACCCGACAAACTGATGGATGCGGCGCTGGAACTGGCTCGGGAGATCGCGAAAAACGGTCCCATCGGGGTGGCCCAGGCGAAGTTCGCCATCAACTACGGCATGGAGGCCAGCCTGGGCGTTGCCCTGCCGCTGGAGTCCAAGGCCTACGAAGTGACCATTCCCACGAAGGACCGGCTGGAAGCTCTGGCGGCCTTCGCGGAGAAGCGGAAACCCGTTTTCAAGGGCGAGTAATCCACGGCCGGCGCCGTCCCGTTCCTCCGCTGCCGCCGAGGGAGGGGCGGCGCCGGTCGCTCGGAACCCGCAAACCCACAACACCAAAATTTTGAGGAGGGTAGTTTTTTATGGCGACAGAGTACGATTATTGGAAGATTTTTCCAAGAATGCCGAAGAAGGTTGAGATTGGTGACATAACGATTCGTGACGGTTTTCAGCACGAGGAGAAGTTCATCTCCACGAAGGCCAAGATCTTTTATGGACAGGAAATGATCCTCGCCGGCTGCCGGGAATTCGAGGTGACCAACCTGGCCGCAGGCACGACGCCCCAGTTCGTGGATGCGGATGAGGTCATGAAGGCCATGCGGAGCGACGAGTTCCGGAAACGGGCCTCCCGGATCGGGATCGATCTGGACAAGGACGTCTGCCTGACCTGCGTCACGATTCGCGAACCATCCGTGGATATTGCCATTCGGATGAAGAAGGAAGGGTTCGGACCCGACCGGATCCTCATGATGGTCTCCACGGACCCGGAGCACCACTTCGCCAATTCCGGCACCACGCTCACCCACTACTGGCGCGAGGCGGAGCGGTGCATCAAGAAGGCCCGGGATGCCGGGATCAAGATGGTCGGCACCGTCAGCACCATCTGGGGGAGCCCCATCAGCGGCGCCACAGAGTTGAAGGACGCCGTGGAATTCACGAAGCGCTGGTTCGAGATCGGCGCCCACGACATCGAGCACGCCGACCACGACGGCTCGGCCAACGCCGCCGACGTGTACCGGTACTTCTCCATGGTCCTGGACGCCATGCCCAACCCGGAGGCCCACCTGTGCCACCTCCACGAGACGAAGCGGATCGCCTCCTCGTCCATCCTGGCGGCGCTGCAGGCGGGGATCTGCCGCTTTGAGGCCTGCCTGGGTGGTCTGGGCGGCCAGCCGGCGAACTTCCTGGACGACTGCCCGATCCGGGGTACCGGCGAGTACTACTATGACGACCCGCGCTACGTCGGCCTGGTCACCATGGAAGACCTCCTGGTCCAGGTCGACGAGTTGGGGATCGAGCACGGCTACGACGTGGACCGCGTCCTGTGGCTGGGCCGCAAGATGGAGAAGACCATCGGCCGGCGGCTCCGCTCGGAGGCCGTCATCAACGGCCGGACCCAGAAGGCGGGGCACATGAAATTTGCCCGCCCGGGCCTGAAGAAGCTGATCGAGAAACTGGGCGAGAAGCCGGGGCAGCGGATCCCCGAGGACTGGAAGCCCGAGGCCGTCCTGCCGAAGGTCTGGGGACCGGCGGACCCGATCTGGAAGAAATAACATCGACATGGCAACGGGAGAGGGGGAGCGGGATCGTTCCCCCTCTCACCATAAGAAATTGGTCCTTATCAAATTTGTGGAGGAGGTAATCCCATGGCAGTAGAAGTTGTGGCCCCGATGCCGGGGACCATTGCGGAAATCCTGGTGAGCGTCGGCGACGAAGTCAAGGCGGACGAGGAACTCATCATCCTGGAAGCCATGAAGATGGAAAACCCCATCGTGGCCCCGGCGGACGGCAAGGTAACCGAGATCAAGGTGGAGGAGAAGGACAAGGTCGACACCAATCAGGTCCTGGTTGTCCTGGGATAGTCCCGGCCCGGTAAGAAAAGAAATCCCCCGGTCCGCTGTCATGCGGGCGCGGGGGATTTCTTTTCTTACCGGGCCGTTGGAAGAGGGGTGTCTGCCTCTTCACACACCCACCCCGAGATCTCTTCGCGAGAGCATCCGTCTTGTGAATCCGTTTCTCCGGTTCACTTGACGGGCCACTCGCCCCGCTCCTTCAGGACGTCCCGGTAGACCTCCAGGGCCTCGTTCACGGCAGGCATACCGGCGTAGGTGGCTACCTGGAAGAAGATCTCCGCCAGCTTCTTGGGATCGCAGCCCACGTTCAGGGCGGCGTTGACGTGCAATTTCAGCTCCCCCGTGGCCCGGAGGGCCGCCAGCATGGCGCAGGCCGCCATCTGCCGTTCCGGCAGGGTCAGGACCGTCCTGGAGTACAGGTTTCCCGTGATGAAGCGGGAAAAGTCGTTGGCCAAGTCCTTGTCGAACTGGCGCCACATCAGGTAGGGGGGATCCATCTTGATCCCCTTGCCGAACAGTTTGGTTGCCGTCTCCTGGGTTTTCTTGTTGACGTCGTCGCTCACGCTTCCTCTCCTTTCTCCTTGAATGCGAGCCGGCCGGGTGTTGGCCCGGCGGTCGTTGATGAAGATGCTGTCGGTCCCGGGTGACCCCTGTTTTCCAGGTGTCCGCGGAAGGTCCCGGGGCCGGAACCTCTATTTCGATTTCACCAGGAAGGCGTCCCGGTCCCGGTCCTGGAGATAGACGCGGGCGTATTGCTGGACGGGGATCTTTCCGTAGAACTCCTCGCCGTCCCGGCGGCACTCGGGGCAGGCGTGGCGCGGGATGATGACGGCGTAGACGCGGTTCCCCGTGTCTGCCTGGGAGTCGATCAGGACGAGACCGCCGCAGTCGTCACAGACCCGCACCGTTTCCTCCTGGTGCTCGGAGATGCCATCGGTGTCGTAGTAAATGGCTTTCCTGCGCCGGACATACCGCGCATCCTTCACCACCTGTTTCTTCAGGGCGTGGCGGTTCTTCCAGAGCCGGTAGACGTCTTCCACGTCCCGCTCGATTTTCCGGGTCAATTCCGCAGGCTGGCGCAGGGATTCGGCGTTGTAGTCCGGTTCCCGGACGGAGTCGTAGTCGAGGCCGGCCATGGCCAGGATGATACCCGTGTTCACGTACGGCAGGGCCTTCTCGATGGAGTACCCGCCCTCCAGGACGGCGATGTGGGGCGACAACCGGTCGTTGAGAAGGGCGTACCCGCGGGCGCTGAAGCGCATGTTCGTGATCGGGTCGCTGTAGTGGTTGTCCTGGCCCGCGGAGTTGATGACCAGTTCGGGCTGGAAGTCGTCCAGGATGGGCAGGATGGCGTTCTCCAGGGTGTAGAGGAATCCCTCGTCGGACGTCCTGGGCGGCAGAGGGATATTGATCGTGTAGCCGAGGGCGTTGGGCCCCCCCATTTCGTCCTGGAAACCCGTGCCCGGGTAAAGGGTCCGGCCGTCCTGGTGGATGGAGATGCACAGGGTGTCCGGGTCGTTCCAGTAAATGTCCTGGGTGCCGTCGCCGTGGTGGCAGTCGGTGTCGACAATGGCGATCTTCCGGATGCCGTAATGCTTCCGGATGTACTCCACCATGACGGCCTCGATGTTGATGTTGCAAAACCCCCGGGCGCCGTGGACGACCAGCATGGCGTGGTGCCCCGGCGGCCGGACGAGGGCGAAGGCGTTGTCCACCTCTTTCCGGAGCACCTTGTCGGCCGCGGTGATGGCCCCGCCGGCGGAGATCAGGTGGGACTCGGTGATGACGGATCGGGCGTCGGGGACGCAGATGTGGGCCCGGTTGATGTCCTCGATGGTGGCCATGCCGGGCTTGAACTCGAGGATGTTCTCGAAGTCCAGCAGCCCCTCCTCGAAGACCTGGTCCTGCGTGTAGAGGAGGCGCTCCTCCCGTTCCGGGTGGGTTTCGGAAATGGCC
>JBFYXW010000003.1:0-15884 GCA_041310335.1 Syntrophaceae bacterium | reverse complement strand
TCCCGCTCCACCACGAAGCTGGCCAGGAAGGCGATGACGTAGAAGGACAGGATGTAGGTGGCGATCCGGGTGAAGACGTATCCCGGGCGGTGCGCATAGAACTGGAGCTGCACGTATTCGTCGACGGGGATGAGGCTGTAGTACTCCAGGTCCAGGAGGAGACCGTAGCAGACGCTGCACCCCGAGGCGATGATCATCCCCCCGCCGCGGCCCAGGAAAAACACGGCGTAGATGACGATCAGGGGATAAAAGACGGCATAGACGCTGCCCACGCCGCCGGTGAAGTGCACGAGCCCCGTCACGAGGAGCACGTCTCCCATGCTCTGCAGGTAGACGTTCGTCCGGGGATCGTCGTTGATCTGCTGGAACAGGAGGTAGGCGACGGAAAGGGCGTACCCCAGGAAGATGACCGTTCCGAACCCGGAGAGGGTGATCTCCGGGATGAGATCCCGCTCCAGGAAATTCAGGTACAGGTAGACAACCAAGAGCAGCGTGTTGACAAGGAGGCGAGAAAGCAGGAGGATCCGGAGGCGGATCGGGGCGCTCTCGATATTCCTGTCCATTGGTTCGGTCATCCGGCAGGATCCTTCCCGCCCTCGGTTGGCGGATGCGGTCGCGTTTCCGCGGGGACATGCGCGGTGCCCCTGATTACTATGGGAGGGAGCCCCCGATCAACAGGAACTTTTCCGGAGAATGGTGTAGAATGCAACCATGAAGCGTCCGCTTTTGCCTTTCCTCGCGTTCCAGATCGCGGGGATCCTAGCCGGCTCGCGCTTCCCGCTGCCCGAGGCGGCGCTGCTTTGCGCGCTGGGCGTTCTCCTGCTGCTTCTCTTCGTCTTTCGCCGCACCGGCCACGACGGGGCCGCTACCTGGACAGTCGGCGCCGGGATGGCCGTCACGGCGGCGATCCTGATTCAGCCACTACTGCACGGCCCCCCGCCACCGGACTCGGTGGCCCGCTTTGCCGGGGAACCCCCCGTCATCATCCAGGGCACGGTCTGCGATCATCCGCGGCGCACGCCCGAGCGAACGGACCTTACCGTCTGCGCCTCCGCGGCCCTCCGGAACGAAGGCTGGACGCCCGCGGCGGGGAAGATCCTCCTCTCCCTGCAGGACCCCTCGGCCCGGACCTTTCAGTACGGCGACCACCTTCGCTTTCGCTCCCGCCTCCGGGTCCCCTCTTCCTACCACAACCCCGGCGGATTCGACGCGGAGCGGTACTACCGCCTCCAGGGCATCCGGGTCCGGGCCTCCGTGGCGGATCCCGCCGCGGCCGTCCTGATCCGCAAGGGCGCGGGAAACCCCCTCCGCACCGCCCTGGAGGACTTCCGGGAGGGATTGAAGGGCTTCCTCTACGCCCATGCATCCTCACCAGAGCGAGAGGTCATCCAGTCGGTCATCCTCGGGGATGCCCGGGAAATCCCGGATGACGTGACGGAACAATTCAACCGCACGGGGACTTCCCACATCATTGCCATCTCCGGGTTCAACATCGGCATCATCGCCGCGTTCTTCTTTTTCCTGTTCCGGGCGGCCCTGTCCCGGTCGGAGACGCTCCTCCTGTCGTTCCCGGTCCGCCCCCTGGCCATGGCGCTGACGGTTTTGCCGGTCGTCGCCTTCACGCTCATCGCCGGGGCGGGGATGTCGGTCCTCCGGGCCGCAATCATGGTGCTGGCCTTCCTGGCCGCGCTCCTGATCGGCCGGCTGCGCGACCTCTACAACACCCTGGCCCTGGCAGCCATGCTCATCCTCCTGGTTTCGCCGGGCTCTCTCTTCGACGTGTCGTTCCAGCTGTCCTTCGCCGCCGTGGCCTCCATCCTCTTCGTTGCACCGCGGCTCATCCTCTGGATCCCCCGGCCCGACCCCGAAGGGGGAACACCCTTCGCCCGGCTTTTCCGGAAGGCCCTCCACCAGGCGGCCCTGTTCTCTGCCGTGACCCTGGCGGCCATGCTGGGGACCCTGCCGCTGGTGGCCTTCTACTTCAACCGGGTGTCCCTGATCGCCATGGCGGCGAACCTCCTGCTCGTGCCGATCCTGGGGCTGCTGGCGATTCCGCTCTGCACGCTCCTGATCCTGGCGTACGTTCTCTCGTCCCCCCTGGCGGCCGCCCTGACCTCCGGGGCGGCATTCCTGGTCGAGATCTGCCTCGCCCTGCTGTCGTCGCTGGCCTCGCTTTCCTGGGCGTCGGTGTACGTCCCCACACCGGGTTTCCTCCGGATGGCCATCTTCTGGGTCCTTCTGGCCGCCACGGCGCTGTTCCTGGAAGCGCTTGCGGAACGGCGGGGGGTAAAGAAACCCGTCGCGCCGGCGGAGCTACTGCGGCCGGGGCGACGCTCCCTCGCCATCCCCGCCTGGACGGCGGTCATCTGCGCGGCCTTTCTCGTCCTCGAGGGAGGATATGCCCTGCTCAGGGACCGGTGGGACGGAACGCTCCGGGTCACCGCCGTCGACGTGGGCCAGGGGAGCGCCACCCTCTTGCGGCTTCCCCGGGGAACCCGCATCCTCGTGGACGGCGGCGGCCTCCACGGCGATTCCCCCTTCGACATGGGAAAACAGGTCCTCGCTCCCTTCTTCTGGCACGAGGGGATTCTCCGCATCGACGTCGTCGCCCTCAGCCATCCCCACCCGGACCACATGGGGGGGCTGCCCTTCATCCTGGAGCATTTTCGCGTTCGCGAATTCTGGACCACGGCGCAGGCGGCGGCGGACCCGGAGTTCCTGCCGATCCGCCGGATCCTGGAAAACCGAAAGATCCCCCTATCCATCGTCTCGGCCACCACGGGAGAGAGGTTTCTGGACGGTGTCCGGATCAACTTCCTCCACCCTGCCCCGCTCCGCCCGGGCAGGATGACCGGGAGCGGGAATGCATACGAGGATGCCAACGACGACTCCCTCGTCCTTCGGGCGACCCTGGGTGACGTCGGCGTGATCATCCCCGGGGACATCTCCGGGCGGGTGGAGGAGGTGCTGGCGCATTCGGGACGGGACATTGCCGCCTCCATCCTGCTGGCTCCTCACCACGGGTCCCGCGCCTCCAGCACGTCCCCCTTCCTCGAGCGGGTCCGGCCCGGGGTGGCCATTGTCAGTTGCGGGCGGGACAACCGCTTCGGCCATCCCCACCCGGACGTGCTTGCCCGTCTCCGGACCACCGGGGCAGCGGTGCACCGGACGGACCGGGCGGGGGCCGTCACGGTCACGACGGACGGGCGGCGGATCGACGTCCACTCCCATCTGGAAGAAGCTCCGGGAAAGAACCGGCTATGGTCGTCCGGCGGAACGGCACTCCCCTGAACGGATGCGAGCCCGAGCTCGCCGCAAACCGGCGGCGGCGCTGCGGAAGATCGGTTTGGCAGGCGAGCCTCCTGCGGGGACTCGGCACCCCGGGCGGGTCCGCCGGAGGGAGCCACCCGGTACCGGACCCCACCCCAGAATGCGGTTGCCTTCCTCTTGTTTCTATGCTAGTTATCCCGCCTTTGAGAAAAAAGGCTGCGACATGTCCATGGAAACCATCAGCGCCATTCGGGGCTTCAAAGACATCCTGCCCGCCGAGGCGGGCCAGTGGCTCTTTGTCGAGGAGCAGGCCCGCCGGGTGTTCCACGCCTTCGGCTTCCGGGACATCCGCATCCCGATCCTGGAGAAGACGGAACTGTTCGCCCGGGGCATCGGCGAGACCACGGACGTCGTGGAGAAGGAGATGTACACCTTCACCGACCGGGGGGACGAGTCCCTGACCCTGCGCCCGGAGGCGACGGCGGGGGTCGTCCGGGCCTACATCGAGCACGCCCTGTACGCCGCCGACCCGGTGGCCCGGCTCTACACGATCGGCCCCATGTTCCGCCGCGAGCGGCCCCAGAAGGGACGCTACCGCCAGTTTTACCAGATCGACGCGGAGATCCTGGGGCTTGACGACCCCCGGGTGGACGCGGAACTGATCCTGATGCTCGTCCACTTCCTCGGGGCCGTGGGTCTGAAGGACACCCGCGTCGAGATCAATTCCCTGGGTTGCCCCGCATGCCGGCCCGCTTTCCGCGGGGCCGTCGTCGCCCATCTCCAGGGCCGGGAGGAGATGCTCTGCGGAGACTGCCGGCGCCGGATTGACACGAACCCCCTGCGGGTCTTCGACTGCAAGATCGAGTCCTGCCGGGAGGCCGTCACCGGCGCTCCCCGGCTGGCGGACTTCCTGTGCGCGGACTGCCGCGCCCACTTCGGGACCGTCCAGGAATCCCTGGGCCTGTTCGGGGTTCCCTTCTCCATCAACGACCGCATGGTTCGGGGCCTCGACTACTACACCCGCACCACCTTCGAGGTGACCACGGACGTCCTGGGCGCCCAGAACGCCGTTGTCGGGGGCGGCCGCTATGACGGCCTGGTGCAGCAGCTCGGGGGGCCCGACATCCCGGGGATCGGCTTCGCCATCGGTTTCGAGCGCCTCGTCTCGCTCATGCGCGCGCAGGAGGACGACTTCCGGCGCACGCCGGCCCTGTTCATCGCCGCGCTGGGTGCCCAGGCCCAGAAGATCGCCTTTGAACTGGCGAACCGCCTCCGCTTGCAGGGCATCGAGGCGGAGATGGACTACGCCGGGAAAAGCCTGAAGAGCCAGATGAAGCGGGCCGACAAGTTCGGCTGCCGCTTCGCCCTGATCATCGGGGACCGGGAGATCGCGGAAAACCAGGGCGTTTTCCGGGACATGAAGAACAGTTCGCAGACCACGGTCCGACTGGACCTGGCAAGCATCACCGAGAAACTGGAAGCATTGCAAAGAGGAGCAAAAGACCTTGTCTGATTTCATCACCGTGCAGAAGAGAACCCACTACTGCGGCCAGGTCTCGGCCGCGGACCTGGGCAAGACCGTCATCCTCATGGGCTGGACGCACCGCAGAAGGGACCACGGCGGCGTCATCTTCGTGGACCTGCGGGACCGGGAAGGCCTCGTCCAGGTCGTGTTCAACCCGGAGACGAACCCCGCGTCCCACCAGGTGGCCCACCGCATCCGGAGCGAGTACGTCCTCGCCGTCCGGGGGACCGTCCGCCGGAGGCCCGAGGGCATGGAAAACCCGAACATGAAGACCGGCGAGGTGGAGGTCCTGGCGGACGCCCTGGAAATCCTCAACGAGTCGAAGACCCCGCCGTTCCCTCTCGAGGCGGACGCGGAGGTCTCCGAAAACGTGCGCCTGCGCTACCGCTACCTGGACCTGCGCCGTACGAGCATCCAGGGGAACATCCTCCTCCGGAGCCGGGCCGCGGCAGCCACGCGGGAGTATTTCCACGGCCAGGGCTTCATCGAGGTAGAGACGCCCTTCCTGACGAAGAGCACTCCCGAAGGAGCGCGGGACTACCTCGTCCCCAGCCGGGTGAACCCGGGGACGTTCTACGCCCTTCCCCAGTCGCCGCAGATCTTCAAGCAGCTCCTGATGGTGTCGGGCTTCGACCGCTACTACCAGATCGTCAAGTGCTTCCGCGACGAGGACCTCCGGGCGGACCGCCAGCCCGAGTTCACCCAGATCGACCTGGAGATGTCCTTCATCGAGGAGAACGACCTCATCGCCGTCATGGAGGGATTCATGGCCCACCTGTTCCGGGCCTGCCTGGGGGTGGAACTCCCGATCCCCTTCCCGCGGATCCCCTACCGGGAGGCCATCGACCGGTTCGGCAAGGACAACCCCGACACCCGCTTCGCCCTGGAGCTTAGAGACCTGACGGAAATCCTGCAGGGGTGCGACTTCAAGCTGTTCCAGGAAGTCGCCGGCATGGGCGGCGTCATCAAGGCCGTGAAGATCGAGGACAACCGGAAGTTGTCCCGGAAGGACCTGGACGAGTTGCGCGACTACGTCGCCGATTTCGGCGCCAAGGGACTGGCTTGGGCGCGGGTGAACCCCGACGGCTGGACGTCCCCCATCGCCAAGTTCCTGAAGCCCGAAGAGATCAAGGCCGTGGAGGCCCGCATGGAGGCCGGGGAGGGCGATCTGATCGTCTTCGTCGCCGACACGCCGGGGATCGTCCACGACTCCCTGGGGAACCTGCGAATATACGTGGCCCGCAAGCTGGGGCTCATCGAACCGGGGCGGTTCGCCTTCACGTGGATTACCGAGTTCCCGCTGATGGAGTACAGCGAGACGGAGAAGCGGTTCGTCTCGACCCACCACCCCTTCACGTCCCCGGTGCTGGAGGATCTTCCCTTCCTGGAGTCGGACCCCGGAAAGGTCCGGGCCCGGGCCTACGACCTGGTCCTCAACGGATCGGAGATCGGCGGCGGCAGCATCCGGATCCACCGCCAGGACGTGCAGGCGCAGATCTTCAAGACCCTGGGGCTGGGCGAGGAGGAGGCGCGGCAGAAGTTCGGCTTCCTCCTGGACGCCCTCGAGTTCGGAACGCCCCCCCACGGCGGCATCGCCTTCGGGTTCGACCGCCTCATCATGATGATGACGGGGGCCGAGTCGATCCGCGACGTCATCGCCTTCCCGAAGACCCAGAAGGCGACATGCCTCCTCACCGACGCCCCCTCGCCAGCGAGCATCGGGCAACTGATGGAACTGTCGCTGAAGATCGTCCAGTAGGAAACCGAACGGGGAACCCTTTCTCAACGGGAGCATCATACCATGGCTAAGTGGAACAAATACAGGAAGTTGCTGGATCACGAGCACTCGAAGTTCTGGCGGTACGAACTGAAGGACATCGAGGAGCCGAACCTCCAGAAGGAGGTCTTTCCCTATGAGGAAGTCTGCCGGATCGACTTCGACCACAAACTCGTGACGATCAACCCAGCGGAGGACCTCTTCATCACCGACACGACCTTCCGGGACGGCCAGCAGTCCCGGCCGCCCTACACGGTTCAGCAGATCGTCGACCTCTTCACCCTCATGCACCGCCTGGGCGGGCCCCGGGGGGTCATCCGGCAGACGGAGTTCTTCCTCTACAGCAACCGGGACCGGGAGGCGGTGGAGCGGTGCCGCGCCCTGGGCTTTTCCTTCCCGGAGGTGACCGGCTGGATCCGGGCGGCCATCGACGACGTCCACCTGGTGAAGCAGGCGGGCCTCCAGGAGACGGGGATCCTCACCTCCGTGTCGGACTACCACATCTTCCTGAAGCTGAACAAAACCCGGCGCCAGGCCATGGACGGCTACCTGGGGATCGTCAAGGCCATCCTCGAAGCGGGAATCCGCCCCCGGTGCCACTTCGAGGACATCACCCGGGCGGATATCTACGGCTTCTGCATTCCCTTCGCCATCGAGCTCATGAAGCTCCGGGAGGAGTCCGGCATCGACGTCAAGATCCGGCTCTGCGACACCATGGGCTACGGCGTGACCTATCCCGGCGCCTCCCTGCCCCGGAGCGTGGAAAAGCTTGTCCGGGCCTTCATCGAGGATGCGGGCGTCCCGGGGGAACTGTTGGAGTGGCACGGCCACAACGACTTCCACAAGGCCCTCATCAACGCCACCACGGCGTGGCTCTACGGCTGCAGCGCCGCCAACGGCACCCTCCTGGGGCTGGGCGAGCGGACGGGCAATCCGCCCATCGAGGCCCTCATCATCGAGTACCTCTCCCTGACGGGGGGCTCCGACGGCATCGACACGACGGTCATCACGGAGATCGCCCAGTATTTCGAAAAGCAGGTGGGATACAAGATCCCCGCGAACTATCCCTTCGTGGGGGCCGACTTCAACGTCACCCGGGCTGGGATCCACGCCGACGGCCTCATCAAGAGCGAGGAGATCTACAACATCTTCGACACCGGAAAGCTCCTCAAGCGGCCCATCACGCCCATGGTGTCCGACGTTTCCGGGAAGTCCGGCATCGCCTTCTGGATCAACTCCAGCCTGGGGCTCGAGGGCGACGGCTCCGTGGACAAGCGCCACCCGGGCATCTCCCGGATCCACAAGTGGATCGCCGACCAGTACGAGGCGGGCCGCGTGACCAGCATCTCCAATGAGGAGATGGATCGGCTCGTGCGGAAGTACCTGCCGGAGTTGTTCATGTCCGACCTGGACAAGATCAAGCACCGGGCGGCCCAGGCGGCCCTGTCGGTCATCCGGCAGGTCCTGGAGGACCCGGCCATGAAGACCATGAAGCCGGAACTCCAGGAACCCGTCATGGAGAAGGTCCTGGAGGAGCACCCGTCCATCCAGTTCGCCTACGTGGTGGACATGGACGGCCGGAAGAAGACCCGCAACATCACCGCCCTGGCGGACCGCACGCGGTTCGAACACTACGGCGTCGGGACGGACCAGTCGGACCGGGAGTGGTTCATCCGCCCCATCCAGACAGGCAAGTGCCACGTCACAAACTTCTACATCTCCAAGATGACCGGCGCGCTGTGCATCACCGTCTCGGCCCCCATCGTGGACAAGCAGGACGAGATGGTGGGCGTCTTCGGGCTGGACATCAAGTTCGAGGACTGGGTCAAGCGGGCCGAGGACATGGCCGAGGCGACCCAAATCGCCCTGAAGGCGGAGTACGAGGAGAAGATGAAGAGCGACCGCTGGCTCTAACAAAAAAGGTGGCAGATTTTAAAACGATTCGTCCACCAGCCACTCCTCGTACGGCCTCTCCCTGGTCCCGTGAAAGCGGGGGGACAGTTCCCGGATGAAGCGGGAAGGCTGGACGATCATGGAGCCGGTCCCACGGCGGTAGTCCGCCACGGGGTAGCAGAGGTACAGCTGGTCTTTTGCCCGGGTGGAGGCCACGTAGAAGAGGCGCCGCTCCTCCTCTACACCGCCCTCGTCGTTCAGGGCCCGGGCCAGGGGCAGCATCCCCTCGGCGCACCAGATGAGGAACACGGCGGACCACTCCAGGCCCTTGGCCTGGTGGATGGTGCTCAGGGTCACCTTGTCCGTGTCGGCCGCCGCCTTCACGTCCTCCTTCTCCATGTTCGTCAGCAGGGCCAGTTCGTTCAGGAAATCCTCCAGCCGCTCGAATCCCCCGGAAAAGTTCGCCAGCTGCAGCAGGTCCTCCTCCCGGAAGTTCGCCTCCGGGTAGACCTGGTACAGGTGGTCCCGGTATCCCTGCTCCAGGACGAGGCCGATCAGGTCCGCGACGCTTGCGTCCCCGGCCTGCTCGCGGAGCCGGGCGACGACCCCCCGGAAGCGCAGGAGCCCCGGCAGGGCCGTCCGCGTGGCCCCCTTCAGGAAGGCATCCGTCTGCAGGGCCTCCAGGGGGTCCGGCTGGGAAGAGACAAACCGCCAGACCTTCTCCGCCGCCACCTTTCCCAGGCCGCTGTAGAGCGGCAGGACCCGCTTCCAGGCCAGTTCGTCGCCGGGGTTGGCGAGGATCCTCAGGTATGCCGTCACATCCTTGATGTGGGCCTGCTCGAAGAACCGGATGCCCGAGCGGATCTCGAAGGGGATCCCCCGCCGGGTCAGTTCCATCTGCAGTTCCATGGAGTGGTAGTGGGCCCGGTAGAGGACGGCGATGTCCTTGAGCGGCATCGTTCCCTCCAGCTCGAGGATGCGCTGGACGACGAACTGGGCCTGCTGGAGGACGGAGCCCGCCGTTGCCAGGACGGGCTTTACCCCCTCCGTACGGACAGCCTTGAGCGTCTTTTCGAACTGGTTCTCGTTGTTCCGGATGCTCAGGTTCGCCAGGTTCAGGATCTCCGGCGTGCTCCGGTAGTTCGTCTCCAGGCGGAAGACCCGGCAGTCGGGGTAGCGCTCGGGGAAGCGAAGGATGTTGTGGAAGTTGGCGCCCCGGAAGGAGTAGATGCTCTGGGAGTCATCGCCCACCACCATCAGGTTCCGGTGGCCCGAGGCCAGCAGGTCCACCAGGTCCGCCTGGATGGCGTTCGTGTCCTGGTACTCGTCCACCAGGACATGAAGAAAGCGGTCCCGGTACTCCTGCAGCACTTCCGGGTGGTCCGCCAGGACCCTCCGGGCGTTGAGGAGGAGATCGTCGAAATCCATGGCCTGGAGCTTCCGCTTCCGTTCGCGGTAGCGATCGGCCACCGCCGCGATGTCGTCGGACCGGGAAAGGAAATAAGGGTGGCGGCTGAAGATGATGTCCCCGACGGGGGTGTCGGTGTTGGCGGAATAACTCAGGATACCCTGGACGACCTCCGCCTTGGGGAACTTCTCCGAGGCCTTCTGCAGGTTCAGCTCGGCTATGCAGGCCTTGACCAGCGAAACCGCGTCCTCTGCGTCCAGGATGGAGAAGCTCCGGTCGTACCCCAGGCGCTCGGAGTGGCGGCGGAGGATCCGGTGGGACACGGAGTGGAAGGTCCCGCCCCAGAATCGCTCCAGTTCCAGGCCCAGGAGCGACCGGACCCGGGAGAGCATGGACCAGGCGGCCTTGTTCGTGAAGGTGGCCAGGAGGATCCGCGAGGGCTGCACGCCCGCCTCGATGAGGCGGGCCACCCGGTAGGTCAGGGTGCGCGTCTTGCCGCTCCCGGCACCGGCGATGACAAGCAGGGGGCCGCCTTCCTCGAGGACGACCCCGCGCTGCTCTTCGTTCAGTTCCTTCCCGTAATCGATCTTTCTGGGCACCGGCTCCTCCCGGGGGAATTCACGCGGACGGCCGGACGGCGATCCTTCCCGCCCCCGCCGGGGCAACGGGGGCGGGCGGCCGGATCATCAGGCCGGAAGCGCCTTCTTGACGGCTTCCACGGTGTCCTTGCTGCTGAGGGACACAAAGGTTTTCAGAAGCCCCTCCGTCTCGTAGAAGCCGATCAGGGGGGCCGTCTTGGCATTGTAGGTCTCCAGTCGGAAGGAGATGGCCTCCTCCGTCTCGTCGGCCCGCTGGATCGTGGGGCTGCCGCACTTCTTGCAGGCCCCGCCGGGACCGGGGGGGTTGCTCTTGACGTTGTAGATCTCCTGGCAGTCCGGATTGGAGCAGGTCCGGCGCGTGGTGAGGCGGTCGAGGATCACGTCCCGGGGCACTTCCAGATTCGCCACGAAGTCGAGGCGGATCTTCAGGTTTGCAAGCAGGGCCTTCAGGGCCTCCGCCTGGGGGATCGTCCGGGGAAAGCCGTCGAGGATGAACCCCTTGGCGCAGTCCGGCTCCTGGAGGCGGACCTCCATGAGCTTCATGATGAGGCTGTCCGGCACCAGGTCGCCCCGGTCCATGTAGCCCTTCGCCTCTTTTCCCAGGGGCGTCCCCTCTTTCACCGCGGCCCGCAGGATGTCTCCCGTGGAGATCTGGACGGACCCGTCGTGCTCCGTCAGCAGCTTGGCCACGGTCCCCTTGCCGGCCCCGGGGGCCCCCAGCAATATGATTCTCATAACTTAACCTCCCGATATTCGTTCAGATTATGGATTGACACGCGATCCCGGAAACAGGTGCCCCCTATAGCGGATGAACGGAGGGCCGGTCAAGGAAAATAGGGACAGGGGTGTTCATTCCTTGACAGCCCCCGATCTAGCATTTATATAATACTTGCCATGACGGAACCAAAAACCTTCGGCCCGGTTCGGGTCATCTTCGGGAAGAACCAGGGGAAATATCCCTACTGCCACTCCCTCTACCTTGAAGAGGCGGGGGTCATCATCGACCCTGCCTCCGACCGCGAGGCCCTCCAGGATCTGCGGGACCGGGGACGGGTGAGCGCCGTCTGGCTCAGCCACTTCCACGAGGACCACTTCTCCGAGATCGACGTCTTCGACGGGCTGCCCATCTGGATCTCCCAGCGGGACGCCCCGCCGATGGCCAGCATGTCGGTGTTCCTCGACTGGTACGGCATCGAGGGTATCGCAGAACGGGAATACTGGCAGCGCTTCATGGAGGAGCAGTTTCATTACCGGCCCCGCAAGCCCTCGCGTTTCTTTCAGGACGGGGAGGTCATCGACCTCGGGTCGGAGCAGGTGGAGGTCATTGCCACGCCAGGACATACACCGGGAAACCTCTCCTTTCTCTTCCGCCGCTCCGAGATCCTCTTTCTCGGGGACTACGACCTGACTTCCTTCGGCCCCTGGTACGGCGACCGCTACTCCAGCATCGAGGAGACCATCGCCTCCATCCACCGCCTCCGGGATATCCCGGCCAAACTGTGGTTGACGAGCCATGAGGCGGGGGTTTTCACCAGCGCGCCGGACCTCGTCTGGAGCCGCTACGAAGAGGTCATCTTCGAGCGGGAACGGAAACTCCTGGCCTTCCTGAAGAAAGAGAGGACCTTCCAGGAAATCCGGAACACCTGGATCTGCTATGGGAAGCCCCGGGAGCCGAAGGCATTCTTCGAGTTCGCCGAGGGAGCCCTGATCCGGAAACACCTGGAGTACCTCCTGAAGCGGGGACTCGCACAAAAGCAGGGCGACCGGTACATCCGGAACTGAAAACCAGAAAGGAGCAAGGCTCCGGGAACCTGCAACCTGCTGTATACGGTCTCGTTCATCCCGCCGCCGGATTCATGATCCCCGTCGAAGAAGCCCTGAACCACATTCTGAAGACCATCTCGCCGCTGGGCCTGGAAAGGGTGAGCCTTCTGGACGCCCTGGGACGGGTCCTGGGCGAGGACGTGAAGTCCCCCCGGAACATTCCCCCGAAAGACAACTCCGCCATGGACGGCTACGCCCTGCGCTGGCAGGACACCCGGGGCGCGTCCCCTGGGAGTCCCGCGGTGCTGAAGGTCATCGAGGACCTTCCGGCGGGGGCCATCCCGAAAAAGAAGATCGGCCCGGGCCAGGCGGTGCGCATCATGACGGGAGCCCCCCTGCCCGTCGGCGCCGACGCCGTGGTCCGCGTGGAGGACACGGAAAAGGACGGCGGCAACGTGCGGATCTTCGTCGCCGCCGAGGCGGGCCTGGACCTCCGCCGGGCCGGAGAGGACGTTCGGGAGGGGGAAACGGTCCTGGCACGGGGAGACGTGATCCGCGCCGCCGAAGTGGGCATGCTGGCCTCCCTGGGGCGCTCCTTCGTCTCCGTCCACCAGCGGCCCCTCGTGGCCATCCTGGCGACGGGGGACGAACTGGTGGAGATCGACGAACCGGTGACGCCCTGGAAAATCATCTCCAGCAACAGTTACTCCTCGGCAGCCCAGGTGACGGCCTGCGGCGCCGTTCCGCTCATGATCGGCATCGCCCGGGACACGCGGGAAGACCTGAAGGCCAAGTTCCGCATGGCCCTCCGGGCGGACGTGATCCTCTCCTCCGGCGGCGTCTCCATGGGCGACTACGACCTGGTGAAGGACATTCTGCGAACGGAGGGAAACCGGATCGAGTTCTGGCAGGTGGCCATGCGGCCCGGGAAGCCCCTGGCCTTCGGCGAGATGGGCGGTGTTCCCCTCTTCGGTCTCCCCGGAAACCCCGTCTCCTCCATGGTCTCCTTCGAGCAGTTCGTCCGGCCGTCCCTCCTGAAGATGGCGGGCCACCGGCGCCTTTTCCGCAAAACCGTCCAAGCCGTCGCACTGGAGGACATCCAGAAGGGCAAGGGGGTGCGGGGTTTCCTGCGGGCGAGACTGGAGAGGGAGGAAGGCCGCATCGTCGTCCGGACCACGGGCGAGCAGGGCTCGGGGATCCTCAAGTCGATGGTGCGGGCCAACGGGCTCATCGTCCTGCCCGAGGACGTCACCCGGGTCAAGGCAGGCCGGGAGGTCACCGTGCAGGTCATCGACGACGGCTGGTGGCTGACGGAGCGGCCGGAATATCTTTGAAAGCGGGATCGTTTCTGCTATAAAGCCAAGCGCGCGGAAGTGCCAAGGTCACTGGTGGGCCTCCCGGACTTCAAATTCGGTGTGGGGCGCTAAAACCGTCTCAGGTGGGTTCGATTCCCATGCACTTCCGCCATTTGATTTCAAGGGGTTAGCTGACACAGCTAACCCTTCTTGTTTATTATGGGGAGTATTTCCTGAGCCTTGGTCAACGCTTTGGTCAACACTTTTCAAGAACCCCTCCAGTTGGTTTACACCTTTTTTGATATCGTCCTCATCGATGGTATTGTACCGTTGAAACATCTCATTCGTTGAATGGCCTGTGATTTTCATAATCACTGATTGATCAACACCAGCTTTTCGCATGTTCGTATTGAAGGTGTGGCGGGTATCATGGAAGATAAACCCACCCTCTGCAAAACGCCCGTAAGCTATCCCAGCATCCCTGCAAGCTGTTCTCAATGCGCCGCGAATATCATGTATCGGCTTGCCATCATACAAGATGACGTGATCGTCATGAATCGCTCGGGGGATACTATCCAGTATCCGAAGAAGCTCTTCGGAAATGGGAATTTTCCTCGGCTCCCTATCCTTCGTATCCGTCGGTTCAAGCCGAATGATCCTATTCTTCAGATCAACCTTGTTCCAAGTCAGGGAAGTAATCTCGCTCTTTCGCATACCAGTATAGAGCGCTATGCCGATTATTGCCCTTGTATGAGGAGGAGAATGCTCCATTAACTTTTTGACTTCTTTTATGCTAAGCACACGATCTCGGACGTTTGAATTTTTTTTAAGTAATTTCTTCACCTTCTTGAAAGCTTTGAGCGTATGCCCACCAACCATGTCATTATCGAATGCCTTCATCACCATTGTCTTGGCAATCGACATCTCCATGTCTATAGTTGCGGGGGCTCTTTTATCGCGTTTTCTTTCAACCTGATAATCTTCAAGGTCAACGGTCTTAATACTGTTAACAGTTCTATCTCCAAATGCAGCATTGAAATTTTTTAGAGCGTCTTTGCTACGATCATATGACTTGAGCGCCTTTACTGATTTCAAATTGAGATACCACTTTGCTAGTTCTGTTAAAGTCATCTTTGCTTCTGGAACAATATCGAAGATCCGGTTTTCGCGTTTCTGAGAACGGCGTTTGCCGTCAGCATCGCGTGCCTCGGTAAGAGAGTGTCCAACTCGCTCCCGACGTTGCCTTCCATTTAATCTGTAATTAAGCCAGTAGACTGCTTTTTGTGATCGTCTAGCTTTATCGAGATCAACACCACAAGTACACGATTTATTCTTATTAGATTGCTTTTTGTGGCATGCGAAACACTCAATTAAAATTGACATCGAATTGCCCTCCATACATCGCGCTTTTTAAATTTTTCGTCTTCTATTTTCAGTAATAAACATAAAGTAACTTATGCCATTATTGTATCATTATATCGATCTTTACACAAGATCTCTTGTAGCATTTTCTTGAATATTCTATAGATTTTATGAATAATAGATACACGATTTCATATAAGCACTTATGTTATTTCTCTTCGATTGGAGCCTGCCTATCTCTCTTCTCTCTCCGTTGGCAATGAATCTATATACTTACAGACATCACGTAGATCGAACAAAACTCTTTTCCCGATGTATTTAGGTTTTACTGGAAAAGGATACTTAGCTTTGCGTCCAAGTCTATTCCTAATAGTTTTTGCGGAAATTCCAAGAATCTTGGCTGCCTCACCAATTGACACTAGTTGTGGTCTTTCATCTACCATTATTCGGTCTTTCCTGGTTGATACATTTGTATTCTTCATATTCACTCCATTCTTCTTTCCCAGGCAAAGCCAGGGGCAAATAGAGAAATTTGACTATGCCATGTGTTCATGATGATGATCAGTGCCCGCTTTATTATCAGATGGTAATAACCCTCGAACAACAGCCCCAATTCCGGTTAACTCTTCTAATAAAGCAACCGCATCATCATATGAGATGTTATCTGATTTTTCGCTAAGCTCACTCTTAAGATCATTGAGTTGTTTTAGAAAGTATCTTGCCTGAGCACTGATCTGGTTCGTATCTTCTTCAAGTTCTTCCAATGATGTAAATAATTTCTTTAAATCTCTCCTCGACAATTTCTTGTGAAGAGCTTTTCTGAAAATACTTTCGAACTCTGGGTGGTCTGTTTTATCAGCAAGTACATAGCCTAAAGTTGCGTTCATCTTGTTCGCTTCTATAGCGTGTCTTACTTCGAGAGGAAGCCTTAGCAGATTTAGGTAATTCTTTATCGTACTGGCAGAGCACCCGGTCATTTCCAGTACCGAAG